>DASRFZ010000318.1:0-3562 GCA_035651275.1 Mycobacterium sp. | reverse complement strand
TCCGAGATCGCCTCCAGGCCGATCAGCAACTCGACGCCGCGCTCCAGCCGCACACGATGCTCGTCGCCCTGACGCAGTCCGTAGAAGAACTGGTTTGCCGACAACCGTGAGGTATCGCCGAGCTGTTCGCGGTGCTCCTCGAATTCCTTGGTGGGGCCCGGGAACAACAGCCGGTTCAGCGTCGCCTGACGCGCGGTGCCGGCGACAGTCAACGCCTTCTCGTCGTCCGCGGGCAGCTCCGCTTGCGGCTTGGCGGGCGCCCGGCCGGCGAGCGCCTTGGTGCGCAATGGCTCCGGCCAGCCGCCGGGCGGATCGCCCAACTCGCCGCGCAGGAATCCGATCACCGAATCGGGGATGTCGAATCGCGATGGGTCCGAGGCGAATTCGTCGGCGGTCATCCCCGCGCCCACCAAGGCCAGCGCGAGGTCGCCAACCACTTTCGACGACGGCGTCACCTTGACGAGGCGGCCGAGGATTCGATCAGCGCCGGCGTAGCTGGTTTCGATTTCCTCGAACCGGTCGCCCAACCCCAGCGCGATCGCCTGCTGCCGCAGATTCGACAACTGGCCGCCCGGAATCTCGTGGCTGTACACCCGGCCCGTCGGTGAGGGAGGACCGGATGCCGCAACATCGAAGGGCGCGTACACCTTTCGCAGCGCCTCCCAGTACGGCTCGAGCTCGCACACCGCCGGCAACGACAACCCGGTGTCGTATTCGGTGTGTGCGGCCGCCGCAACGATCGCCGACAGCGCCGGCTGACTGGTAGTGCCCGCGAGCGGAGCCGCCGCCCCGTCGACCGCGTTCGCGCCCGCGTGCCACGCCGCGAGATAGGTCGCGAGCTGCCCGCCCGGCGTGTCATGGGTGTGTACATGCACCGGCAAGTCGAACCGGCTGCGCAGCGCGGACACCAAAGCCGTTGCGGCCTGGGGCCGTAACAGTCCAGCCATGTCTTTGATCGCCAGCACGTGCGCTCCGGCGTCGACGATCTGCTCGGCCAGCTTCAGGTAGTAGTCGAGCGTGTAGAGGTTTTCGCCGGGGTCGGACAGGTTGCCGGTATAGCTCATGGCGACTTCGGCGATCGACGTTCCGGTTTCGCGGACCGCGTCGATCGCGGGCCGCATCGACTCGACGTTGTTCAGCGCGTCGAAGATGCGGTAGATGTCAATGCCCGTCGCGGTCGCTTCCTCGACGAAGGCCTTGGTGACAACCTCGGGATACGGCGTGTAGCCCACGGTGTTTCGGCCCCGCAACAGCATCTGCAGGCAGATGTTGGGCACCGCTTCACGAATTGCCGCTAACCGCTCCCACGGGTCTTCCTTCAGGAAGCGAAGCGCGACGTCGTAGGTCGCGCCGCCCCAGCACTCGATCGACAACAACTGCGGTGTCATCCGCGCGATGTACGGCGCCACCATCAGCAGCCCGGTCGTCCGTAATCGCGTGGCCAGCAGCGACTGGTGCGCGTCGCGGAACGTCGTATCCGTAACACCCACGCCCGCAGACTCTTTCATCCACATCGCGAACTTCTCGGGGCCGAGTTCGGTGAGGCGCTGCTTCGAGCCGGCCGGTGGAGCCGATGCCAGATCCACCGAGGGCAGTTTGTCGTGCGGGTACACCGTCGACGGGCGCGGGCCGTGCGGCTGGTTCACCGTCACGTCGGCCAGGTAGTTCAGGATCTTGGTGCCGCGGTCGGCCGGTGTCCGCGCCGTCAGCAGCCACGGCCGCTCGTCGATGAACGACGTGGTGACCCGGCCCGCGCGGAAATCCGAATCCGTCACCACCGCAAGTAGAAACGGGATGTTCGTCGACACCCCGCGAATGCGGAACTCCGCGAGCGCGCGCCGCGCCCGGGTGACGGCCTCGGAAAAGTCACGCCCGCGGCACGTCAACTTCACCAGCATCGAGTCGAAGTGCGCGCTGACTTCGGCGCCCAGGTTGGTGGCGCCGTCCAGCCGAACGCCCGCGCCGCCCGTCGAGCGGTAGCCCGTGATGCGGCCGGTGTCGGGCCGGAACCCGTTGGCCGGATCTTCGGTGGTGATCCGGCACTGCATCGCAGCACCGCGGATACGCAGCGTGTCCTGGTGCAGCCCAAGGTCTTCCAGTGATTCTCCGTCGGCGATGCGCATTTGGCTGGCGACCAGGTCAACGTCGGTGATCTCCTCGGTGACGGTGTGCTCGACCTGGATGCGCGGGTTCATCTCGATGAACACGTGGTGGCCGCGCTCGTCGAGCAGGAACTCCACGGTGCCGGCGTAGGCGTAGTTAATCCCGCGGGCGAAGGCCACCGCGTCGGCGCAGATGCGTGCGCGCAGTTCTTCTGGCAGGTTCGGTGCCGGGGCGAGCTCGATGACCTTCTGGTGCCTGCGCTGCACGCTGCAGTCGCGTTCGAACAGGTGCATGACGTTGCCGTGGGTGTCGGCAAGGATCTGCACCTCGATGTGACGCGGATTGACCACGGCCTCTTCGAGATACACGTTCGGGTCGCCGAACGCCGACTCTGCCTCGCGGCTGGCGGCCTCGATGGCGTCGGGCAGCGCGTCCGCTTCGGTCACTCGTCGCATCCCGCGCCCGCCGCCGCCGGACACCGCCTTGACGAACAACGGGAACTGCATGGCACGCGCGGCCGCGCGCAGTTCGTCGACCGACGTCGAGGGCGCCGAGGAATTCAGCACGGGCAGACCGGCCTCGCGTGCGGCCGCGATCGCGCGGGCCTTGTTGCCGGTCAGTTCGAGGATCTCGGCACTGGGGCCGATGAACGTGATGCCCGCCTCGGCGCAGGCGGAGGCGAGTTCCGGGTTTTCGGACAGGAAGCCGTAGCCGGGGTAGATCGCGTCGGCGCCGGAACGTCGTGCGGTGGAAACGATTTCATCGACGGAGAGGTATGCCCTGACCGGATGGCCTTCCTCGCCAATCTGGTAGGACTCGTCGGCCTTGAGCCGGTGCACGGAGTTGCGGTCCTCGTACGGATACACCGCGACGGTGGTGATGCCCAGTTCGTACGCAGCCCGGAACGCACGTATCGCGATTTCGCCGCGGTTGGCGACCAGAACCTTGGAGATCACTGGATCAGGGTCGACCAGTAATACCAGAACTGCACGAGGATCAGCAGAATCAGCGCGACGAACCACAGCACGACAAGCGACCAGCGCCAGCGGTGGAGTCCGCGCGCCACTGCGCTTCCTGTGTCTGGCCGCAGGGCGATCGACGACACCACGACGAACAGTGGGATCGTCACCGCCCAGACCACCATGCAATAGGGACACAGCGCGCCGATGCGGAAGATGCTCTGGTAGATCAGCCAGTGCACGAACACGACGCCCACGAGCGAGCCGGCGGCCAGCCCGAGCCAGTACCAGCGCGGCAGCGTCACGCGGCTGACCGCCAGGACGCCCGTCACGACGACGACGGTGAACGCGACGATCCCGATCATCGGGTTGGGGAAACCGAACTCCGAGGCCTGCGGGGTCGCCATCACCGACCCGCACGACAGCACCGGATTGATGCTGCACGACGGGACGTAGGACGGGTTGGTCAGCACCTTGACCTTCTCGACGGTCAGCATGAA
>DASRFZ010000317.1:0-25296 GCA_035651275.1 Mycobacterium sp. | reverse complement strand
GATCAGCAGCAACCAGCCACCGGTTCCGCCGCCGACGAGGAACCGCAGCGGCCGGGCACCGATCAATTCGCCAAGCGCGATGCCGGCCAACGGAAGGGCGGCGAGCACCCCGGCAGTTGCCCGCGCGCCAGCCATTCCGGCATTCACCCGGGCGGCGAATCGCGTCCGCTCGACGATGTCGCTCTGCGCCGCACGCATCAGGGTTGCCATCGCCAACCCGTGGGTTTGGCCCAGATCCCAGCACAACGCGAGACGCTCCCAGGCCGCGGGCGTGGCCGACGTCGCGGCCACCGCACGCAGGCCTGCTGACACGTCGGCGCCGAGAATCGCCCGAGACGCAACCGCTTCGAACGACGCACCGACTGCCCCGCCCGTCTCCGTTGCGGCGGCCCGGAAAGCGGCCACAGGGTGTGCGCCCGAACGCAATTCGCCGACGAGGACGTCCAACGCCGTCTCGAGCGCATGCCATTCGCATTCGACTCGCCGCTGCGTCGCTCGCCGTCGCCTCCGCGACAGCAACGTCGCGCCGACCGTCGCCGCGGCGAGCACGACAGCCACCGGCACCACCGCAGCGCTGACGACGGCGACCGCAGCCAACAACGGCACAACCGCACGCGGACGCCGCGGGAGAAACGTCCGACGCCGTGCCAACCCGAGCATGACAAGGCGATGCCGCGACGACGACGGGACGATCAGCAGCGCGGCGGCAAGTGCGAGCGCAGCGCCGGTCACGACACGCCCCGTGAGGAAAGCATGCACGTCAAAACCTCAGCGCCGCAGCCGAATCCGGTGTCGGCATGCCATGCGGTCACGACGCGGACCGGTCCGTCGCCGTCGCGGCGCAGCACGGCGATCTCATCAAGGCGACGACGGCCGTCGCTTCCGCGGCGCACATGCAACACGACTTGTACCGCCGCCGCGAGCTGACTGTGCAACGCCGCCCGGTTCAAACCGCCGAGCGCGGCCAGCGCCTCGAGCCGAGCCGGCAGCTCCGCCGGGCGGTTGGCGTGAACGGTGCCCGCCCCGCCGTCGTGGCCGGTGTTCAGCGCCGCAAGCAGATCGACGACCTCCGCGCCGCGCACCTCACCGACGACGATCCGGTCGGGCCGCATACGCAATGCCTGCCTGACGAGGTCACGAACCGTGACTTCGCCGACGCCCTCCACGTTCGCCGCGCGCGCGACCAACTTGACCAGGTGCGGATGCCGCGGCGCCAACTCGGCGGCGTCCTCCACGGTCACGATGCGTTCGGCGGCCGGGACCGCGCCGAGCGCGGCGGACAGCAGGGTGGTCTTTCCGGCACCGGTGCCGCCGGTCACCAAGAAGGCGAGCCGAGCCGCGATGATCTGGTCAACAAGGCGCGCGGCCTCACCGGCGATCGTCCCCGCGGCAGCCAGCGCGCGCAGGTCCTGGGTGGCGGGCCGCAGCACGCGCAACGACAAGCACGTTCCAGCGACTGCCAGCGGCGGAAGGATGGCATGCAGGCGGACCGCGAACTTCCCGCCGCCCACGTTCGTCAGGTGTCCGTCGATCCACGGCTGCGCATCGTCGAGACGGCGGCCCGCCGCAAGCGCGAGTCGTTGAGCGAGCCGGCGGACAGAGGCCTCGTCGGCGAATCGGATCTGGCTGCGGCGCAACCCTTTTCCGTCGTCCACCCATACCGAATCCGGTCCGGTGACCAGCACGTCGGTGGTGCCGTCGGCGCTCAGCAGCGGCTCGAGAACGCCGGCGCCCGTCAGCTCCGTCTGAAGCACGCGAAGATTCGTCAGCACCTCGGTATCGCCGAGAACGCCGCCGGACTCGGCCCGGATCGCGGCGGCGACCACATTGGGCCGCAGCGGAGCGGACTCCGACGCGAGGCGTTCGCGCACGCGGTCGATCAGCGACGAGTTCATGCGGCCTCCGACGCGGGGTGGCGCTCGAGCACAGCGAGGACACGTCGCGCCGCGGCCGCCAGCGCTGCCCGACGCCGCAACCGCAGACCGCCCCGATCCAGCCGTTCGGCGAGATTGGGTTCGGGCCGCATCGCGGCGAGCAGGGGCAGCCTCGCCGCCTGCGCCACCTCCGCTGCGCGCAGCCCGCCCGGCGACGGACCGCGGACGACGACGCCGACGTTGGGGTTGAGGTCGAGCAGCGCCGGGGCCATCGAGGCGACAGATGCGCACGACCGCACGTCACATGCGGCAACGATTACAACTAGGTCCGCCATGTCGAGCGTGGCCTCGGCGGCCGCGGTCAGCCTGCGCGGCACGTCGCACACGACCGTCGTGCCGCCGCGCCGGCCCGCGTCGACGATCGAGAGCACCGAGCCGCCGGAGATGTCGCCGCCGCGGCGCGTGCTGGAGAGCACGGCGACGCCCCGGTGACTGGGCAACGCATCTTGCACTGCCGCCAGACTCAGCCGGCCGCCTTCGACGGCCACATCGGGCCACCGCAAACCGGGCTGATCTTCGATGCCGAGAATGAGGTCGACACCGCCCGCCCACGGGTCGACATCCACGAGCAACGCGTCGCCCGCGACGAGCGCCAACGCCGCGGAGAACACCGACGCGCCCGCTCCCCCGCGGCCGCCGACAACGGCGAGGACGCTGCCGCCGCGCCCCGCAGGGGACTCGCCGGTATCAGCCAGGAGTTCGACCAGTTCGTTTTCTTGGGCCGGCAGTCGCAGCACGTGCTGCGCGCCAACGGTTATCGCCGCCGCCCACGTGTCGCTGCTGGGCTCGGTGAGCACGATGAGGATGACGCACGTCCGTCGCGGCAACGTCGCGCCCGCGCATCGCCGCAACGCCACGTCGTCAATGACGACGGAGCCGGCCGCCGTCCACTCCCGACGACTGGGAACGCCCGCCTGGCGCACGACGCGCACACCGACCGCGGCCGCGACACGATCGAGTGCCTCGCGCAACGCTGGATTGTCGACGACGCCGAGGACGCCAGTAGTCGGGCTCACCAGCCGAGCGTGCGTGGATCAGCAGCAACCGCGCCAGAGCCAATTCGCAATCTGTGGACGAAATCAGAACTGTGGACAGCGCCGTTCTAGCGCGTTCTTGCCCGTTCTTGCGAACGCGAAAACGAGATTCCGCAACTACATCCGAGCAGCCGAAATATCGGCTTCGAGGGACTAACGCGCGTGATTTTCGCTAGATAAGAGACGACCCCCGCCAGGGGGGGAGGAGGCGAGGGTCGTCGTGTATCAGCCCCGGGGGGTCGGGCTGATGCACACCCGGCATAAGCCGAGTGATGCTCACTATACACATCTGCGGTGACTATGGCGCAAGGTCTGCTTGCCATCGACAGCACTTGGCTAGCACCGAATTGCAGGCTCCGACAGGTGACTTGATCTGCCATTTCTTCGGCGCGGAAGGCGCAGCCGCGGTGCCGACCTATGCTGAAGCCCGTGACCGTGGCAGACCGCGCCGCCGAGCCGCTGACGATGACGCAGTTGACCCCGCCGAGCGACCTCGGGACCGACCGCCGGACCAAGACCGCGGCGTTTTTCGACCTCGACAAGACGGTCATTGCGAAGTCCAGCACGCTCGCTTTCAGCAAACCTTTCTTCGATCAAGGACTGATAAATCGGCGGGCGGTTCTGAAGTCCAGCTACGCGCAATTCCTTTTCCTGATGTCGGGCGCCGACCACGACCAGATGGACCGGATGCGGTCGTATCTGACGAACATGTGCGCCGGCTGGGACGTCGAGCAAGTGAAGTCGATCGTCGCCGAGACGCTGCACGACATCGTCGACCCGCTGGTGTTCGCCGAAGCCGCCGACTTGATCGCCGACCACAAGCTGTGCGGGCGCGACGTCGTCGTCGTCTCGGCGTCCGGTGAGGAGATCGTCGCCCCGATCGCCCGCGCGCTTGGCGCGACGCACGCGATGGCGACGCGGATGGTCGCCGAGGATGGCAAATACACCGGCGAAGTCGCGTTCTATTGCTACGGCGACGGCAAGGCGCAAGCGATCCGCGAACTCGCGGCGCGGGAGGGTTATCCGCTCGAGCACTGCTACGCGTATTCCGACTCGATCACCGATCTGCCGATGCTGGAAACCGTCGGGCATCCGACGGCGGTGAACCCGGATCGTGCTCTACGCAAGGAGGCTGCGGCGCGCGGCTGGCCGATGCTGACGTTCTCCAAGCCGGTGTCGTTGCGTGACCGGATCCCTGCGCCGTCGACGGCTGCGGTGGCGACGACGGCGGCGGTCGGAGTCAGTGCGCTGGCCGCCGGAGCGCTCACGTATTCGTTGCTACGTAAGTTCGTTTTGTGAAGATCTGGTTGCGCCGTCGCTGACCTCTTGATGTGACCGTGGTCACGGAGTACAAAGGAAGCACGGAAGCCCGGTGAGGCCAAGGTCGAGTCGGAAGAGAAGGTTCGATCTCCCAAGCCGGACGTCCCAGCGCGGATCCCGGCACCCACGCGGAGCATAAAGCCGCGGATAGGCAAAAGTGCTGCGGGCCTGCGTAATTGCGAAAAGCGAACAACACGACAGCTCTTTGGGTGGAGCGGCAGTTGAGGCGCATCGCAAGGACGCCGAGGCCTACCCACGCAGCCCACCGTTGCACGCTTGGTAACCGGTGTCCGCGCTAGCGGGCGGCGTGCCGAAGACATTCGGAACGCCGCCCGCTTCGTTTAGTTCGAGGTCTATTTCGAGCTCGCGTTGGCGATCGACAGAGCTTCGCTGGCGCCTGCCTCCAGCGCGCGGCAACACAGCAGCAGCCATTGGCGCACACCCTCGGATGTCCCGGCCGCGAACTGTTGCGCGGCGGCGCGATATTCGGCGGCATGACGCATCCAATACACCTCCGGCACGCCCAGCCCGTGCGGGTCTAGCCCGCTCGCTTGGGTGATCAAGCGCGACACCCCCCGCGCGACGATCCCATCGGCGCTGCCGAACGGCGCGAGCGTCAGGATCTCGCCGTGAGCCACTGCCGCCAGCACCGGTGCGGGTGCGCTGCTGCCGCCCGTCATCAACCGGGCCAGCATGTCGAGTCGGTCGGCCACGGCTTCGTCGTGGCGGGGGCGGCCCAGCGCGTCGTCGTCGACAAGGTCGGCGGCCGCCAGCGCGTGCAGCCGCGCCAGCGCTTGAAGCGGCGCCCGCTGCCAGACGCCGACCAGCGCGGTCTGCCCGCCTTCCAGGGCTTCGGCGACGCGAAGCGCGCCGGCCAGGATCGGTCCGCTCATCAGTCCGTCGGCCGGAAATCGTGGACCTCCGCGATCGAGAATCGACGACGCCTGCGCAGCCCGCACCGCAGCTTCCGCGGCTGTGGACGGCCAGCCGCGCAGGTTGACGCGGTGCCGATGCGCCTTGCCGAGTGCTTCGCGGACGCGCTCGCACGCCTCGGCAACGCCGGGCAGTTCGGCCAGCGGGGCCAGCGGATGGGTCACCGCGTCACGCTAGACCCGGGGATCGACTCCAGCAGACGGCGGGTGTAGTCGTCACCGGGGTTCTCGAACACGTCATCGGCTGATGCGTGCTCTACGACGCGGCCCGCACACATCACGACGACGTCGTCCGCGATGTCACGGACGACAGCCAGGTCGTGGCTGATGAACAGGTAGGTCAATCCGAGATCGATCTGCAGATTCTTCAGCAGGGTCAGAATCTGCGCCTGCACCACGACGTCAAGCGCCGACACCGCCTCGTCGCACACCAGCATTTCCGGGCGCAGTGCCAGCGCGCGGGCAATTGCCGCCCGCTGCCGTTGGCCGCCGGACAGCTCTCGGGGAAACCTTCGCAGCACCGACGACGGCAGCGCCACCTGATCGAGCAATTCACGCACGGCCTTCAGTCGTTGGCTGCGATTGCCGACGCCGTGAATGCGCAGCGGCTCTTCGATTGTCCGGTACACCGAAAACATCGGATCCAAACTGCTGTAAGGGTTTTGGAACACCGGCTGCACTCGGCGCCGAAATGCCTTGGCGGCGTGTCGATTCAGAGCGGCAACGTCCTGACCGTCGAACAACACGGTGCCGGCGGAAGCGGGCAACAATCCCAGCACCAGGCGCGCGACCGTGGTCTTGCCGGAGCCGGATTCGCCGACGACCGCGGTCGTGGTGCCTCGCCGGACACGAAACGACACATTGTCGACGGCGGTGATGTCGCGCTGTCGCAATGGCACGCCGACTCGGAACACCTTGGTGAGATTGTCGACGACAAGGACGTCATCGGATACGGGCTCGCTGGCGCGGGTTGGGTCTTTTCGCCCTCCTATTGACGGTGCCGCCGCCACCAACCGCCGGGTGTACTCGTGGCGGGGATCATTGATAATCGTCTGTGCGGGACCGGATTCCACGATTCTGCCGCGGTACATCACGACTAGGTGCTCGGCGCGTTCGGCGGCGAGCGCCAAGTCGTGGGTGATCAACAGCACGGCGGTGCCCAGCTCGTCGGTCAGCGCGTCGAGGTGGTCGAGTACCTGCTTTTGCACCGTCACGTCGAGCGCAGAGGTCGGCTCGTCGGCGATCAGCAATTGCGGCCGGCCGGCGAGCCCAATCGCGATCAGCGCGCGTTGACACATGCCGCCGGACAACTGGTGCGGATACCGGCGGGCACGCATCGTCGTGTCGGTCATTCCGACCTCGTCGAGCAGGTGGATCGCCTTATTGCGTGCTGCGCCGCGATCTAGGCCGTTGGCGCGCAACGCTTCCCGGACCTGAAAGCCCACTGTCCAGACCGGGTTGAGGTTGGTCATCGGGTCTTGCGGCACATAGCCGATGCGCCTGCCGCGGAGATCTCCTAGCCGCTGACGATTGGCGCAGGTGATGTCTTCGCCATCGAACACGATGCGGCCGTTGGTAATTCGACCGCCGGGCGGCAACAGCCCGAGCACCGCCGCGGCCGTCGTCGACTTTCCGGATCCCGACTCCCCGACCAATGCGACCGTCTGTCCAGGATAGACGGTCAGCCGGGCGTCACGCACCGCTGGCTCGTCGGCGCCGAACCTGACTTGCAGGCTGTCGACCGACAGCAGCGGTTGCGTCATAGCTGTCGCGTCCGGGCCGACGGGTCCAGAGCGTCGCGCAGCGCGTCGCCCATCGTCATGAACGCCAGCACCGTGATCGCCAATGCGCCGGCGGGATAGAACAATATGGCGGAACCGGACCGCAGCCGCGTCTGCGCGAGGTTGATGTCGCCGCCCCACGACACCGTCGACCCGGGAAGGCCGACGCCCAGATACGACAGCGTGGCTTCGGTGACGATGAAGATGCCGAGGCTGATCGTCGCGACCACAATCACTGGGCCAAGCGCATTCGGAATGACATGTCGTAGCAGCGTGCCGAATCGGCTCGCTCCCAATGCTTTTGCGGCGAGAACGTAGTCGGCGTCTCGGCCGGCGATCACCGCGCTTCGAGTGATCCGGGCCACCTGGGGCCAGCCGAACACCGCAAGCACGGCAATCACGGTCCAGATCGTGCGCTGGTGGAGCACCTGCGCCAGCACGATCGCGGCCAGCAGCAGCGGGATGCCGAAGAAGATGTCGGTGATGCGTGAGACAACCGCGTCGAGCCAGCCGCCGTAAAACCCAGCCAGCGCACCAAGAGTCGCGCCGATCATCACGACCGCCAGCGTCGTCCCCACCCCGACCGCGATCGACGCACGCGCACCGTAGACCGTCCGCGCGTACACGTCGTGGCCTTGCAGGTCGGTGCCGAACCAGTGCTGAGCGGACGGGCCCAGCATGCTTTGGTTCGGGTCCGCGTACGTCGGGTCGAGGCTGGTGAACAGCCACGGGAATGCGGCCATCACGCCCACGAAGACGATCAACAGGCCCGAAAACACGAACTGCGGGCGGGTCCGCAAGTTGCGCCATGCCTCCCGCCAAAATCCGCCGGGCGCAACCACATCCGCCTCAACGGTGGGCGCGACGACGACGTCACCGACGAAATGCTCCTGACCGGGCCGCTCAGCCATAACGGATCCGCGGGTCCAGCAACGCGTACAGCACGTCGACGAGCAGGTTGGCGACGAGGTAGACGATCACGAGCACGGTGACGATCGACACCACCGTCGGCGCTTCTTGCCGGGTGATCGCCTGATACAGGGCGCCGCCGATGCCGTGGATGTTGAAGATCCCTTCGGTCACAATGGCGCCCGCCATCAGAGCGCCGACGTCGACACCGAGAAACGTCACGACGGGAATCAGCGAGTTGCGCAGGATGTGCACCGTGACCACCCGCGGCCGGGATAGCCCCTTGGCTGTTGCGGTGCGAACGTAGTCGGCGCGGGCGTTTTCGCTTACCGCCGAGCGCGTCAACCGCACGACGTATGCGAAAGACACTGCGCCTAGCACGATGCCGGGCAGCAGCAGACGACCGAACGTTGCGCGATCGCCCACGGTGACGGGCGCGATACCGAGCTTGACCCCGAACACGAACTGAGCGAGGAAGCCCAAGACGAAGATCGGCACCGCGATGATCACCAGGCTCGTCACCAAAATCGTCGCATCGAACCAACCGCCCTTGCGCAGGCCTGCGACGACGCCGAACAGGATTCCGAACACCGCTTCGACCGCCAGCGCTATCAGCGTCAGTCGGATCGTCACCGGAAATGCCTGCGCAAGAACATCTTTGACGGGGACGCCAGAGAAGGACCGACCGAAGTCGCGGCGCAGGAAACCGTCAAGGTATTTCAGATATTGCAGCCAGAACGGGTCGCCGAGGTGATACTGCTGCCGCAGTTGGGCCGCCAAAACGGGACCGACCGGACGGTCGCCGCCGATCGCGGCGATCGGGTCTCCGGGCAGTAGGAACACCATCGCGTAGATCAGCAACGTGGCGCCGAGGAACACCGGAATCATCGCGAGCACGCGACGGCCGATGTAGAGGGTCATGTCTTGGAGATGTCCTCGTAGTCCGGCAGCCCGTTCCACGCGATCTTCACGTCGTGCACAGCCGGTGAATGGCCCGCCGCGCTGATGTAATCCCACAGCGGCACAACGGCCATGTCCTGCAACAGAATTTGTTGTGCCTTGTTAGCCAGCCAGTACGAGTCCTTGATCGTCGTGGCATCTTCGGCCGTGTCCACCGCGCGGTCGAATTCGGGGTTGGAATACCCTACGTCGTTCGATCCGGCGTCGGTGACGAACAGCGGCTCCAGGAACTCCAGCAGTGACGGGTAGTCGCCCTGCCAACCGCCACGGAACGGCGTATCGATTGTGCGAGCGGTGATTTCGGTGCGGATCTGCGCGAACGTCGGCACCGGCGCGCCTGCCGCATCGATGCCGAGGACATTCTTCAGGCTGTTGGCCACTGCATCGACCCATTCCTGATGGCCGCCATCGGCGTTGTATGCGATCAGAAACTTCCCGCTCCAAGGTGAGATCGCGTCGGCTTGCGCCCACAGCTGCTTGGCATGAGCCGGGTCGAAGTTCAGCGCGTCGCTGCCCGGGATCTTGTCGTCATACCCGGGAAGCGACCGGGCGGTGAATTCCCTTGCCGGCGCGCGGGTGTCGCTGAAGATCTGGTGGCAGATCTGCGGACGGTTGATCGCGGCCGAGATGGCCAACCGCCGCAACCGGCCCTCCGTCCCGCCGAAGTGCGGCAACCGGGTCGGGATGTCGAGCGTGGTGTTCTCCGCCGTCGGCGCCGTGAGCGCGCGGTCGCCGAGATCCTTGCGGTAGGTCGGCAGCGCGCTGGGCGGCACGGAGTCGAGGACGTCGAGATTTCCCGCGGTCAGGTCGGAGTACGCGGCGTCGAGCTTGACGTAGATCTCGAACCGCAGGCCCTTGTTCTTCGGAGCGCGAACCCCGGTGTAGTCGGGATTGGGCACCAAGTCGATCTTGACATTGTGCTGCCAGGCATCACCGTCGGACAGCTTGTACGGCCCGTCGCCGATCGGGTGCTGACCGAACGCTGCCATGTCCTTGAACGCCGCCGCCGGCAGCGGGTAGAACGGGGTGAACGCGAGGCGCGTCTTGAAGTCGATCGTCGGCTCTTTGAGCTTGACCGTGAACTCGGTATCGCTGACCACCTTCAGTCCCGACATCGTTTGCGCAGTAGGCGTTTTCGCGGCGACGGCGTCGTATCCGTCGATGGGTTTGAAAAAGCTCTGCTGCAGTTGGGCATTCGTGGTCAGAGCGCCGTAGTTCCACGCGTCGACGAACGAGTGGGCGGTGACCGGCGATCCGTCGGTGAACTTCCATCCCGGCTTCAACGTGATCCGGTAGTTGATGTTGTCGGTCGTCTCGATCGACTGAGCCACTTCCAGCTTCGGCGTGCCGCTCGCGTCGTATGCCATCAGGCCGGCGAACAGCCGGTCGACAACGCGACCGCCGTTGGTCTCGTTCGTGTTCGTGGGGATCAGCGGATTCTGCGGTTCACCCCCGTTGACGACGACGACGTCGTTCCCCGAACCGCTGGTTGAGCAGCCGGTGAGAATTGGGGCGGCGGCGAGGAGCACCACCCCGAGCGTCGCCACCGTGCTACGTATCGCGCCCAAGCGTCCTCCTCCCCAGAGTTGGCCTACCACTCTGTCGGTCGCAGCGATATCGCAGACCCTATCGGGGCGGGCGCAGATGCCGATGCCAAGGATTCGCATCGTCAGAAAACGGTCCCAGAAAGTTGAGGGTTGCGCTCCTACCGTTGTCAGCGGTCCATCCGGGTCCGCCGACCACATCGCAAGGGAGCAGATCATGAGCACGAACAACACCGGGTACATCCCGGCGGCCGGGTCGACGAGCGGACGAGCACCGACCCGCGCTGTCTGCGTCGCCGGCGTACTCGCCAGCGTCATCGGATCCTTCGCCGTGCTGGCTTGCGTTTCTGCGCCGACGGCGAGTGCAATGCCGGCAGAATGCCAGATTCATCACGACGCGTTCGAATTCGCCTACAGCCAAGGGGATTACGAGTGGGGAGACGTGGAACTCAGTGCGTACAACGCGTGCGTGGCCCGAAATTAGTGCCCATAATGGGCCTGCCGACCCACCGCTCATACCTGTAGACGGGGCTCACCTCTGACTACGCTCGGGTCCATGACCGAGACGCATGCTCAAGCGCCGGCGGCGTATCCGCCACCGGAGGACTTCGCCAAGCAGGCCAACGCCACCGCCGAGATGTATCAGGCCGCCGCCGACGACAGGTTGGGATTCTGGGCCGAGCAAGCGAACCGGCTGTCGTGGCAGACACCGTTCACCGAGGTGCTCGACTGGTCGGACGCGCCGTTCGCGAAGTGGTTCGTCGGCGGCAAGCTCAACGTGGCGTACAACTGCGTCGATCGCCACGTGGAGGGCGGGCACGGCGAACGGGTGGCGATCCACTGGGAGGGTGAGCCCGTCGGCGACAGCCGCACGATCACCTATGCCGAACTGAAGGCCGAGGTGTGCAAGGCCGCCAATGCGCTGACAGACCTGGGCGTAACTGCCGGCGATCGCGTCGCGATCTACATGCCGATGGTGCCTGAGGCGATCGTCGCGATGCTGGCCTGCGCGCGGCTCGGGGTGATGCACAGCGTGGTGTTTGCCGGTTTCTCGGCGTCGGCGCTGCGGGCCCGGATCGAGGACGCCGAGGCCAAGCTGCTGATCACCACCGACGGGCAGTACCGCCGCGGCCAGGCGGTATCGCTGAAGGAGTCGGCCGACGAGGCGGTCAAGGGGCAGGACTGCATCGAGCACGTCCTTGTCGTGCGGCGCACCGGAATCGACGTGCCGTGGACCGACGAGCGCGACCTGTGGTGGCACGAGACCGTCGACCCCGCGTCAACCGAACACACCCCCGAGGCGTTCGACTCCGAGCATCCGCTGTTTCTGCTGTACACGTCGGGCACCACCGGCAAGCCGAAGGGCATCATGCACACCGCGGGCGGCTTCCTGGTCCAGTCGTCGTACACGCACTACAACATCTTCGACATCAAGCCCGAGACCGACGTGTTCTGGTGCACCGCCGACATCGGCTGGGTCACCGGCCATACGTACATCGTGTACGGGCCGCTCTCCAACGGCGTGACGCAGGTGGTCTACGAGGGCACCCCGGCGTCGCCCGACGAACACCGCCACTTCCAGGTCATCGAAAAGTACGGCGTCACAATCTATTACACCGCGCCGACGCTCATCCGCACGTTCATGAAGTGGGGCCGTGAGATTCCCGACGCACACGATCTGTCGAGTCTGCGGCTGCTCGGGTCGGTCGGCGAACCGATCAACCCGGAGGCGTGGCGCTGGTATCGGTCGGCGTTCGGCGCGGACCGAACCCCAATCGTCGACACCTGGTGGCAGACCGAGACCGGGTCGGCGATGATCTCGCCGCTGCCGGGAGTCACCGCGACGAAGCCCGGGTCGGCGATGACGCCATTGCCCGGGATTTCGGCGAAAATCGTCGACGACGACGGCAACCAGCTCGAGCCGGGCGCCGATCACGGCGAGCAGCCCAGCGGCTACCTGGTGCTCGATGAGCCGTGGCCGTCGATGCTGCGCGGCATTTGGGGCGACCCGGAGAGGTACAAGGAGACGTACTGGTCACGGTTCGCCGAGCAGGGCTGGTACTTCGCCGGCGACGGCGCACGCTACGACGCCGACGGCAACATCTGGATTCTCGGCCGCATCGACGACGTGATGAATGTGTCGGGGCACCGGATCTCCACCGCGGAGGTCGAGTCGGCGCTCGTCGGCCATTCTGGTGTGGCGGAGGCCGCGGTCGTGGGCGCCACCGACGAAGACACCGGCCAGGCGATTTGCGCGTTCGTGATCCTCGAGGGCCACGCGAAATCGCACAGCGACGAAATGGTCGATGAGCTGAGAGCCCAAGTAGCCAAAGAGATTTCGCCGATCGCCCGCCCGCGGGAAATCCACGTCGTCCCGGAATTGCCGAAGACCCGCAGCGGCAAGATCATGCGACGGCTGCTGCGCGACGTTGCCGAGGGCCGCGAGCTCGGCGACACGTCCACGCTCGTCGACCCCGGTGTGTTCGAGGCGATCCGCGCCAGCAAGTGACCGCGAACTAGGCGATGGGCGTGAAGCCCGCGCCTGGGCGGCCCTTGGTGTTCAAGTCGGCCAAAACGGCGTTGATCGACTCGGATACCGCCGGTGTGTGCAGCGGGATGTACTTGATCACGCAGCTCGGCAGGCTCTCGCTGAACGCGCCGTGGATCATGCCGACCAGCAGGTTGTCGACGGTCACCGGCGCACCCGAGTCGCCCGGCCCGCCGCACATCTGACTGAGAAACGTCCCCGGCTGTTCGCCGGCTCCCCAAACGACGCCACACGAGTTGCCCGTCGACCGGCCCTGCTTGCAGGCGATCTGTCCGACCGTCGGGTCGCGTCCGATGCCGTTGATCTGAAACCCGTTGTAGTTGTTGACGGGAGTGACCTTGGCTGGGTCGAACTTGATGACGGCGTAGTCGAGCGCGTCGTTGCCTGCGACCATCACGCCGAGCGCCCCCGCGCCCACAGCGGTTTCCGACGCCACCTGCGCACCCGGCCCGCCGCAGTGCGCCGACGTGAATCCGACGAGGTTGCCCTGACTGTCGTTGCCGATCGCCGTCAGCGTGCACGCGGTCTGCCCGTCGATGACGATCGGCGCGCCGCCGCCCAGCGGCACCGTGTCCGCATTCGCGACCGCGGGCGAGACCAGCGTCGTGGCAACCACGACCGCCGTCAGCCACAGGTGGTGCGCAATCCTCACTTCCGCGAGACTACGGTTGTTGACGGAAATCACCCGGAATCCGTCAACAACCGTCGTGTCGGCGAAGCCGCAGGGAAGGATGCATCCGTGAGCAACGGTGATCGCAGGAATGGCGATGAGCGCTCGCGCGAAGAGCGGAGAGCCGGAGTGCCGAACACCATCACGTCGATCCCGCTGACGGATCCGCACGCCCTGCCCGCCAACCCGTCCGTAGGCGACCTGGTGAAGGAAGCGACGACCCAGGTGTCGACGCTGGTGCGCGCCGAGGTCGAGCTGGCGCGCGCCGAGATCACGCGCGACGTCAAGCGCGGCCTGACAGGAAGCGTGTACTTCATCGCCGCACTCGTGGTGCTGTTCTACTCGACGTTCTTCTTTTTCTTCTTCGTCGCGGAGCTGCTCAACAATTGGCTGTACCCGTGGTTGTCGTATCTGATCGTGTTCGGCGTCATGGTGGTGGCGACGCTGCTGCTGGCGCTGCTCGGCTACCTGAAGGTGCGCCGCATCCGCGGACCCCGCCAGACGATCGAGTCTGTCAAGGAAACCCGCGAGGTGTTCACCTCCCACGACAACAAGACACCCGCCGCCACTGGGCCCGGCGCGTCCGACCTGTCTCGCTCCTCGCGTCCGCGGCCGGATCCGTCGGGCTGGTAGTGCCAGCACCTGCGCCGTCGGTCGTCCGTATCGACGGGCCGTGGCGCCATGCCGAGGTGCATGCGAACGGGATCCGGTTCCACGTCGTCGAGGCCGAACCTGCCGAGCATGATGTCGCCGGCCCACCGGCTCAGGCCACACACACCCCGGCAAGCGCGCGCCCGCTCGTGGTGCTGCTGCATGGGTTCGGTTCGTTCTGGTGGTCATGGCGCCACCAACTCAAAGGGCTCACCGGCGCGCGGGTCGTCGCGGTCGACCTGCGCGGCTACGGGGGTAGCGACAAACCGCCGCGCGGGTACGACGGGTGGACACTGGCCGGCGACACCGCAGGCCTGATCCGGGCGCTGGGACATTCGTCGGCCACGCTCGTCGGGCACGCCGACGGCGGTCTGGTCTGCTGGGCCACCTCGATGCTGCACCCGCGGCTGGTGCGGGCGATCGCCGCGGTCAGCTCGCCGCACCCGGCCGCGCTGCGCGCGTCGGCACTGACCCGCCGCGACCAGGGCCGGGCATTGCTGCCCTCGCTGCTGCGGTACCAGATCCCGATGTGGCCGGAACGCTGGCTCACCCGCCACGACGCCGCCGCGCTCGAAGAGCTGGTGCGCGCCCGCGCCGGTGCGAAATGGCTTGACACCGAGGACTTTTCGATGACGATGCGCCACATGCGCGAGGCCATTCGTATCCCGGGGGCCGCGCACTGTGCGCTGGAATACCAGCGCTGGGCGGTGCGCAGCCAAGTCCGCAGCGAAGGCCGTCGGTTCATGCGGTCGATGAACCGGCAGCTGTCGGTGCCGGTGCTGCACCTGCGCGGTGACGCCGACCCCTACGTCCTTGCCGACCCGGTGTACCGCACCGAGCGGTACGCACCGCACGGACGATTCGTATCCGTCTCAGGCGCAGGGCATTTCAGCCACGAAGAAGCACCTGATGTGGTCAACGAGCAGCTGACGCGATTCCTGGCTCACGTCTACGGACCGCCGGTCAGCTGATGCAGGGCCCGGTGGCCACCGGCGCGGTATTGCCTATCTTGGCCATCTGACGGGATACCTCTTTGGCGGTCAACACGAAACCGGTGTCGGGATCATCGACCGCGGCGCCGAACACCACCCCGAGCACGTTGCCGTTGGTGTCGATCAGCGGTCCGCCTGAATCGCCTTGTCGCACAGTTCCTCTGATTGTGTACACCTCGCGGGTGACAGTCGTGGTGCGGTAGATGTCAGGGCCGTTGAGTTCGATGACTTCACGGATGCGCGCCGGCGTCGCCATGAACGAGCCGCCGCCGGGAAAACCGAGCACCAGCGCATCGGTGCCACTCTTCGCGGGGCTGCCGGCGAATGTCAGCGGCGGTGCGGCCAGGTTCGGCACGTCGAGAATCGAGATGTCGGCGTTGGGATCATAGGACACGACGTGCGCGTCATAACTTGTGCCGCCCGCCTCGACCGAGACACTGTCCGCCCCCGCGACGACGTGAGCGTTGGACATCACCCGATTCGGCGCGACCACAAACCCGCTGCCTTCCAACACTTTCTGGCAGCCATTCGCCAGCCCGCGGATCTTCACGACGCTGCCCTGTGTCGCGGCCACCACCGGGTTGCTGGACAGCGCGGTGTCCGGCGCGTCGACGGGCACGATCGGTGTACGCCCGAACGGCTGCCAAACATCGGAAATGCCAGACGTATTCAGCAGATTCGCCAAATCGCTTGGCACCTTCTTCAGCCAGTTCGGTGCGACGTCGTCGACGGCATTGCGGATCGTCGACTTTTCGAAGGCTTGCGCAATCGACTGCTGCCCCGACTTCTGCAGCGGTGACGCCAAGAGCCACGCGGCGACCAGCACAGCGACGATCTGCAACACCACCCCGGCGATCGAATCGACGGTGCGCAACGCCTCGTTGCGAATCGCTCCCCGCACTCCCCGGCCGACCACGACACCGGCGACTTCGCCGACGATCACCAGCCCCAGGATCAGGAACAGCGTGACGAACAGTTTCGTCCGCGCACCGTCGATGTGCGCGACGATATGTGGCGCCAGCAGCACCCCGGCGACCGCGCCGAGCACCACGCCGACGAACGACATCACCGAACCCATTGCGCCGGAACGCCACCCGGATGCGGCAGCGATCAGCGCGACCGCGATCACCGCCCAGTCGAACCAGTTCAGATGGTGCCGCAGCAGCAGGACGAGAACCACCACGATCGGGATCGTGAAGGCGTAGCCCAGGACAAGCCCGACAATCGCGATGGCCTTGCCGCGTTGTTGGCGTCTGTCGATCTCACTCAGCGCGGTGTGCCCGAACACAATTGCCAACGGCGGGAAGACAAATGCGCTGACGAGTGCGGCGATCGCCATCCCGTTCATCGCGGGGTTCGATATCGGCGTACGCGGTGCCATCGGTGCCGACCGCCGGGGCGGGGACGTCATCGGCGCGCCTCCAGGTACTCCTCGCCGGTGTCACCGCGTCCTTCCACCAATGCCATCACCTCGTCCAACTCGCGGACGTCGTCGGTGTCCCACGGCTGCGCCCATCCTGCGCAGTCGAGCAGCGCCGAAATCACTTGTCCGGTAAAGCCCCACACCAGCATCTCGTTCAGCAGGAAAGCCGGGCCCGCGTACCGTCGGGTCAACGTGTTTCGGTAGACCATCAGCCGGTTCTCGGGATTCACGAACGCGCGCACCGGAACTCGCGCCACGATCGCGGTCTCTGCCTCGTCCATCACCGACACCGGGCCGGGGTCGGGCGAGTACGCCAGCACCGGGACTACGTGGAATCCCGACGGCGGGATGAAAGTCTTCTCCAGCGTCGCCAGGGGCCGCAGCCGCGTGGTGTCGATACCGGTTTCCTCTCGCGCCTCGCGCAATGCGGTATCGACCGGACCCGCGTCGCCGGGATCGACTGCACCGCCGGGGAACGCGGCCTGTCCCGCGTGGTGCCGCAGCGTCGACGCGCGCACGGTGAGCAGAAGGTCGGCGTCGTCGGGCAGGCCGTCACCAGGTGCGTCCTGGGGACCCGAAAAAAGCGCCAGCACAGCGGCGTCCCGCGGCGCGCGCGTCAGCTTGGCGGTCGCGTTAGCCGCGGTGACCATCGCCAGTACCTCGGCAGGCAATCGGCGCCGATACGCCGCAGGCACACAACCGGCGTTGTCGACCAACGGCTTGAGCCAGGTCGGTGCGGCATGCGGCGTCAGCACACCCGCCGGACCCGCTGAACTCACGGCTATCTCCTCATCGTCTGGTCGACTGCGGCGGCGATTTCGTCGGCGCTGGCGAACGGCCGCGGCAGGATGCCGGCAACGCTACCGTCCGCACGCAGCACCACCGTGGTAGGCACGACGTTCGGCACGCGCAGTGCGGCGGCGACGCGTCGTCCCCCGTCCTGCCACGTCGGAAGCTTGACCCGCCAGTCCGCGAGCCGCGAAAGCGCTGCCGCAGCGTCGTCGTCCTCATGCACGGCGATGACGGTCAGCTTGTCGCCGACCCGACGCTGATACTCGGCCATCGCGGGCAGTTCGTCGGCACACGGCGCACACCAGTACGCCCAGAGATTCAGCACGACGACGCGTCCGGCGACCGCGCGCGCGGCGTCGACGGAAGTGCCGTCGGCCAGGCACTGCACAGTCACTCCCTGTAGCGCCTTCGGGCCGGCGCCCGACAGGTCGGGTGGGCACCGCGGCAGCCCGGCCCGGTCACGCAGGGCCGCGAGATCGGCCGTCGGCGTCGGGGCGCTGAGCTCGGAGGTGGTCTTCGGGGACGGCTCGCGCAGCTGCAGTGCCAAAGCGGCGATCACGACGGCGATCACGGCCAACACCGCAAGCGTCCAGCGAGCCGACGTGCTCACTCGGCCCCTGCTACAACCCGGCCAGCGCCAGGAGGTGCTCGGTCTCCGGCCCCTTCACCAGCGCGGCGGCAATCGGCGGCTCGGTCGGCCCGAGGCCGTATGACGGACAATCCTTCGCCAGCACGCACACCCCGCATGCCGGTCGGCGGGCGTGGCATACCCGCCTGCCGTGGAAGATGACCCGGTGGCTCAGCAGCGTCCATTCGCTGCGTTCGATCAGCTCGCCGACAACCTTCTCGACCTTGACGGGGTCGGTCTCGTCGGTCCACCCCCAGCGCCGGACGAGCCTGCCGAAATGGGTGTCGACGGTGATGCCCGGGATGTCGAACGCATTGCCGAGGATGACGTTGGCGGTCTTGCGGCCCACGCCGGGCAGTGTGACGAGCTCCTCCATGGTCGACGGCACCTCGCCGTCGAACCGTTCCTCGAGCGCCTGGCCGAGCTTGATCAACGACGACGCCTTGTTGCGGTAGAAGCCGGTGGGCCGGATCAGCTCCTCGAGTTCTGTGCGGTCGGCTTCGGCGTAATCGCGCGCCGTCCGGTAGCGCTTGAACAACGCGGGCGTCGTCAGGTTCACTCGTTTGTCAGTGCTCTGCGCCGACAAGATCGTCGCGACCGTGAGCTCGAGCGGGTTGGTGAAATCGAGCTCGCAGTACACGTGGGGAAACGCTTGGGCCAGCGCACGATTCATTCGCCGAGCGCGCCGCACGAGGCCGAGGCGGGTCTCGTCGGCGAACCTTTTGTCGACGGCGGCGGCCCGCTTGCTCGCAGTCACCCTGCAAGGGTACTGACCGAGGATAATTCGTGATCGCGCTGAGACATTCGGCGTGTTTACTTTCTGCCTGTGTCATGGCTCTTCGTGGCGTTTGTCCCAGGTTTGCTGATGTTGGCGACCTTCGGGTTGCAGCGCGTCGAGAGCAGGCTGGGTGGCGGGTGCGTGGGGGCCGGCGACGTGGCCGAGTTCCTGGCGCAAGCGCAGCCCAGTGAGATGACGACGCTCGCTCGGGACGGCATCGACGAAGCGCTGGACTGCTTCCAGCGGCGCCGACTGGGCCGCATCGACCCGGCACGGGAGCTGGCGAGCTACCCGCGACCTGTCCATGCGGGGGCCAATCCGCAATTTCGACCGACTCGACATGCGGATTCTGTGTAGCGTCGAACGTTGACGAGCAAGGCGTCGATGCATGCTGCCGAAATCACCCGAGAGCTTAAGAGGGGCAACGTGGACGAGATCCTGGCCAGGGCCGGAATCTTCCAGGGGGTTGAGCCCAGCGCTGTAGCGGCGCTGACCAAACAACTACAGCCGGTCGACTTCCCGCGCGGGCATACCGTCTTCGCCGAGGGTGAACCCGGCGATCGCCTGTACATCATCATTTCCGGCAAGGTGAAGATCGGCCGCCGCTCTCCCGACGGCCGCGAGAACCTGCTGACGATCATGGGGCCGTCGGACATGTTCGGCGAATTGTCGATCTTCGACCCCGGACCGCGCACGTCGAGCGCGACGACGATCACCGAGGTGCGAGCGGTGTCGATGGACCGCGACGCGCTGCGGGCCTGGATCGCCGACCGGCCGGAGATCGCCGAGCAGTTGCTACGGGTGTTGGCCCGCCGGCTGCGGCGCACCAACAACAACCTCGCCGACCTGATCTTCACCGACGTGCCGGGCCGCGTGGCCAAGCAGCTGCTTCAGCTCGCGCAGAGGTTCGGCACGCAGGAGGGCGGGGCGCTGCGGGTCACGCATGACCTGACGCAGGAGGAGATAGCGCAGCTGGTCGGCGCGTCGCGGGAGACCGTCAACAAGGCGCTGGCCGATTTCGCGCATCGCGGCTGGATTCGGTTGGAGGGCAAGAGCGTGCTGATCTCCGACAGCGAGCGGCTGGCCCGCCGAGCCCGGTGATTTCGGTGCGTTTTCATGCGCTGAGCGTCGGTTAGCGCACCGAAATCGCTAGCTGAGGTAGTCGAGTTGGGCCTGGACCGACCACTCGGCGACGTCCCACAGCTCCTCGTCGACGTCGGTGTAGACGTGCTCGACGATCTGGCGCGCGGTGGCGTCGTCGCCCAGGACCCGCAGCGCGTCGCGCACCTGGTTCAGTCGCTCCTCGCGGTGCCACAGGTACATGTCGCAGACGGCGGCCAAGTCGGTGAGGTCCGGCCCATGGCCGGGTAGTACCGCGCGGTCGCCGAGTCCGCGCAACAGCCGCAACGATTCGAGGTACTCGCTCAGGCTGCCGCTCTCGCGGTCGATGACGGTCGTCCCGCGCCCGAGCACGGTGTCGGCGGTCAGCACGGCATCGTCAAGCAGGAACGACACCGAATCGGCCGTATGCCCCGGCGTCGCCAGCACCTTGATGTTCAAGCCGGCCGCATTGATCACTTCCCCGTCGGCCAGCGGACCGCCGAGCCCGCGAAGAAAGCCGCTGCCCACCGACCGCACGACCGCCCCCGTCAACTCGACCAGCTTGTCGATGCCGTCGGTGTGGTCGCCATGCCGGTGGCTGATCAACACCAGCGGAATCTGGCCGACGGCCGCCACCTTGGCGATGTGCTCGTGGTCGTCGGGGCCAGGGTCGACGACGACGACCTCGTCGCTGCCGGGCCCGCGCAACACCCACGTGTTGGTGCCGTCGAGCGTCAGCAGCCCGGGGTTGTTGCACAGCAGCACCGATGCGGTTTCGGTGACCGGACGCAGTTCCCCGTACGCCGGATGCTCGCTCACGCGACCTCTACGATCAGCTCCACCTCTACCGGCGCATCCAACGGCAACTCGGAGACACCCACCGCTGACCGTGCGTGCCCCCCGGCCTCGCCGAACACCTCGCCGAGCAATTCGGACGCGCCGTTGACGACGCTGGGCTGGCCGGTGAACCCGGGTGCCGACGCGACGTACCCGACGACCTTGACGACGCGCACAAGCGAGTCGATGCCGACCAGTGCGTCGACGGCCGCGAGCGCGTTCAGCGCAGACACCCGCGCCAGTGTCTTGCCGACCTCGGGTGTGACGTCAGCGCCGACCTTGCCCGTCACCGCCAGCTTGCCGGCGGTCATCGGCAGCTGCCCGGCGGTGTAGACCAGGTTGCCGGTGCGCACCGCAGGCACGTATGCGGCCAAAGGCTTTGCGGCCGTTGGCAATTTGATCCCCAGCTCGCGGAGCCGTGCGCTCCAGCTCACGTGGAGCTCACTTGGGCCGTTTCATGTACGCGACAAGCTGCTCGCCGGTCGGCCCCGGAAGCACAGTCACCAACTCCCAACCGTCTTCGCCCCACTGATCCAGAATCTGCTTCGTCGCGTGGATCAGAAGAACAACGGTCGCGTACTCCCACCGGGTTGGTTCACTCATGCCCGCTAACCCTAGTGGTGACGACCGTTAGCATGCTCGGGTGGCAATCACACGCGAGGCGGGGCGCGAAGTCGGCTGGCCCGCGCGCTTACGAGACGCACGCCTGCACTTCGTCACGGGCAAAGGCGGCACCGGAAAGTCCACAATCGCCGCGGCTCTCGCGCTGGCACTGGCGGCGGGTGGACGCAAGGTCCTTCTGGTCGAAGTCGAGGGACGCCAAGGCATCGCGCAACTCTTCGACGTCCCGCCGCTGCCGTACCAGGAAGTGAAGATCGCGACGGCCGAACGCGGCGGTGTGGTCAACGCGCTGGCGATCGACATCGAGGCGGCGTTTCTGGAATACCTCGAGATGTTCTACAACCTCGGGCTGGCGGGCCGGGCCATGCGCCGCATCGGCGCAGTCGAATTCGCGACGACGATCGCGCCGGGCCTTCGCGACGTGCTGCTCACCGGCAAGATCAAAGAGGCTGTGCGCACCGACCGGGGCAAGCTGCAGGTGTACGACGCAGTCGTCGTCGACTCGCCGCCGACCGGACGCATCGCCCGATTCCTCGACGTCACCAAGGCCGTGTCCGACTTGGCGAAGGGCGGCCCGGTGCATTCTCAAGCCGACGGCGTCGTCAAGCTGCTGCACTCCGACCAGACCGCCATCCACCTGGTCACCCTGCTCGAGGCGTTGCCGATGCAGGAGACCCTCGAGGCGATCGACGAGCTGAAGAAAATGGACCTTCCGATCGGCAGCGTGATCGTCAACCGGACGCTTCCCGTCTACCTGCAATCCGACGACCTCGCGAAGGCCGCGGACGGCGATGTTGACGCCGACGCGGTGCGGGCCGGGCTGGGCAAGGCGGGCGTCAAGCTCAACGACACCGATTTCGCCGGATTGCTCACCGAGACCATCCAGCACGCCACCCGGTTGAAGGCGCGCGCGGAAGCCGCCGAGCAACTCGACGAGATCGCGATGCCGCGTCTCGAATTGCCTCAGCTTGCCGACGGTGTCGACCTCGGCAGCTTATATGAATTGGCGGAAGAGCTTGGCCGACAAGGGGTTCGATGAGCACGCAACCACCGGCCCTCGATATGGGGGCGATTCTGGCCGACACGTCCAACCGCGTCGTCGTGTGCTGCGGCGCGGGCGGCGTCGGCAAGACCACGACGGCCGCCGCGATGGCGCTGCGCGCTGCCGAATACGGCCGCACAGTGGTGGTGTTGACCATCGACCCGGCGCGCCGGCTGGCGCAGGCGCTCGGCATCGCCGACCTCGGCAACTCGCCGCAGCGCGTGCCGCTGGGCCCAGAGGTCAGAGGCGAGCTGCACGCGATGATGCTGGACATGCGCCGCACGTTCGACGAGATGGTCGTCGAATACTCCGGACCCGAACGGGCGCAATCGATTCTGGACAATCAATTTTACCAGACCGTCGCCACCTCCCTCGCCGGCACGCAGGAGTACATGGCGATGGAGAAGCTGGGACAGCTTGTCTCCCAAGACAAGTGGGATCTGGTGGTGGTGGATACTCCGCCGTCGCGCAACGCGCTCGACTTCATCGATGCGCCAAAACGGCTGGGCAGCTTCATGGATGGCCGCCTATGGCGGCTGCTGCTCGCGCCCGGCCGGGGCTTCGGGCGCCTGGTCACCGGCGCGGTTGGTCTCGCGATGCGTGCCCTGTCGACGGTGCTGGGCTCTCAAATGCTCGCGGAAGCTTCAGCTTTCGTCCAGTCACTGGACTCGACCTTCGGCGGTTTCCGGGAGAAGGCTGATCGCACCTACGCATTGCTGAAGCGGCGCGGCACCCAGTTCGTCGTGGTCTCGGCGGCCGAGCCGGACGCGCTGCGGGAGGCGTCGTTCTTCGTCGAGCGGCTGTCTCAGGAAGGGATGCCGCTGGCGGGACTGATCCTCAACCGGACGCATCCCACGCTGTCGGACATGCATGTCGAGCGGGCGGTCGACGCCGCGGAGGATTTGGAGTCGGGCGATCCCGACTCACTGGCCGCGGCGGTGTTGAGGATTCATGCCGACCGCGCTCAGACCGCCAAGCGGGAGGTTCGGCTGCTGTCCCGCTTCACGGGCGCCAACCCGCACGTTCCGATCGTCGGGGTGCCGTCGCTGCCGTTCGACGTATCAGACATCGAAGCGTTGCGGGTGATCGCCGATCAGCTCACGGCCACGAAGGCCGCATAGACGCGCTTAGACCGCGCTGCGGTGTTTGCGCTGAGCCGCGAAGAACTCGGCCCAGGAAACAACTTCGGGGTGCTGCTTGAGCAAGGCCCTGCGCTGCCGCTCGGTCATCCCGCCCCAGACGCCGAACTCGACTCTGTTGTCCAGGGCGTCCGCGCCGCACTCGGCGATGACGGGACAGTGCCGGCAAATCACGGCGGCCTTGCGCTGGGCCGCGCCGCGGACGAACAGCTCGTCAGGGTCGGAGGCTCGACAGCGCGCCTGGGATACCCAGGCGATACGCGCTTCCGCCGCCGCGCCTGGGGCCGTAGCCTGAACTGAACTTGTCAATGTCCTGCGCGCGGCGGGCCGTGTACCTGACACCAGCGCTCCCCTTCGTTCCGGCCGCCACCCGGGCGGGCCACTCGGCGGCGATCCGAAATGCGATCTACGCCACACTGTGCAGGTGTTTGTTACCTATATCGCACTGTGAGTACAAATTAGGTGGTCAGGTCTCGTTTGCGCAACAGTTTGACCCCGACTTTTTTGGCACGACCGTGCCGTCAAGCCGTCGACGACAAACCTGACGCGAGGGTGCGAGTTCAGCCCGCCAGCAAAAAAGTTGACGCGGAGGCCAATTATGCTGGGCAAACACGCCGGCGCGAATGCCGAGCGATCGGCGTTCGACGGCGGATAATGCACGCCGGCCCCTGCGGCGGAGTCAGTAGTCTGTATCTATGTCGGAGCGCCCGCCGACCGGGGTGACGGTCGTCAAGTTGGCGTGGTGCTGTCTTCTCGCCTCGATCATCGCCGCGGCAATCATGTTCCCGTTCGCCGGCGGCATCGGCCTGCTGTCCAACCGCGCGTCCGATGTCGTCGCCAACGGCTCGGCTCAATTGGTCGAGGGCGAAGTGCCTCAGGTGTCGACGATGGAAGACGCCGCCGGAAACCCGATCGCGTGGCTGTACACGCAACGCCGGTGGGAAGTGCCCAGCGAGCAGATCGCCGACACGATGAAGAAGGCGATCGTCTCGATCGAGGACAAGCGGTTCGCCGAGCACAACGGCGTCGACTGGCAGGGCACGTTAACCGGTCTTGCCGGCTACGCCTCCGGCGACACCTCAACCCGCGGCGGCTCGACCATCGAGCAGCAGTACGTGAAGAACTACCAGCTGCTCGTCACCGCGCAGACCGACGCCGAAAGGCGCGCCGCCGTCGAAACCACGCCGGCGCGCAAGCTGCGCGAAATCCGGATGGCACTCACGCTCGACAAGACGTTCCCGAAGTCCGAAATCCTCACCCGCTACCTCAATCTGGTGTCGTTCGGCAACGGAGCGTTCGGAGTCCAAGACGCCGCGCACACCTACTTCGGTGTCGACGCATCGCAATTGAACTGGCAACAGGCCGCGCTGCTGGCCGGCATGGTTCAGTCCACCACCGCACTGGACCCCTACACCAACCCCGACGGCGCACTGCAGCGTCGAAACCTGGTGTTGGACACGATGATCGAGAACTTCCCCGCAGACGCTGATGCGCTGCGCGAAGCCAAGAGCGAACCGCTGGGAATTCTGCCTACCCCCCAACAGCTCCCGCGCGGATGCATCGCCGCCGGCAATCGCGCGTTCTTCTGCGACTACGTGCTGGACTATCTGGCTCGCGCCGGCATCAGTAAGGAGCAGGTGGCACGCGGCGGATACCTCAT
>DASRFZ010000316.1:0-8847 GCA_035651275.1 Mycobacterium sp. | reverse complement strand
GACCAGTCCGCAATCCCGCTGACCGGAGGCATCGCAAGCGGCGTGTTGATCACGACGCCGCCGCTGTTGCCGGGCGCGTCGATCAGCGCGGACTTGGGTAACGGCCCCGGTATTCAGGAAGTGGCGACGTTCTCGGTGGATGTGTCGGGTCCGCACGGCAAGGTGGCGGTCTCCAACGCGCACGGCACCGTGACCGGTGCGGCCGGTGGTGTGTTGTTGCGTCCGTTCGCGCGGTTGATCTCCAAGGACGGTGACAGTGTCACCACCTACGGCGAACCATGGAACATGAACTAACCACTGAAATCGCAGATCCGATTTCTCTACTGAGATAGTGCAATACAGAGGTTCGCTCCAAACGGCAGATCGCAACTGAGATTGTCACGTAATAGCAAACTCGATATAAGACTGCAACCTGCGTTTGCACACCTGTGCTTTGCCGAGTGAGTGTCTGACCGCTATCGTCCTTCTGTCGTACAAAGATGAGGGACCGTTAACGAAACGCTGTGGACGCCGCAATATTTCATCGCAGCCACACGGTGACTGACCGAAGTTGAATCTGACGTACTAGGTATGGTGACCGTCGACATGGCAGGGAGAACATGAGGATTTTCGGTCGAGTACTGGTGGCTCTGATCGTCGCGTTGGGCGCGTTGTTCGTGAGCACAGGCACCTCGCATGCCGGCTTGGACAATGAACTCAGTGTGGTCGATGGCAAGGGCCGCACGCTGAACATTCAGCAGTGGGACACGTTCCTCAACGGTGTTTTTCCGTTGGACCGCAACCGGCTCACCCGTGAGTGGTTTCACTCGGGTCGGGCCAAGTACCAGGTGACGGGTCCGGATGCGGACAAGTTCACCGGCACGCTTGAGCTGGGGTATCAGATTGGTTTCCCGTGGTCGCTGGGCGTGGGCATCAACTTCAGCTACACCACCCCGAACTTCAACCTCGACCAGTCCGCAATCCCGCTGACCGGAGGCATCGCAAGCGGCGTGTTGATCACGACGCCGCCGCTGTTGCCGGGCGCGTCGATCAGCGCGGACTTGGGTAACGGCCCGGGCATTCAGGAGGTGGCGACGTTCTCGGTGGACGTGTCCGGTCCTGAGGGCGGGGTTGCGGTGTCCAATGCGCATGGCACGGTGACCGGTGCGGCTGGTGGTGTGTTGTTGCGTCCGTTCGCGCGGTTGATCTCCAAGGACGGTGACAGCGTCACCACCTACGGCGAACCCTGGAACATGAATTAAGGCCGCACTCGATCCAGTTCGGCTCTCGGCCCCCGGCGATCGCGTCGGGGGCCGAGATCTGTTTGGCGACTACTTCGGCTGGGCGGCGCACAGATCCTTTTCGGCGGCCAGGACATGCTGCGCTGTCGGAAGGCCGATGTCGGTGGTTCCCAACGTCTTAGCGAGTTGAAGTTGCATCTCCACATCACTCTTGGGCGCCCACCCGTATTGCCGTTGCATCCGACAGTCCGACTGGAAAAAGGCCACTAGGAGCGGTACGTCTTCCGGGCGAGTCAGCAGGCCTTCCTTCGCCAACGTGTCGAGGAACGGACGCCAGCCGGGTTGCGAGTCGAACTGCTGGCGTGCGGCAACCACTTCGGGGTCGACCGACGTGGTGGGCGCCTCGGTCACCGTGTCGTGCGAGCAGGCGACAAGAGGCAGCGCGAGGAGCCCCGCGCCCAATGTGGTGGCGCAGGAGCGTGCGAATGAAGTCGTTCCTCGCGCGACGCGGTGGCTATTCACATCACTAACGTATAGGTCGCGTTAAACCGCGGCCCGCCAGCATGTCTCGCGCGGCTACGACTTGTCGGCGCTCGTCGTCTCCGCTGTGTCCGGACTCGGTCCGGTGCCCGGGCCGGTCGTGTGCCGCCCGCTCTGGCCGTTCTCGGACAGCAGGTCGCGGATCTCGGTGAGGATCGAAAGCTCGGTGTCCTGGGCCTGCTCCACCTCACCGCGCTTGCGGAATGTGTTGTACGGCAGCACCACCCCGAAGTACACGACCGCCGCCACGATGATGAAGTAGATCGCCGCGGTCACGACGACGTTCAGGTCGATTGTCTGGCCTCCACCGATACCGATGCGCAAGATTCCGTGTTGCGCATTCGGGCCGGCGCCGATGCGATTGATCAGCGGTTGGATGACGCTGTCGGTGAAGGCTTTGACGAGTGCGGTGAACGCGGTGCCGATGACCACCGCGACGGCCAGGTCGACGATGTTGCCGCGTGCCAGAAACTCCTTGAAGCCCTTCAACATGTGCTGCTCCTCCTCCGCTCGCTCATCGGTCTCGTGAGCCAGACCCTAGTCGCATCGGCTCTCAGTGGAAGGTAAGCGTCACAGTCTCGACGAGCGAAACGCCGGCGACGCGATGCGCGGTCGCCGCGGGTAAGGCCACCAACACCACGCGGTCGTTGCCGGGCCCGCGTTGGCTTGGCTTCGGCGAAACCAGCACCACGACCGCATCGGTGGCGACAACGTGAGGGGCTGCTTCGGTGCCCGCGGCCGCGTTTGGCGGACCCGAGCCGAGCACGTCGACGACGTCGCCGGTGCGCAGCAGATCAAGCAGCGCGGAATCAGCGAGATGCAGCGGCACGATGCGGGCGTCCGGCCCGGCCGCCGCTTCGGCCAAGCGCGGGCCGAGCAGTCGGACGTCGGTCAACACCTCGCCGCGCCTGGTCGGTCCGGCCAGCGTGGCGCCCACCACGTCGTCGACGACTGTCCGAGCACCGTCGGGAACCGCTGTGGCAGAGCGCTTTTCGACGCGCACGTCATCGGCGGTCAGCGACACGCCGGGTTGCAAGTCGTGTGAAGCCACCACTGCGTCGACGCGATCACGGTCGGGGTCGGAACGAAATGCCGCGACCGCCGCGAGAATCACCAGCGCCGCCGCCGCGACTCGGCGTGCCGCGACGGTGCGGGTCCAGTCAGGACGCAGTGCTCGCGAAAGCCGATTCAGCGCAGACGGATTGAGCGACTCACCCATCCCGTCACGCTAAGCGCGTTTGAACTCCGAGACGGGGGACGACGACGGGGCTGTGGATAACCGGGTCAGCTGGCGACGGCTGCCGGCGACTTCTTCTCGTCGGATGGCTTCTTGTCGCTGGACGACTTCGAGTCGCCGGTCGACTTGGATTCGCCGTTGGATTTCGACGACGAGCTCTCGCTCGACGATTCCGTGCCGGACTTCTTGGCCGAGCCGTTGGCTGACGCTCTGCTGTCTGTGCGATAGAAGCCGCTGCCCTTGAACACCACGCCGACCGATCCGAACAGCTTGCGGAGCCGTCCCGTGCACTGCGGGCACTCGGTCAGGGCGTCGTCGCTGAAGGCCTGCACCGCGTCGAACCGGTTGTCACACTCGGTGCACGCATAGGAATAGGTGGGCACAGCTACCTCCGTTAGCTCAGCTTGCTAGCACTCTACCTATTCAAGTGCCAATGAGCTAGTTTCCATTCCCCAATGTGACCAGTCCGTACCCGGGGGTCAGCGCGTGTGTCATCGCGACATCGTGGGGTTCGACGGGAAGGTTTTCGACAAGTTCGTCGTCCCGGACCACGGCGATCAGCCGGGCGGCGGGGTCGCGCAGGCTCAGTGAACGGTCGTAGAACCCGGCGCCGCGGCCCAGTCGCACGCCGTGACGGTCCACAGCCAGCGCCGGCACCAGCACGGTCCGAGCGGAGCGCAGCGCCGACGCTGGAAGCGCCGGCCCGGGCGGCTCGCGCAATCCGTGGGGCGCCTGCACCAGCGGACCCGACCGGTAGACGGCCCACTGCAACGGCTGCGGGGTGCCGTCCGCCGACCGCCGCGCAACCGGCAGCAACACTTCGCCGCAGATCGCAGCGACCGCGTCGGCAAGGTCGGGAAAACCCGGTTCGGTCGGCAATGGCGCGTATGCGGCGACGGCGTCGTGGTCGTGCAGAATGGACCGCAAATGCGCGACAAGGGCTTGAGTTTCTTTCCAGCGAACGTTTTCATTCACAATTTGCCGGGCGGAAACTCGATCGGCGCGGATACGGTCCTTGAGATTTAGCGCCACGAGGTAACGATGACAGGGATTAGCCACCTCATGCCACAGCAACGCAGACGCATTTCGGCGATAAGGTGTGACCGATGACACGTGCACAAGTTCCGATCCCTCGAACGGCGATCGTCCCCGCGGCCGGCTTGGGCACCAGGTTCTTGCCGGCGACCAAGACAGTGCCCAAAGAGCTGCTGCCCGTCGTCGACACTCCGGGCATCGAGCTCGTCGCCGCAGAAGCGGCCGAGGCCGGCGCCGAACGGCTCGTCATTGTCACGTCGGCGGGCAAGGACGGCGTGGTCGCGCACTTCGTCGAAGACCTGGTGCTCGAGGGCACCCTCGAGGCCCGCGGCAAGACGACGATGCTGGAGAAGGTGCGCCGGGCGCCGGCGCTGATCAAAGTCGAGTCGGTGGTGCAGGAGCAGCCGCTCGGCCTGGGTCACGCGGTCAGCTGCGTGGAGCCGGTGCTGTCCGACGACGAGGACGCGGTGTCGGTACTTCTGCCCGACGACCTCGTTCAGCCGACCGGCGTGCTGGAAATCATGTCGAAGGTGCGCGCCAAACGCGGCGGCACCGTGCTGTGTGCGATCGAGGTGCCGCGCTCAGAGATCAGTGCGTACGGCGTGTTCGACGTCGAAACGGTTCCCGACGCGGTGAACCCGAATGTGTTGCGGGTCAAGGGAATGGTGGAGAAGCCGAAGGCCGAGGACGCGCCGTCGCTGTTCGCCGCCGCCGGCCGCTATGTACTCGACAGAGCGATTTTCGATGCGCTGCGGCGAGTTCCCCGCGGAGCCGGCGGGGAGATCCAGTTGACCGACGCGATCGCGCTGCTGATCGAGGAGGGCCATCCCGTGCACGTCGTCGTGCATCGCGGGTCCCGACACGACTTGGGAAATCCCGGCGGCTACCTCAAGGCTGCGGTTGACTTTGCCTTGGACCGTGACGACTACGGCCCCGAGTTGCGGCGGTGGCTGGTATCACGGTTGGGTCTGGCTGAGCAGTAATTCCCTGCTCGCCCCCGGCACTCGACGGAAAGGCGTGCTGTGCGTTCGGTGGAAGAACAGCAGGCGCGCGTGACGGCGGCGGCGGTTGCGCCGCGACCGGTGCGCGTCGCAATTGCCGAAGCGCAGGGCCTGATGTGCGCCGAAGAGGTGGTGACTGAGCGTCCACTGCCCGGGTTCGACCAGGCGGCGATCGACGGCTATGCGGTGCGAAGCGTGGACGTCGCCGAGGTCGGTGAGGGCCGCGACTACGACGACGGTGGTGGCGTCGAAGTGAGGCTGCCGGTCGTCGGCGACATCGAGGCAGGGGCGCGCGCGCCGAGCCGGCTGCAGCCGCGGCAGGCTGCGCGTGTGCAGACCGGCGCGCCGATGCCGACGCTCGCGGACGCGGTGCTGCCGCTGAAGTGGACCGACGGCGGCGAGTCGAAGGTGCGGGTGCTGCGCAGCGTGCCGTCGGGCGCTTATGTGCGCCACGCGGGTGACGACGTGCAGCCCGGTGACGTCGCGGTGCGAGCGGGCGCAATCATCGGTGCGGCTCAGGTCGGATTGCTCGCGGCGGTGGGCCGCGAACGGGTGCTCGTGCATCCGCGGCCGCGCCTGTCCGTGATGAGCGTGGGCAGCGAGCTCGTCGACATCAATCGCACACCGGGCAACGGCCAGGTGTACGACGTGAATTCGTACGCGTTGGCCGCGGCCGGCCGCGACGCCGGCGCAGAGGTCAACCGGGTCGGCATCATCAGCAACGACCCGAAGGAGCTTCGTGAGGTCGTCGAAGGTCAGCTGAGTCGCGCCGAAGTGGTTGTGATCGCCGGAGGTGTCGGCGGAGCGGCGGCCGAGAGTGTGCGCTCGGCGCTGGCGCCGCTGGGCGAGGTGGACATCAACCGTGTCGCAATGCATCCCGGCTCCGTGCAGGGATTCGGTCAGCTCGGGCCCGACGGCGTGCCGACGTTTCTGCTGCCGACCAATCCGGTCAGCGCGCTGGTGGTGTTCGAAGTCATGGTGCGTCCCTTGATTCGGCTCTCGCTGGGCAAGCGCCAGCCGGTCCGCCGGATCGTGGAAGCCCGTACGCTGTCGCCGATTTCGTCGGTGCGCGGACGCCGCGGATATCTTCGCGGACAGTTGATGCGCGACCAGGACACCGACGAATACCTGGTGCAAGTGCTCGGGGCGCCGGGCCCGTCGTCGCATCTTCTGGCGACGCTGGCGGAAGCGAATTGCCTCGTGGTGATACCCAGCGACGCGGAACAGATTCGCACCGGAGAGGTCGTCAGCGTCGCATTCTTGGCACAGCGTGGCTGAAACGCATTGCGTGTGAACGTTTTTCGTGACACTTCCGCACACCCGGGATGGCCGGCCACCGTGGGGCCGATCAGAGTAGCCGGCGGCATGGTGCAGTTGCGGCCAGTACGGATGCGTGACGCCGGGCAGTGGAGCAAGGTCCGGCTGGCGGACCGCGAGCATCTGGAGCCGTGGGAACCGACGGCCGACACGGATTGGACACGCAGACATGGGATGTCGTCGTGGCCGTCGGTGTGTTCCGGGTTGCGAGCCGAGGCGCGGAAGGGCCGGATGCTTCCGTTCGTGATCGAACTCGACGGCCAGTTCTGCGGACAGTTGACGATCGGCAACGTCACGCACGGCGCGTTGCGGTCGGCGTGGATCGGGTACTGGGTGTCGAGTTCGGTGACGGGCCGCGGGGTGGCGACGGCCGCGCTGGCATTGGGTCTGGACCACTGCTTCGGGCCGGTGCGACTGCATCGGGTCGAGGCGACCGTGCGGCCGGAGAACGCCGCGAGCCGGCGAGTGCTCGCGAAGGTCGGCTTCCGCGAGGAAGGGCTGCTGCAGCGCTACCTCGACGTCGACGGCGCCTGGCGGGACCACCTGTTGGTGGCGATCACAGTCGAGGAAGTGCAGGGTTCGGTGGCGTCGGCGCTGGTCCGGGCGGGTCAAGCCCACTGGGCCTGACCGCTTGCTCTTCCCGCGCGAGCGCGCGTGTCTGTACGTCGACTCGCCGACGAAACGTGTACCGGAGCGCACGCTCGCGGGGATCATCGATGTTAAGGATGTTACTTATGTGACTGTTGATGCTTGCCGGACGCGAATTACAGGTGTGTAATTGTGGTGGTCACTGCGGCGCGCCTTCGTCCTTTGCGCTGATCACAGACCTAGCCTGACGGCGAAAGGAGCAGGCAATGCCAAGCGTCCCGCAATCACTCCTGTGGATCTCCCTCGTGGTGCTCTGGCTGTTCGTACTTGTTCCGATGTTGATCAGTAAGCGCGAGGCTGTCCGTCGGACCAGTGACGTCGCGCTGGCGACCCGGGTGCTCAACAGCGGACTGGGTTCACGCCTCAAGAAGAGCGGTCCCGCCGCCGGGCACAACAGCGACCCGGATTGGCAACCCGTCGACGAAGACGACGAGGACGAGCTTGACGAGGACGACGAGCCAGCCGTCGTCATGAAGGCCGCGCCGGCCGAACCGGAGATCATCGACGTCGACGTCGTCGAAGAAGAAACCGCCCCCGCCGAGCCGCAGCCGGAACCCGAGCCTGTTGCCTCCGACCAGGTTGACGAAGACGACGACGGAACTGCCGACGAGTACGAAACCGTCGAGGACACTTCGGGATTGGAGTCCGAGGACGATCCGCCGACGACGATCACGCCGCCAGTGGCGCGGCGGCGGTTGTACGAATCGACGACGGCCGCGGCGGTGACCGCGCGCAAGTATCGGTTCCGCAAGCGGGTGTTGTCGGTCATGGCGCTGACGATGCTTGCGACGACGGTCGCCGCGGTGACGGTATGGCACGACGGCTGGTGGGCGTGCGGCTCGGCCGGCATCATCACGATCTTGTACTTGGCGTATCTGCGCCGTCAGACGCGCATCGAGGCGCGGGTGCGACGGCGGCGCATGCAAAGGATGGCGCGGTCGCAACTCGGAGTCGAAAACACCGCCGACCGGGAGTACGACGTGCCGTCGCGGTTGCGGCGACCGGGGGCGGCAGTGCTGGAAATCGACGATGAGGACCCGATTTTCGAACACTTGGAGTACGCGCCGGGGCCGATGGAGTACCACCTGCCGCGGGCTGCGGGCCAGTAGCGGCGTTTCTGACGCTAGGCCTGCTGCTGGTAACCTGCTAGCGGCCAGGGGCTATGGCGCAGTTGGTAGCGCGACTCGTTCGCATCGAGTAGGTCAGGGGTTCGAATCCCCTTAGCTCCACAACGTTTGAGCAGGTCAGATCACTCCGCGCACTCAAGCCTTGGCAGCAGTGTCGACTTCGGCGGTGCCACATGGCCAAGCCCTTCGCCAGTGCGCTGCGGCCGGCAAAATCGACGCCTCTCGATAAGACGTATGATCTTAGTTCGCGACATGCGCCTTTTACCTGGGCAAATGCGGTTGGCAATTGACGGAATAACGACAGTGGTCATACGCTTCAGAGGAATGTGTCGGCTAGATCGTCCAACGTAGGACCTAAGCGGGAAGACGGAAATGTCAATGAACGTGAACAGCGCCGCCCCCAACGTCTTCGAAGCCGGGCTCCCGACGCTGACTTACAGCCTCACGGCCACTCCGCACGACGTCCTCGAGGATGTCCGACTGGCACAATCGCGCGCTCCTATCGCCATCGGGCCCCTCGGCCCGGAAATCCTGTCCTACGAAATGGCTCGCGACATATTGCGCGACAACAGATTTCGCCTGCCGCCAGGTATCACTCTGGCGGCGCAGGGCATCACGTCGGGTCCGTTGTTCGACAAGATGGCGAACAGCCTCCTGGGCTTGAACGGCGCACCACATGTTCGGTTGCGCAAACTGGTTTCCAAGGCGTTCACTCCTCGCGC
>DASRFZ010000315.1:0-8677 GCA_035651275.1 Mycobacterium sp. | reverse complement strand
ATCCAGCTCGAGCACGTCAACCGCATCGGCCACGACGCCGCGCCGGACTGGCCGTCGGGAAACCAGGACGACGTGTATCGCGTCGACATCGAAGGGACACCAAGCATCTTCCAAGAGACCGCCTTTCGGTTCACCGACGGGTCGGGGCGTGATGCCGCTGCAGCGGGCTGCTTGGCGACGGGCATGCGTGCGTTGAACGCCGTTCCGGCCGTCAACGACCTACCGCCTGGGTGGGTCACGGCACTGGATTTACCGCTGATTCCTGGCGCGGGGACGATTCGCTGAAGTAACTGAACGGCCTCCGCCGGCGATGTCTGGAGTATGGGGGACGCAATCGGTCTGTCTGTGGGTGCCACCCGGTTCGCCGGCGTGTGCCTGCGGCGCAGCGCACTGACCCGACCGGCGACGCCCGGGCTGGTCGACCGAGTGGGCGATCCCGTCGGCGTCCTGGGTTCGGACGGGAGGATGCACCGCGCAGACGTCCTGGTCTCGCGGACGCTCCACGACCTGCTCCGGACAGTGACGGGTGGGCGGCCCGCACGACGGCCGACCGTCGCGTATCCCGCGCACTGGCGCAAAGCGCAGGTCGACGCACTGCGCACCGCCCTGGGTCTGCCAGTGATCTCTGATGCCGTGGCGGCGATCGCCGCGCTGCAGTCGGCACCGGGCGTCCCGGCGCGTGGCGTACTCGCGCTGTGCGACTTCGGCGGCACCGGCACCAACATCACGCTTCTCGACGCGACCGCCGGATATGCGCCCCTCGGGCCGACTGTCCGTCACCTTGACTTGTGCGGCGACCTGATCGACCAGGCGCTGCTGAGGCACCTCGTCGCGACCCTGCCGAAGCGCGATACGGCCCAGGGGTCAGGCACCTCGGCGTTGGGGCCGCTGCACCGGTTGCGCGCGCAGTGCCGCGGCGCCAAGGAGAGGCTGTCCGCCGCCGCCGTGACCGCGCTGACCGCCGAGCATCCCGGCTTCCGCGGTGACGTCCGCCTGACCCGCGCCGAACTCGACGACGTGATCCGCGAGCCGCTGTCCGACTTCGTTCGCGTGCTCTACGAGACCCTGGGCCGCGCCGGTATCCACCCGAGGGACCTGGTTGCGGTGGCGTCGACCGGCGGCGGCGCCCGCATTCCGCTGGTGACGACGACGCTGTCCGAACATTTCCGAGTCCCGGTGATCACCACGCCGCGGCCGGAGCTCACAGCCGCGGAGGGCGCTGCACTGCGGGCCTCGTGGGGGCCGGCCACTGTCGCCGCACCGACGGCCGCGATTCGTCCCCTGGCGTGGTCCGAGGCCCACGACGTGCCGCCGATCGTGCCCGCTGAAGCGCCTGCCCACGCGTGCAGTGCGCGGCCGCAGCTCGAGTTCGCGTCTCCTGACGAGCCACCTGCGACGCGGGGATTACCTTGGTACCGAAGGGCTTCCACGCGCGTTGGTATCGCCGCGATCGTACTCGGACTGCTCGCGACGACCGCGGCGGTCGCCTACGGCACCGCCGGGAAGACGGTGTCGTCGACGTCCCGCACCGTCTACGTCTCGCCTGCGCCCGCGACGAGTGAAACTCCGCCGATCGCGGGACTGCGCAATCAGCCGCACAACCCGTAGGAGTCGGCGCAAGATAGTCCAATGCGCAAGACCGTCATCATTGGCTCGGTAGTTGGTCTCGTGGTGTCGGTCGTCGGTTTCATCACGGCACTGGTGCTCAACGCCTTCGTGCTCGACGACTACAACGCGTATGGCGAGGTCCCCATCCCAGCAACCCGCACGCTCCACCTGCCTGCCGGCGACACGAGCATCAGCTTCCACACCGTGATCGTCGGCCGAAGCGGCGGACTTCCCGTCCCCGAGCTCGATTTGTCGATCGATCCACCGCCCGGGGTCGCGCAGCCGAAGGTCGACGAAAAGTTCGGCAGCACAACGACTGTCAACAACGACGCGCACCGCCAAGTATGGGTCGCGCACATCCCGAAGGCCGGCGACTACACCGTGCGCACAGACGGCAAAGTGACGCCATTCATCAACCCGAGACTGGCATTCGGGCACGGCAGCCAGTTCGGTTATCTACCATGGGTGTTCGCCGGCCTGTTCGCCGTCAGCCTGGCCGCGCTGTTGGCCTCCGCCTTGCTGTGGCGGGGAAAACCGCTACCTTCTCAGTCGATTCCCGTTGGGGCGCCGGGCTTCACGCCTGTCGACCTGTCCGCGCCGACAGACGAGGGTATCCGGCTTCAGGAACTGAACACCCTGAAGTCGCTGCATGAGTCGGGAGCGTTGACCGACGAGGAGTTCGAGGCCGAGAAACGGCGGGTACTGGGTCAGTAGGCTCAGCGCGGCCAGCTTCGTTTGTCCAGCAGCACCTTTGCCAGAGGAATCCGGACGCGTTTGGGGTCGGCCGTCAGGCGGTCACGCAGCCCGGTTTCCAGGCGCTCGACAAACCGTTGTCTGCGCTCGGCGTCCTCGTCGAGGAAGGCAATCAGCGTGGGAAATACCGACGCCCGGGCGAACGCGGTCCAGTTCTTCGCGAAAACTGCTGCATCACCGTCCTTTTCAAACCGCGTCCAGTACTGATCTTCGGCGTCGAACATCTCCATGTCCTCGACCAACAGCCCGGCGAACCGGTTGGTCGGCGCAAACGGCGCCGTGAGCTGAGCCTCGGTTCGGCCGACTGACGGGATCGCCATGCGGGTGACCTCGTCGCGCGTGACGACACCCTCGCCGATCATGGCGGCAAGCTCGTCGCGCAGCGCGTCGAGCAGTGGCTGATACCCGGGCTCGCTGTCGTCGGCGCCCATGGTCAGTACCACGAGCCGACCCCCGGGAACGAGCTCGCGACTGCGCGCCGACAAAAACGAGATCCAGTCGTCCGCCGCTTGCCGCGCAAACGCGGCCTTTGCTTCGGCGTCGGAACTGCACGCGATGTGCACGTGGTCGTGGATGGTGGCGGGCACGCGGGAAAGCCAGTGCACCGCCCATGAACTCCAGCCCAGCGTCACGATGTTGGTCGGCACCACCTGCTGATAGACGGAGCGCCCGCTGCTCGACGCGAACGTCGCCGGGTCGTCATGCAGATAGCTCTGCGGATCCGAATCCAGTGCTTCATACAGTGCGGCGTAGTTGTTTTCGGCAACATCGGCGTGGAAGACGCAGATCGCCCGGCCCGATTCGGCGCGGGAACGAATGACGGAAATCGCGGTCCGGATCGGCAGCAGCGAGTTGTGGCCCGCGGACGCGCCGTAGTCCGCGATCACAATCGTGTTCGGCGCATGGGGAAGTTCCACCGCGCGGGCCGCCCGCTCGAGCAGCTCCACTGCGGGCAGCGAGGCCGGCTGCACGCGGGAGCTGCCTTTCAGCGTCCCGCCTGCCTCGATCGGCGCCGGGCGGGGCAGCGCAGCGTCGGCCATGAGCCAGCACAGTAGTCGCCCGCCATGCGACGATGACGTGCATGCGGGTTGATGTGCACTCGCACGCCGGGCGGTGTTTCCTGGCCGGCTTGCCCGAGGACCACGGGATGGTCGCACGGTTCGGTCGCGAGGCGATCGCCGAGTCGCTGGCCGTTGCCGCAGACGCCGGGATGACCGCGATCTGGCTGGCGACGGTCGCGGACCTCGCCGTGCTGGCTCTTGATCCCGTGAAAGGCTTGTATGCACATCGCGATTTCGAGCCGGGCGAAGTGTGGGCGGATCATCAGCGGCAGCTCGACTCACTTCGCGAAGCGACGCGCGACGCGGGGCTACAGGTGCTCATAAGCTGCGAAGGTGCGGATTTTCTCGAGGGTGATCTGTCGCGTCTGGAAGAGGTTGTGGCTCTCGGGGTTTCGTCCCTGACGCTGGTGCACTACCGAGTGAACGAGCTGGGTGACGTGCAGACCGAACAACCCGCGCATGGCGGACTCACCGCTTTTGGAAAGGACGTTGTGGCTGAGTGCAACCGGCTCGGTGTAGTCGTCGACTGCGCACACGCGAGCACTGACACCACAATGGACGTACTGACAGCGTCACGGCATCCGGTGATGATCTCGCACAGCCACCTTCACGGGCCGGGCCCGTCCCATCCGCGGCTGCTGTCGGAGCCGCATGCGCGCGCCGTCGCCGACGCGGGCGGGCTCATCGGGGCATGGCCGTCAGGTGTTGTATGCAGGAATCTCGACGATTTCGGCGACGAGATTCTGCGGCTTGTCGACCTTGTCGGCGTCGACCACGTGGGAATTGGGACGGATATGGACGGCAACTACCGTCCAGTGCTGACCGAGTACCGTCAGTTCGACGAGCTTGCCGAATACCTTGCAGCGCAAGGGCTGAGCGCTGCGGACATCGAGAAGGTGTTCGGCCGCAACGCGTTTGCACTTCTCGTCGCGGTTCAGGGCTAGTGCCCTCGCATCACCCATTCGTCGTAGTTCACCAGTTCGCCTTCGATGGTCGTGGTGTCGCCATGACCCGTGTAGACGATGGTATCGCCCGGCAGCTTCCCGAGCTTCTTCGAAATCGACGCGAGGATCGTCGGGAAATCGGAATACGACCGGCCCGTGGCGCCCGGGCCGCCCTGGAACAGCGTGTCGCCGCTGAACACGGCACCGAGGTCGGGAGCATGTAGGCACGTCGAGCCGGGGGAGTGGCCGGGAGTGTGGATGGCTCGCAGTTCGGCTCCGCCGACGGTCAGCACCGCACCGTCGTCGAGTGCACGAAACTCTTTGTCGGGATGCGTCATTCGCCACAGCACCTCGTCGGCTGGATGCATCAGCACCGGGGCGTCGAGGGCATCACCAAGTTGGGGCGCGACCGTCACGTGGTCGTTGTGGCCGTGCGTGCAGACCACCGCCACCACGTTGCGGCCGGCGACCGCGTCGATGATCGGACCCGCGTCGTGGGCGGCATCGACCACCACGACGTCGGCGTCGTCACCGATCAACCAGATGTTGTTGTCGACTTCCCAACTGCCGCCGTCGAGTTCGAACGTGCCGTGGGTGACCACGCGGTCGATGCGCGTCACAACACCACCACCGAGCGCAGCACCTCACCGGAATGCATCTTGCGGAAGGCGTCTTCGATTCCGTCGATGCCGATCCGTTCGGTGACGAACTTGTCCAGCGGCAGCCGGCCCTGCAGGTAAAGGCTGACCAGAGTGGGAAAGTCACGCTCGGGCAGGCAGTCGCCGTACCACGAGGACTTCAAGGATCCGCCCCGCGAGAAGAAGTCCACCAGCGGCATGTCGAGGCGCATTTCCGGCGTCGGCACGCCGACAAGCACCACCGTGCCCGCCAGATCCCGCGCATAGAACGCTTGCTTCCAGGTTTCGGGCCGGCCGACCGCGTCGATCACCACGTCGGCACCGAACCCATCGGTCAGGTCCCGGATGGCTTCGACGACGTCGGCAGTGCGGGCGTTGACCATGTCGGTGGCGCCAAAGTCCTTCGCCCAGGCCAGCTTTGCGTCGTCGGTGTCGACGGCGATGATCCGCTTGGCACCGACGAGCGCGGATCCCGCGATCGCGGCGTCGCCCACTCCGCCGCAGCCGATCACCGCGACCGTGTCGTCGCGGCCGACCGCACCGGTGTTGACCGCCGCACCCAGACCGGCCATCACACCGCAGCCCAGAAGCCCGACCACCGCCGGGTCGGCGGCGGGATCGACCTTGGTGCACTGACCTTCGTGCACCAGCGTCTTGTCGATGAATGCGCCGATGCCCAGCGCGGGGGTGAGTTCGGTGCCGTCGGTCAGCGTCATCTTCTGCGTAGCGTTGTGCGTGTCGAAGCAGTACCACGGCCGTCCGCGTCGGCACGCCCGGCACTGCCCGCACACGGCGCGCCAGTTGAGGACCACGAAATTGCCTGGCGCAACGGATGTGACGCCCGAACCGACGGACTCGACGGTGCCCGCGGCCTCGTGGCCGAGCAGGAACGGGTACTCGTCGTTGATGCCACCCTCGCGGTAGGTCAGGTCGGTGTGGCAGACGCCGCATGCGGTGATGTCGACGACGACTTCGCCCGGCCCGGGGTCGGGCACCACCACGTCGACGACTTCGACCGGCTCGCTCTTCTTCCGCGAGATCACGCCCCGCACTGTTTGGCTCATGCGGGTCAACCTACTAAACGAAGCGGCGTAGGTTTTTAGCCCATGACGGAGACCACGGAGGAATTCGCGGTGCGTGTGATGGGCACGATCGACGGCGCGAGCCTCGCCATCCTGATCAGCATCGGGCACCAGACGGGCCTGTTCGACGTGATGGCCGAGCGGCCATCGTCGACGAGTGCGCAGATCGCCGAAGCGGCCGGACTGAACGAACGGTATGTCCGCGAGTGGCTGGGCGGGATGACCACCGGCAAGGTCGTCGAGTACGACCCGGGTTCCGCGACGTACACGCTTCCGCGTCATCGCGCCGCGCTGCTTACCCGAGCGGCCGGCCCGGATAACCTCGCACGCGCCGCCCAGTTCATTCCGTTGCTGGGAGAGGTGGAGCAGAAGATCATCGGCTGCTTCCGTAACGGTGGCGGCTTGCCCTACAGCGAGTACCCGCGATTCCACGCGTTGATGGCAGAACAAAGCGGCGAGGTGTTCGACGCCGCGCTGATCGACGTGGTGCTGCCGCTCGCCGCCGGACTACCGGACAGACTGCGTGCCGGCGCGAATGTGGCCGATTTCGGTTGCGGCAGTGGGCATGCGGTGAACGTGATGGCGCGAGCGTTTCCAGCCAGTCGCTTTACCGGCATCGACTTCTCCGACGAGGGTTTGGCCGTCGGTGCCGCGGAGGCGAACAGCCTCGGCCTGACCAACGCGACGTTCGAGCGTCACGACCTCGCCGACATGGACGTCACCGACGCCTATGACGTCATCACCGCCTTCGACGCAATCCACGACCAAGCTCAACCAGACCGAGTGCTGCGCAACATCTTTCAGGCCTTACGACCCGGCGGGGTGTATCTGATGGTCGACATCAAGGCTTCCAGTCGGCTCGAGGACAACATCGGTGTCCCGTTGGCGACGTATATCTACACCGTCTCCGCCATGCACTGCATGAGCGTGTCGTTGGCGTCCGACGGTGCCGGATTGGGTACGGCGTGGGGCCGCCAGCTCGCGTTGTCGATGCTGAACGATGCCGGCTTCAAAGACATTCGCGTGGAGGAGATCGACACCGACCCGCTCAACTACTACTACATCGCGAACAAGTGAGTGCCCTGGACGCTCTCGCCGACTGGCCGGTCGACAACGCCGCGGCAGCAGTGGTGGGTCCGAGCGGCGTGCTCGCCGAGTTCGGCGATCAGCGTCACGAGTTCGCGCTGGCGTCGGTGACCAAGCTGCTCGTCGCCCGTGCGGCGCAGATCGCAGTCGAAGAGGGCGTCGTCGAACTGGACACTGCGGCCGGCCCGCGGGGGTCGACCATTCGCCACCTGCTGGCACATGCGTCCGGTTTGGCGATGAACTCCGACGAATGCATGAACGAGCCGGGGCAGCGGCGGGTGTATTCGAACTACGGCTTCCAGGTGCTCGCCGAAGCCATCCAAGACAAGTCGGGCATCGAGTTCGGCGAATATCTGCACGACGCGCTCTTCGAGCCGCTGGGGATGACGGCCTCGCGCCTCGACGGCGGCGCCGAGGCTGCGGGTTACGGTGCCGTCGCGACGGTTGCCGACCTCGTGCAGTTCGCTGGTGATCTGCTGCGGCCGAGGACGGTCGCTGCCCAGACCCACGCCGAGGCGACGACCGTGCAGTTTCCGGGGCTCGACGGCGTCTTGCCCGGATTCGGCGTGCAACGACCTAACGACTGGGGCCTGGGTTTCGAGATCAAGGACGCCAAGTCGCCGCACTGGACCGGGTCCCAGAATTCGCCGGCGACCTACGGCCATTTCGGGCAGAGCGGCACGTTCGTGTGGGTGGATTCGCAGGCCGATCTCGCGCTCGTCGTGCTCACCGACCGGGAGTTCGGCGACTGGGCGAGGGCTCGCTGGCCGGAGATTTCAGACACGATCTTGGCCGATTGCGCTGCAGACTAGCGCAACAGGCGTCACAAGAGGCACAATAGACACGCACGACTCAATTCCATCGGTTTTACCAGGTCGTTGGGGAAGACGTCCCTCGTGGAGCCGGAGGAGCCGATGATGCGTGCGTCGAACCAGTTCGCTGACGCGACGACAGGTGTGGTTTACATCCACGCCTCGCCCGCCGCGGTGTGCCCGCATGTCGAATGGGCGCTGTCGTCCACGTTGGAGAGCCGCGCCAACCTGAAGTGGACCCCGCAGCCGGCGATGCCCGGGCAGCTGCGCGCGGTGACGAACTGGATGGGGCCCGTCGGCACGGGCGCGCAGTTGGCGCACGCGCTGCGATCGTGGCCGGTGTTGCGCTTCGAGGTCACCGAGGACCCGAGCCCCGGCGTTGACGGGCAGCGGTTCTGCCACACCCCGCAGCTCGGTTTGTGGAGCGGGGCGATGAGTGCGAACGGCGACATCATGGTCGGCGAGAATCGACTGCGCACGCTGATGACCGCCGGCGCCGACGCTTTGTTGGCGGAACTGGATTCGGTGCTGGGCACGGCATGGGACGACGCGCTGGAGCCTTACCGTGACGGCGGTCAGGGTGCGGAGGTCAGCTGGCTGTCCCGCGGAGTGGGCTGACGAACTGTCAGGGGCGCTGATACACGCAATGCGCCGATCCGCCGACCGGCTCCTCCGCCACCACTTTTCCGTCCA
>DASRFZ010000314.1:0-7068 GCA_035651275.1 Mycobacterium sp. | reverse complement strand
GACGTCGTCACTTGACATTCCCAGCGAGCGGATGGTGCAGCGCGCGATGCAGACGGTGCTCGCCGAGCGAACCGCGTTCGTCATCGCGCACCGGCTTTCGACGGTGCAGGTGGCCGATCGTGTGCTCGTTGTGGAGCACGGCCGCATCGTCGAGGACGGGCCTCCAAACGAGCTCATCGCACGCGGTGACGGCAGGTATGCAGCGCTGCACCGGGCGTGGATCGAATCCTTGGCGTAAGCGTCACGCGGTCTGGCGTGCCGGCGACCAGTAGGCGAGCATCTCCGCGAACGTGTCGAATGCCGCGCCCGAGACCCCGTACGTCGCTTCGAGGTGGATGCTCAGCGGGTAGCCGAGGTCGGCGACCCCGTCGATCACCCTCTTGTACAGATCCACCATCAGTAGCCGGCGCTGATCGGCCTCGCTGCTCGCGAGCTTCTTGACGAACGCCTGCTCCTCGGCCACCACAGCGTTGCCCGGGTCCTGGATCAGCCAGTCGATCAACCCGACCCGGTTCTCGACCTTCGGCACGAAGCCGAACGACAGCAAAATCTCCGGCCGGTGGTCGGTGTTGTTGGCGAACTCGGTCAGAAACCGCACGATCGCGTCCGAATACAGCAGCTGTGTCATGCCGAACGTCGCGCCCTGATTGCACTTGAAGTTGAACCGGCCCCCTTCGCCGTCCCGGGTGGGGATCAGGATGACTCCGCGGTTGGGCACGAGCCCGCGATAGATCCACAACGCGTCAGTCGGCGCGACGCCGGAGCCCTCGCCGTCGTTCATCGTGCGCGGGACGCCGACGAACACGATGCCTTCGAAACCGGCCTCCCCCAGGCTGGTCAGCCGCTCCCGCAGCGCGGCCTCGTCCATGAACGCGGTGACCTGGGTGCAAAGTCCTTGCACCCCAGGCAGCTCCGGCTGGATCATCGACCAGAAGTCGAGCACGTCGAGCTTGGGCTTCATTTCGATGGGCCGGTCGTCGTCTTCTGCGATCATGCCGGGGATCATCACGTGCCGGATCCGGCCCTGGAGACCTGACTGAGCGGAGAACTGCAGCACTTTGCGTGCGTCTTCGGCGGCCTGGTCCCGACCGCGTTCCACGTTCGGCGGAACGAGTTCGAGCGCGATGGTGTTGAGGGTCACGAGGTGATCACCCTACCGACCGGTGCGGCGCTATCGGTGTCGTCCCCTCTTCGCGCAAGCGGCTCATCGGTGTTGTCCCCTCTTCGCGCAAGCGGCTCATCGGTGTTGTCCCCTCTTCGCGCAAGCGGCTTATCGGCCCTGAGCCTCCACCGCGAACGCCAGCGCGCCGGTGATGTCGTTGCGCAGGACGTCGTTTTGCACCGAATCCGACCCGATGAAAACCCCTGCATAGTGCTGGCCGTGGATCGCGTTGCCGTAAATGACGTTGCCGGAGGATCCCACGAAATCGAGGTCCACAACAGGTGCGTCAGCGGGTGCGCCGCCAAGTTCGACCCCGAAGAAATGAAATCTCGGGCTGGCGCCCAGATTGTTGTCGGAAATGGTGTTCGCGACGATGACGTTGAACAGCCCGGTGCGCACCATTTTCACGCCGCCGCCGTCGTTTGCGTCGATGTAATTGCCGACGATCTCGTTGTACAGCGCATTGTCGACGGAAATTCCCGGCAGTTTCGCGTTCGAGGTGCCGTCGGCAGCCCGGCCGGCGCCCAACACGGAATCGAGAGCCAGCACCGCGTCGGGCTGCCCCCAGCGCCTACCGTTGCCGCGGACGATGTTCCCGGCGAAGACATTCGCGGTGGCGCCGTTGTCGAAGCAGATCCCTTCCTTGGCATTTCCCGCGATCCGATTTTCGACGAACACATTCGCGATCGCCCCGTCGTTGTAGATGCCCGACGACAGGCTGTCGTGAATTCGGTTGCCCAAGATCACATTCTGGGAGGGATTCTTCAGGCGCCGGACGAGCTGTTCGGTCACGACCCAGTAGTGATCGGGCAACAGGAAGGCGTTGGGATCGGCTGCGATATCGCCGTCGCGGCCAGTGAGCAGAATGCCGGCATTCCAATTCGAATGACCTTGCAAATGATCGATCTCGTTGTCTTCCAGCAGCGCCGTCGTGACGGGACCATGCAGCATGATGCCGGCCCGCCCAAGGTCGTGCAGGTGGTTGGCGTGGATGTCCACGTCCGACGACTGCCCGGTGAGCACGATGCCGTTTTGCGTCAGGCGTTCGACGTCGTTGCCCTCAATCGCGACATCGGAGGAGTTGTTGACCAGAAACCCGTTCGTTCCGCCGTTGATCTGCGCGTTGAGGACGGCGACGTGGCGGGCATTCACCAACGAGACCAGCCAGAGCGGGGGCTGGGCGCCCACGTCGATCGCAGCGCCGGCGAAGTCGAGAATCAGGTTCTGCCCGGTGATCGTCAGGCCCGTGTCGGCCTGCAGAGTGCGGCTGGTCACGGTGATGTGCGCCGGGCCGGCGGCAGCGATCGCCGCGTTCAGCTCGGAGAGCCGGGTGCCTCGGAACGTCAACCGCCGCAACGGCTGCTGAAGCAACGTCGGCAATATCGCCCGATCCGCGGTGACGGTGTCCGCGGCGGCCTTCCAGGACGTGTCTGCGGTGCCGCTATCGATGTTCAGCAACCGGGCGCGCTGGAAAACCTGTGTCCGATCAGTGATTTCGGCGGCGGCGTCGCTTTGCACGTCGTGTATTGGGGGGAGCCCGAACTCTTGTCGCAGGCTCACGGCGAACGGCGCCGTCGGCGGGTGGGTCTGCCGAGTGGCAGTGGCGGCCGTCAACCGCTCTGGGCTGTTGACGGGTCCTTCCAGCCCGAGGGAAAGTTCCTGGCTCCAGCCGGACCCCGACAGCGCCGGCGACGCGCAGGCGGCGACGACGCCGAGAATGATGACGGCGATCAATCTCAGGATCATCGGCGCGCCTCGAGTGTCGCCGCGCGGTGCATGGCAAGCATCATCTCATCGGATCGTCGCCGAAGCCCGCAACAACGGGTCAGACGTGGCTTGCGGCGAAAGACGCCGCCTGACTGGCCATCCCGGACGTCACATAGGAGAGGTGCGCCGCCGAGAACATCTCGTCATGCGTCGGCGTCGACATGTCTCCGCTCGGGGTGCAGATCGGGTCGCCCGCCGCGCACAGGTCGATCGTCTTGCCGCCGTAGTCCGGGCTGACGCTGTTGAGCTGGGTTCCCACGTACCGGTCCAGCGGATTGCCGAAGACCGCAACGGCGCTCACGTGATCGGCCACGTCGGGCGGCATCGGCGCCGGCGTAAACCCGGCGAACGACACCGGGATCGCAGTGATCAGGTCGACCACCATCGCACCTTGCGAGTATCCGCCGAGCACCATCCGGGTGCCGGGACAAGTCGCGGCGGTCGACTGGACGTGAGCCCGCGCGTCATTCGCCCCAATCGACGCCGACGACGCGAAATCCTCGCTGGCGGGATAGTTCACCGCGTAGACGCCGACGGACTTCCCGCCGACCTGCGACCTCAACGAGTTGACGAATGCCTTGCCGACGCTGCCGACTCCCGGCGGCTCGGTCGTGGCACGCGCGAACACGACCTCGACGTCGGGGCACGCCGCGGCCGACGCCGACGGGACGGCGATCGGTGTGGCGCACAACGCCGCCCAGCCGGCGGTCGCCGCACCGAGCAAACGAGCGACATGGCGTGCGCTCATCTCTCGATGCTGCCACACAGCCTCAGTGCTCGGCGCGGGATCGGCGTCGCGATATCCCGAAAGCCGCTAGCGCACAGAGCGCCAAGGTAGCGACGACCGCGTCGGCCACGATGACGAACATGTCCTTGGTGGTGACGCCGCGTGGAGACGAGTCGTTGGCCAGCCTCAGTTGGTAGTTGCCGGGCAGCGGTCCCTCCTGCGGATCCTCCATGCCGGGGAACTGCTGGGTCTTGTGGACCTCGAATTGCCTTTGGCCATCGGGGGTTTGGGTCCACTGCCCCCACACCGGGGTCGCGCCGTCGAGCAGCACCTTGTGCTCGCCGTACTGAGGGTCGTCACCGACGTCGACGATCCGCTGCACAGTGAACGGCTGATACGTCGCGTCGGGGTAGTTGACCTCGACGGGCACGTTGTCATACGTCAGCAATGGCGGCGGGGGCGGAGGCGGAGCCACAAACGGCCCGGGGTAGTAGCCGCCACCGAAGAAGCTGCCCACCGCGACGTTGATCGCAGTCCCGATGGCATCGGTGACCAGAGCCGTGAAACTGTATGCGCCGTACTGGATTGCGTCCAACACGATGCTCGCCAGCGGCGGGATCCAGACGATCCGCGGCTGGTTCTGGTAGACGTAGACGATCCTGACGGCGTCGTGGTACGGGTTGCACAGGACCGGGCGGTAGTACTGGTCGTACTGCACCCAGTTGCGGTCCCACTGGCGCACGTCATGGTCATGGTCCCAGTCATGATCGTCGCGGTCGTTGCCGCGCGGTGTGGGCGGCTTCCAGTCGTGGTCGTCACGATTCCTGTTGTCCGCACTGGGATCTGGCAAACCGATTGTCTTGCGGAGGCTTGCAAGGTCGGCCTGCGGCGCGGGGTCGGGCCGCTGCTCCACGGGAACCGAAGCCTTCGCGAGCTGGACATCCTGCGCGGGCGCCTGCAACGTTTGCGCCTTCTCCAATTGAATGACCTTCCCGGCCTGCGACACGGATGTCGACGGAGACGAGACCGGCTCCGACGGACCCGCGGCGGCACTGCCGCCAGGCGCGGGAGCGACCGACGAGGCGCCACCAGACGGCGTCGCGGCGCCGCTTTCGTGCGGCCCGGGGGTCGCCGCCTGACTCTGCGGCGACGGCCCTGCAGGCGCGAGCATCGGCGTCGGGCCCGCGCTCGGTGACGGCGGAGCGAGCGGCGTCGTTCCGGCGGCGGACGGGCCTGGCGGAACTGATGCCTTGGGCGCCAAGGTCTTTGGACCCGCGGGCGCGCTCGTCGGCTCCGATGTCGGCTGGCTTGTAGGCGACGCGGCAATCGCGGGCTTGGGCGGCTGCGTCTCGGCCGGAGTGCTGGCGACGGTCGTCGTCACCGTCGGAGGCCCTGTGACCGCCGGAGTATGCGTCGGCTCGACGGGCGCGGTGGCTGTGGGGGCCGGCGCCGGCTCGACTGTCGGGGCAGGCGTGTTCTGCGGGGCGGGGGGTCGCGACGGTGGCGGAGCCTGCGGCACCGGAGGCGCCGGCGCAACCTCAGGAGCCTTATTCTGCTTCTGCTGCTGCTGGCCGCCCCCGTCAGCGTGGGGCGGCATAACGGGCGTGGTGATCACCGGCTGGACCGGCGGATCGGCGATTGCAGGCGTGATGCCGCCGGTGAGCGCTGACAACGAGATCGCGGTTCCCGAAGCCAGCACGACTATCCCCCGACGACGACAAGTCCGGAATGCTTCACCCATCGGGTCTTGGCTCCTCATTGCGCAAGTGGCGGGCCCTCCGCCACGTCTGCGACCCACCCGCACCGCCGCAAGCATCGGGCAGCGGGGCAACCCCTACACACTTATAGGTCGGGGTCTGCCGTTCGTTACGCGCCGAGAGGGATCACACTCACGAGGATGTAGCTCGTTACGTCTTTCCCGCGGGATTGGCGCCGGGACCGGCGCTGCCGGTCGACATGCCGGTGACGCCGGTCGTGGTGCCGCCGGCGGGGGTGGTGCCCGAGGGCAGGCTTCCGGTCGGTGCGCCGACCGACGTGTCGGTGCAGCCCGCCGGGGTGGTGCCGGACGGCATGCTTCCCGACGCTGCGGGCGTGGCCGGCGGCGCGGCAGGCGCGGTGGTGGGCGCGGGAGCAGGCGGCGGCGGGTTCGGGGCGGCGGATGAGGCCGGCGCGCCAGCGAACGCGAAGGCGGCTACCGCCAGCGACGTGACGGCTGCCGATGCAGTGGTCCTGGTGCCCATCCGGTCCTCTCTGCACGGTCGATGGGACGTCCGCGCGCAGTTACCCTAGGCAGAGGTATCGGGGTGGTGCCACGCGAAACCGCCGAGTTCACCGAGCTGTCTTCCACTGTTAACGCGTTGAACGTCCGCAGGTAGGTCGACGTTTGCGCTCGCACACTCGTGATAGCTTCGCAGCTAACTCCTGCGCAATCGGTTCAGCGCGAGCTCAGGGAGCTGGCTAGGTCCAGAAACCGTTCATGGGGGTGGCGAATTCGTCGTTGTCGGTCAGCGGTGGAAGCCCCAGCGAGTCCTCGATCGTGCGCTGCAGGCTGTAGTGGTTGGCGTAATCACTGACCGTAAAGTGGCCACTGCGCATGCCGGCGGCCACGGCACCGGGTGACGGGATCACCACTGTGACAACGTGATTGCCTTCGTTGCCGAAGCCCAGGGACAGGTTGTTGTTGTCCTCGTCGAACGTGACGAAGATCGCGCTCTTCTGAGTGAGGTCGTTCCAGACCGGCGAGTTCAGGATCGTCGACACGTTCTGCTGCAGGAAGGCGTCGGCCGCCGGGACGTTGTACTGGTGATCGGTGAATTGCGTCAAGACGAATTGCAGCAGGCCGAACGGGAAACTGATCGGGCCCTCTCCGTTGTTGGCCTCGTTCGCCGCGAACCACACGAAGTTCGGCGTCGTGGCAGCCGACTCGAGGTCCGTCGCCATCTGTGTCAACGGGAACAGATGTTGCGCTGCGCGGGCGGGGTCGTTGTAGATGTTGCTGAACGCGAAGAACGGCAATTCGGCCGGGTCGTAATCGCCAGAGGCGACGCTGTCGCCGGGGAAGGGCATGCTCTGCTCGTAGCCCCTCCAGTTCTCGTGGGCCGCCTCGATTTCATCCGCGAGATTGGGCTCATCGAAGCAGTTGGTGGCGCAGTTGTAGTTGAAGCCGAAGTCGCTTCCGCCCAGTATCGGGTAGTAGTTCGAATCGCTGGGATGGGCCAGCGCGAAGTAATTCGTCTCGACGCCGTAGGCGTTGATGAGGCTGTTGAGGTATGGCGCGTTGGGGCTGCCGACGACGTCGTTGTAACCCTTGTTCTCCAGATAGACCATGAACACATGGTCGAGCGAACGGACCGTCGACACCGGCGGCGTGAGCGGGGCTGCAGCAAGACCGGCTGCGCCGACAGTGAACGAG
>DASRFZ010000313.1:0-16593 GCA_035651275.1 Mycobacterium sp. | reverse complement strand
CGTTGCGTTCGGCAGCCTGCAGTTCGGTGACGCGTTCGTCGGCCAGCCGCAGCGCTGTCACCGAGCGGTCGTGGTGTTCGTCGAGACCGGTTTCGCCTTCGTCGAGTTCGCCGACCTTCGTCTGCACGGTTTCGAACTCCGCCTGCGACTGCTGCGCACGGGCGGCGGCTTCGTCGATCGCGACGGTCAACCGGGCCACGCCGTCGTCGATCGACTCGACGCGGGTGCGCATTGTGTCGACCTGACCGGCAAGCCGCGCGAGCCCTTCGCGCCGATCGGCTTCGGCGCGCACGGCGGCAAGGTGCGCGCGCTCGGCATCGGCGGCGATCCGTTCCGCCTCAGTCATCTCGGCCCTCGCCGCATGCAGACGCGCGCGGGCTTCGTCCAGATCGGCGACAAGCCGCGTCTCCGTGGCCGCGACTTCGTCGGCCTCCGCGTCGAGCATGTCGGGGTCGATGCCCGACGTCGGTAACGGTTCGTCGTCGAGGTGCTGTGCTCGCTCAGTGGCAATTCGCACTGTCGCGCTTACTCTTTCGGCCAACGCCGACAACCGGAACCAGGTCTGTTGTGCGTGCTCGGCGCGCTCGGTCAGCGTCGCGACCGCTTCTTCGTGGCCGTTGAGTTCTGCCATCGCGGCTTCCAACAGCGCAGCGGCTTCGTCGTGCTCGCGCTTCAGCGCGGCCTCCGCGTCATCGACCCCGGCGAACTCGTTGCGTCGGTGCACCAGGTCGTCGGCGGCCAGGCGCAGCCGGGCGTCGCGCAGGTCGGCCTGGATGGTCTGCGCCCGGCGAGCCACCTCGGCCTGTCGCCCCAGCGGCTTGAGCTGGCGGCGCAACTCCGTGGTGAGGTCGGTCAGCCGGGCCAGGTTGGCCGACATCGCGTCGAGTTTGCGGACCGCCTTTTCCTTGCGCTTGCGGTGCTTGAGTACTCCGGCGGCTTCTTCGATGAATGCGCGGCGGTCTTCGGGGCGCGACTCGAGGATCTCGGCGAGCTTGCCCTGGCCGACGATGACGTGCATCTCGCGGCCGATGCCCGAGTCGCTCAGCAGCTCCTGAATATCCATCAAACGGCAAGAGCTGCCGTTGATTTCGTATTCGCTGGCGCCGTCGCGGAACATCCGGCGAGTGATCGACACCTCGGAGTATTCGATCGGCAACGCGTTGTCGGAGTTGTCGATCGTGACGGTCACCTCGGCGCGGCCCAGTGGTGCGCGTGACGACGTGCCGGCGAAGATGACGTCCTCCATCTTGCCGCCGCGCAGGGTCTTGGCGCCCTGCTCGCCCATCACCCAGGAGAGCGCGTCGACGACGTTGCTCTTGCCGGACCCGTTGGGGCCTACGACGCAGGTGATCCCGGGCTCGAAGCGCAGAGTCGTCGGCGAGGCGAAGGACTTGAAGCCCTTCAGCGTCAGACTCTTGAGGTACACGAGGTGTGAGACTAGCGCTCGGTGAAGCCGTTAATAGGCTCTGTGGCGTCCGACCAGTCCGCGACCACGTTGTCGACGCGGCCCGGCGTGTTGCCGCCCTGCAGAAGATCGAGCAGACGCTGGCATCTTTCCTGCGGGCCCTGCGCCACCACCTGCACCCGGCCGTCGGCCTTGTTGGACGCGTACCCGGTCAGGCCGAGTTCGAGCGCCCGCGCCCGCGTCCACCAACGAAAGCCCACGCCCTGCACGTGACCGTGCACCCACGCGGTCAGCCGGGCGTTAGGCAATGCTGCTCACCTCGAACGTCACCGTGGTGCCCTGCTTGAGCGTCCGGCCGACGGTGCAGACCTGGTCGACGGCCCGGGTCACGACGGTCAGCAGCCGCGCGCGTTCGTCGTCGGGCAGGCCTGACAGGTCCACCTCGAGGATCTCGTCGAGCCGCGGATAGACCTCGTTCTCGCGATCAGGCGGGCCTTCGACCCGCACCGTGGCCTGGTAGTCGTCACCGAGTCGGCGGGCCAGCGGCTGGTCGGTGGCCATGCCGCTGCAGGCGGCGAGGGCGATCTTGAGCAGCTCGCCGGGCGTGAAGACGCCGTCGACGTCCTCATTGCCCACCAAGACTTCGGCGCCGCGCGAGCTGCGGCCGGTGTAGCGGCGCACGCCTGTGCGCTCGACCCATAGTTCCGTCACGCCGAAATAGCATTCCAGGTCGTTAGCGCGAGCGATTTGACGACCTGGAACGCTATTTCGGCGCAAGCGGGCGGCGTTGGCAGCGCGGGCAGTAGAACGACGAGCGGTTCATGAACTTCTCGCGGCGGATCACCGCTCCACACCGCCGGCAGGGCAAGCCTTCGCGGCCGTAGACGTCCAGCGAGCGGTCGAAGTAACCCGACTCGCCGTTGACGTTGACATACAGCGAGTCGAACGACGTGCCGCCCTGCCCGAGCGCGTCGGTCATCACTTGCGCGGACGCGTCGAGCACTTCTCGCAATTTCCGACGGCTCAGCGACGCCGCGATCCGCGCTCCGTTCAGCTTCGCGCGCCATAGGGCCTCGTCGGCGTAGATGTTGCCGATGCCTGAGACGACGGTCTGGTCGAGAAGTTGGCGCTTGAGCTCAGAGTGCTTGCGGCGCAACACCGTAACGACGGCCTCAGCGTCGAAAAGCGGGTCAAGCGGGTCACGAGCGAGATGCGCGACGGGCGCGGGCACCCCGCCGACGAGGTCGGCCAGCATCCACCCGCCGAACGTGCGCTGGTCGACGAAGCTGAGGGCGGTGCCGTCGTCGAGCATCGCGGCAATGCGCAGATGGTCTGCCTTCGGAACGCGGCCCAGCAGCATCTGGCCGCTCATGCCCAGATGCACGACGAGCGCAAACCCGTCAGAGAGGTTGAGCCACAAGTATTTTCCGCGTCGCCCGGTACCGGTGACCGTTTGCCCGATCAGGCGAGCGGTCAGGTCGGAGGGCCCGGCCTCGTGCCGGCGGACAGCTCGCGGATGATGCACCCGGACCGCGGTGATCGTCCGACCCGCGACATGAGCCGCCAATCCGCGCCGGACAGTCTCGACTTCGGGCAGCTCAGGCACTGGCTCCGGTGCTGTCCAGCGCGTTCCACGCCGCAGCGGCGGCCTTCTGTTCTGCCTCTTTCTTCGACCGGCCGACGCCTTCGCCGTACTCGGTGTCCATCACGATCACCGTCGCGGTGAATTCCTTGTCGTGATCGGGACCCGTCGAAGTGACGACGTACGACGGCACACCGAGCCCGCGCGCGGCGGTCAGTTCCTGCAGGCTGGTCTTCCAGTCCAGACCGGCGCCCAGCGTCGGCGCGGTGTCCAGAAGTTCGCCGAACAGCCGCAGAATCACTTGGCGCGCAACGTCCATGCCGTGATGCAGATACACCGCGCCAAGCAGTGACTCCATGGTGTCGGCGAGAATGCTCGACTTGCCCGAGCCGCCGGTGTTCTCCTCGCCGCGGCCCAGCAGCATGTGGGCCCCGAGCCCGCTGTCGGTGAGCTGGCGAGCCACCTCGGCCAGCGCCTGGGTGTTGACGATGCTGGCCCGAAGCTTCGCCAGGTCCCCTTCCGAACGGTCGGGATGGCGATGGAACAGCTCGTCGGTGATCGTCAGGCCCAGGACGGCGTCGCCGAGGAATTCGAGCCGCTCGTTGGTCGGTAATCCACCGTGCTCGTAGGCGTAGCTGCGGTGGGTCAGCGCCAACGTGAGCAGCTCGTCGGGTAATTCGACGCCAAGCGCCGTGATCAGCGCGTCGCGGGAACTGCTCACGGGCGGTCGGGCCGAAGGTTCATGCCCGACAGTTTCGCCCACCGCGGATCGATTTGTTCATGCTGGTGCCCTGGTTCGGCCTGGGCCAACGCCACGCCGCACTGCGGGCACAAGCCCGGGCAGTCGTCACGGCACAGCGGGGACAGCGGCAGCGCCAGACCGACGGCGTCGATCAACGGCTGCTTGAGGTCGATCGTCGCGTCCACGACATGACCGACCTCGTCTGAGTCGGTCGTCGCCTCGGTGGTGCTGTCCGGATACGCGAACAGCTCGGTGAGGGCGACCTCGACCTCCCCTGTCGTCGCCGTCAGGCAGCGCACGCACTCACCCGACGTGGCTGCCGACACCGTGCCGGTGACCAGCACACCCTCCGACACCGACTCGAATCGCAAATCAAAATCCAGATCCGTGCCCTCGGCAATCGCGATCAGATCGAGGCCGATCCGCGTCGGGCTTGCCACGGTTTCGCGCATCGAAAGCATCGATCCGGGCCGGCGGGGAAGCCGAGAGACGTCGAATGTGAGCGGCGACCCTGGGCTGGAATGGATTGCCGCGCTAGAACGCGTGGCCATGTCCCCATGGTAAGCGCTGAGCTCTACGGCGTGTGCAGTGCCGCTGGTGGCCCGCCGGGACCTCCGTCGCTGCCCTCGGTGACCGCCGTCGCGGTCGGCTTCCCGTCGACGAGCTTGCCGTGGATGGTCACCGTGTCGTTCACCGCCAGTGGAACCCGCCGATTGTCGGCGCTGATCGTGTAGGTCTGCGTGAACCCGTCGGCGCTCTTGGCCGTGATCGACGCATCGGACACCGCGGTCAGCACGCCGGTCTGGGTCAGGTCGGTGACGTAGCCGCCGGCGCCGTCGGGAACGACGAACTCGCCGTGCAGTGCCGACGCCGGCGACGCGCCGTCGGGAGCGCCCGGGCCGCGGTCCCCTCCCCAGGGCCCCGGGCCGTGCCTGCCGGGGCCCATTGCCGACGAGCCCGCGGTCGCGGCATAGATCGCGGCGCCACCGAGTCCGGCGATGACCGCGGCCACGCCGAGGGCCGCGAGCGTTCGCCGCGTCGACCACGTCTGGGTCTCAGCACTCATCGGGCAAGCCTGTCGCCACAAGCTGGGAAGCCGCTGTGCACGAATTCAGCCTCGCATGTGCATCTCATTCACAGCCAGCGCATAGCATCGGCACAGTGCCCGCCCATTCCGGCGATCGATACTCAGGCTGTGTCCCGCGGCTACGGTTCCGCCGTCAACGACTCGGATCGCGTCGTGATGCGTCGCGCTGACGGCAGCCCCATTCATGTCCTTGTTGTCGACGACGAACCCGTTCTGGCCGAGTTGGTGACCATGGCGCTGCGTTACGAAGGCTGGACGGTGTCGACGGCCGGCGACGGCGCCTCCGCGATCGCGTCGGCCCGCAAGGAACCGCCCGATGTCGTCGTGCTCGACGTGATGCTGCCCGACATGAGCGGGCTCGAGGTGTTGGCCAAATTGCGTGAGCAGATTCCGGGCCTGCCGCTGCTGTTGCTCACGGCGAAAGACGCGGTGGAAGACCGCATCGCCGGGCTGACCGCCGGCGGCGACGACTACGTCACGAAGCCGTTCAGCCTCGAAGAGGTGGTGCTTCGGCTGCGCGCACTGTTGCGGCGCACGCATGTGACGACCGAGACCGCCGGCGCGAAAATCGTCGTCGGCGATCTGGTGCTCGACGAGGACAGCCATGAGGTCACTCGCGGCGGCGAGGAAATCACCTTGACCACAACGGAATTCGAGCTTCTCCGGTTCATGATGCGCAACGCCAAGCGAGTGCTGAGCAAGGCGCAGATCCTCGACCGGGTCTGGAGCTACGACTTCGGCGGGCGGTCGAACATCGTCGAGTTGTACGTGTCGTACCTGCGCAAGAAGATCGACAACGGGCGGACGCCGATGATCCACACGCTGCGCGGGGCCGGTTATGTCCTCAAGCCCGCAGACTGACGTTCGGCGGCAGCGGTGGATGCGCTCGCCGCGCAGCTGGTCATTGCGCACCAGACTGCTCGTCGCGATCGTCAGCCTCCTTGCCGTCGTGTGCGTCGGCATCGGCGTCGGCACAGAGCTTGCGCTGCACCGGTTTTTGATGGGCCAGCTCGACGAGCAGGTCCGCGACGCCGGTCATCGGTCGGCGATGATCTTCGACCTCGGCCCGCCACCGCCCCCGCCGCCGGGAGCCCCCCGCCGGCCACCGCCGTTCGACCCTGAACGCGGGCCCGGGCCGGCCTTCCTCGGCGCACCCGGCCAAGCCACCGGCACCCTCGGGGCGGTGGTGTCCCACGGGCACGTGCTCGATGCCGGCGTCATCGCGTCGAGCGGCACCCGGCAGCGGATCAGTGAGACTGCCACCCGCCAGCTCGCCGACATCTCCCCCGACGACCACCCAGTCACCGTCGACCTCGACGGGCTCGGAAGTTATCGCGTCGTCGGGCGCTACTCCCACAGCGGCAAGACCATCGTGTCGGGCCTGCCGATGAGCAGCGTCGACAACACGCTGCTGTCGGTCGCGGTGATCTTCGCGATCGCGGCCGGCATTGCGCTGGCCGCGGCGATCCTCGCGGGCATCGTGATCATCCGCCGTCAGTTGGCCCCGGTGTCACGCGTGTCAGCGGCCGCCCGCGACGTCGCCAACCTCGAACTCGACCGTGGCGAGGTGACATTGCCGACGCCGATTGTCGCGGTGGATCCCGCGGCCGCACACACCGAAGTGGGTCAGCTCGCGACGGCGTTGAACCGCATGCTCGAACGGATCTCCGACGCGCTGGCCGCCCGGCACGCCAGCGAGATGCGGGTGCGGCAGTTCGTCGCCGACGCCAGCCACGAGCTTCGCACCCCGCTGACGGCGATCCGCGGCTACACCGAGCTGGCCCAGCGCCGGCGCGACGACGTCCCGGCCGACGTCGCCCACGCGATGGGCCGCGTCGAGTCGGAGGCCGGCCGGATGACGCATCTGGTGGAGGACTTGTTGTTGTTGGCGCGGCTGGACACCGGGCGCCCGCTGCAACGCGAGCCGGTGGACTTGTCGCAACTTGTCGTCGACGCGGTCGCCGACGCCCACGTCGCCGGCCCGGATCACGAATGGTCGCTGGACTTGCCCGACGAACCGGTGGTCGTCACCGGCGACGGCGCGCGCCTGCAGCAGGTGCTGGTCAATCTGTTGGCGAACGCGCGGACGCACACGCCCGCGGGGACGTCGGTGACGACGTCGCTGGCGTCGGACGGTGACGCCAGCGCAGTGCTGACGGTGACGGATAACGGCCCGGGGATTCCGGCCGCGCTGCAGCCGGAGATCTTCGAACGCTTCGCCCGCGGGGACACGTCGCGCTCACGTCGTGACGGCAGCACAGGCCTGGGGCTGGCGATCGTCTCGGCGGTGGTCAAGGCGCATCACGGGACGATCGAGGTGCGCAGCGTCCCCGGCGACACCGTGTTCACCGTGCGGCTGCCACAAGCATGACGGCGACAGCCAGACACCGGGTCGCGCTCGTCGTCCTGCTTATCGCCACCGGGACGCTCTACATCTGGAACCTGTCGGCCAGCGGATGGGCCAACAGCTTCTATTCGGCTGCGGTGCAAGCGGGTTCACAGAACTGGACCGCGTTCCTGTTCGGCTCCAGCGATGCCGCCAACGCGATCACGGTCGACAAGACGCCGGGTGCGCTGTGGGTGATGGACACGTCAGTTCGCCTCTTCGGGCTGAACGCGTGGAGTGTGCTTGTGCCGCAAGCACTCGAGGGAGTCGCCGCGGTAGCGCTGATGTACGCGGCGGTGCGCCGTCTCAATGGCCCCGCAGCCGGGCTGTTGGCGGGTGCGGTGCTGGCGCTGACGCCAGTCGCGACGCTGATCTTCCGGTTCAACAATCCCGATGCCCTGCTCGTCCTGCTGCTCGTCGCCGCGGCGTACTGCGTTCAGCGCGGCTGCGAAAAGGATTGCAGCCGTTGGTGGTTGCCGTTGGCCGGGGCGGCGGTCGGCTTCGCATTCCTGGCCAAGATGGCGCAGGCATTTCTGGTGTTGCCAGGGTTCGCGTTGGCGTACCTGGTGACCGCCTACGCTCCGCTGCGCACGCGCGTGTGGCGGGCGCTGGGGGCGGTCGTCGCGATGGTGTTGTCCGGCGGCTGGTATCTCGTGGTGGTTGCGTTGTGGCCCGCGGACCGTCGTCCCTACATCGGTGGCTCTCAGCACAACAGCGTCGTCGAATTGGCATTGGGGTACAACGGGTTTGGCCGACTGACCGGAAATGAAACCGGCGGCCTTGGCAATCCTAATCACGATGCCGGCTGGGGCCGCTTGTTCGACGACGGGATGGGCAATGAGATCGCCTGGCTCATGCCGGCGGCCATCATCTGCATCGCCGCGGCCCTGGTGATCACGTGGCACGCGCCGCGCACCGACGCGATCAGGGGCGCCGGAATGCTCTGGGGCACTTGGCTGGTCGTCACTGGTGCGGTGTTGTCTTATTCCAACGGAATCATCCATCCCTACTACACCGTCGCGCTGGCACCAGCCGTGGCGGCGGCCATCGGGATCGGCGCACCGCTGCTGTGGCGTCGACGGGCCGACATCCGAGCAGCCACCGCCCTCGCCGGCGCGGTGCTGCTGACCGCGGTGCTGGCCTGCGTGCTGCTCGGCAGTGATGCGAGTTGGCTGCCATGGCTACGTGGGATCATCGCGGTCGCCGGTGTGGGTGCGGCGGTGCTGTTGCTCGTCGCCAGTCGGCTGCCCACCGTCGTCAGCCGCGCCGTCGCGGTCGTCGCCGCCGTCGCGTGCCTTGCCGGGCCGGCCGCGTATTCGGTGGCAACGGCCGCCACCGCTCACCACGGCGCGATTCCGGGGGTGGGTCCGTCACGGGGATTCGGTTTCGGCGGGTTTCTCGACGCGCCCGACGTCTCGCCCGCACTGGTGGGGACCTTGACGACCGACGCCGACCGGTACACGTGGACGGCCGCGACCATCGGGTCGACGAACGCCGCCGGATATCAGCTGGCGACAGGGACGCCGGTGATGGCAGTCGGTGGCTTCAACGGCACCGACCCTGCGCCGACGTTCGAGCAGTTCCAGAAACTGGTGGCAGCGCGGGAGATCCACTACTTCATCGGCGAGATGCGCGGCCCGATGCGCGGAGGGTCCGGCGGCAGCCGGGAGTCGGCCGAGATTGCGTCGTGGGTCAAGGCGAACTTCCCAGCTCACACGGTCGACGACGTCACGCTGTACGACCTCTCCTAGGTGCGACAGACTCCGCGAATGTTTCATAGCCGACACATAGCTTGGACCAACGGTGCTCCCACCAGGGGTCGAGACGATGGGCGTCATGACAGACCTCGCCCTGCACGTCGACGCCGGCATCCGCCCTCGGCCCAACGCCGCCACGCTCGCACGCTCGGCGGGAGTCCCTGTCCTCGACGTGGTCGTCCCCGTCTACAACGAGGAAGCCGATCTGGCCAACTCCGTCCATCGGCTGCACCACTACCTGCAGCACCACTTTCCATTCACGTCGCGGATCACGATTGCCGACAACGCCAGCACCGATGCCACTCCCGAGATCGCCGCGCGCCTCGCCGCCGAACTTCCCGACGTGCGGATGGTGCGGCTCGAGCAGAAGGGCCGCGGACGGGCGTTGCACGCGGTGTGGTCGACGTCCGATGCACCGGTACTCGCCTACATGGACGTCGACTTGTCGACCGATTTGGCGGCGCTGGCCCCGCTGATCGCTCCGCTGGTATCCGGCCACTCCGACTTGGCCATCGGCTCGCGCTTGGCTCGCGGGTCGCGCGTAGTGCGTGGCGCCAAGCGCGAAGTCATCTCCCGCTGCTACAACTTCCTACTGAAATCAACTCTGGCCGTTGGCTTTTCAGATGCGCAGTGCGGGTTCAAGGCCATCCGCGCCGACGTCGCGCACCGGTTGCTGCCTCACGTCGTGGACACCGGATGGTTCTTCGACACCGAGCTTTTGGTGCTGGCCCAGCGCAGCGGGTTGCGCATCCACGAGGTGCCGGTCGACTGGGTCGACGATCCCGACAGCCGCGTCGACATCGTCGCAACGGCCACGGCCGACCTCAAGGGCATCGCCCGCCTGCTGAAAGGCTTTGCGACGGGAGCCATTCCGGTGCAAATGCTGGCCGCTCAGCTCGGTTCATCGTGCGCATCTGCCGCACCCGGATCGCTGCTGCGCCAGGCCGTGCGATTCACGGCAGTCGGAGTGGCCTGCACGATCGCGTACCTGTTGCTGTTCCTCGGGTTGCATCCCGCGGTCGGGTCGCAGGCCGCGAACTTCCTGGCCCTGTTGCTCACTGCGGTCGCCAACACCGCTGCGAACCGCCGCTTCACGTTCGGTGTGCGCGGAGCGGGTGCTGCGGCCCGGCACCAGATCGAGGGGTTGATCGTCTTCGGCATTGCGCTTGCGATCACCAGCGGATCGCTGGCCGGGTTGCACGTGCTGGTGAGCCAACCGCATCGCGGCTTGGAACTCGCAGTCCTCGTCAGCGCCAACCTGCTCGCGACGGCAGTGCGCTTTGTTCTGTTGCGCGGCTGGGTGTTTCATCCGCGCCGCGCTGTCTGAGTGAACTACATCGGGGCGTTGGCGGGCTGGAAGCCGCCGGTCGAGTCCGACTGCTCCTCGGCGCGGATCACGTGCACCACCGCGTTGATCAACGACAGGTGGGTCAACGCCTGCGGGAAGTTACCCATGTGCCGGCCGGTGCGCGGGTCGATCTCCTCGGCGTACAGGTGCAGCGGACTGGCCAGCGACAGCAGCCGCTCACACAGTCGCTTGGCGCGCAGCAGCTCGCCGATCTCCACCAGCGCCGACACCAGCCAGAACGAGCAGATCGTGAACGCACCCTCTTCGCCGGACAGCCCGTCGTCGGTCTCTTCGACCCGGTAACGCAGCACGAGCCCGTCGCGCGTGAGTTCGTCGGCGATCGCCAGCACTGTGTCGCGTACCCGCGGATCGTCGGGCGGCAGGAACCGGGTCAACGGCACCAGTAGCAGCGAGGCATCCAACGCGTCCGACCCGTAGTGCTGCGTGAACACTCCGCGCGAGTCCAGCCCGTTGGCAAGGATGTCGGCCTTGATTTCCTCGGCGATCGCCCGCCACTGCTGAGCGCAGGCCCGTTCCCCCTCCAGGTCGGCAAGTTTCGCGCCGCGGTCCAACGCCACCCAGCACATCACCTTCGACGACGTGAAGTGCTGCGGCTCGCCGCGCACCTCCCAGATGCCGCGGTCAGGTTCGCGCCAGTGCTCGATCGCTTCTTCCACTTGGTTTTTCAGCACCGGCCACAACGCGTCCGCAATCTGGTCGCGCGACTTCGCGTGCAGGTACACCGAATCCAGCATCGCGCCCCAAATGTCGTGCTGGCTCTGCTCATACGCGTTGTTGCCGATCCGCACCGGACGCGCGCCGTCGTAACCGGACAGATGATGCAATTCGCGTTCGTCGAGCGTGCGCTCGCCGCCGACTCCGTACATCGGCTGCAGTGGCTGGCGTTCGCCGTCATTGGCGCCCGACACGTCGGCGATGAACGAGAAGAAATCATCTGCCTCACGGTCCAGACCGAGCGTGTACAGCCCCCACAAGGCGAACGCCGAGTCACGCACCCACGCGTAGCGATAGTCCCAGTTGCGTTCTCCCTGAGGCGTTTCCGGCAGCGACGTCGTCGGTGCAGCCAACAGCGCTCCCGTCGGCGCGTAGGTCAGCCCCTTCAGCGTCAACGCGCTTCGCTGGATGTACGACCGCCACGGATGGTCCGGGAAGTCGCCGATGTTGATCCACTGGCGCCAGAATTCCGTGGTGTTCCACATCTTTTCGGCCGCCTCCTTGTACGCCTGAGGCGGCGGATAGCGCGACCAGCTCAATGCGACGAAGACTTCGCTGCCCTCCGTCATCCTGGTGCGCGCGCGAGCTTCGCGGCCCTCGAGGCCGATCCGCAGGTCGCTTGTCAGTGTGAGCCTTGGGTATTGGTCGGGGTTCTTCTTGGCCTGCGCGACCGCCTGGCCGTACGCCGGACCCGAGAATTCCCACGATGCGCTGTCGTCGTGGTAGTCGAACGACGGCGCGCAACTCATCACCAATTCGACTGTGCCGCTGACACATCGGACGGTGCGCAGCAGCATGTGCTCGGGCTCCCAGTCCATCGGCGTGCGGCGGTGGGTGCGCGAGCGCATGCCGAAGTCCTCCCACGGACCCATCACCAGTGCGTCGCGAACGATCAGCCAGCCGGTGTGGGTCTGCCAGGTGGTCTCCAGGATCAGGCTGCCCGGGAGATATCGCCGTGCCGCCGGCACCGAAACGCCGTAGGGCGCCAACCGGAAATGGCCCGCAGAGCGATCGAGAATCGCACCGAACACGCTGGGCGAATCCGGCCGAGGCACGCACATCCACTCGACGGCGCCGCTGGACGAGATCAGGCACGTGTTTTCGCAATCTGACAGGAACCCGTAGTCCGCGATCGGCGGAAACGGGTTGCGGCTGCCCGACCGGCCGTCGATGTAGGGCACCGGTCCGGTCACCGTCAGCGGCGCGCGCGGCCCACCGTTCGTCGATTCCGGGCTGAGCACCACCCGCTCATCATCCCCACCTGTGGCGCGAACAGCTAGACCGCACTCATTGCTCAGGCGTGCTGCGCGTAGTCGTGCGTCCCGGCCGCCGTGCGCAACTGGTGACGGCCACGGCCGACCGAGCGCAAGGTGCCGTTGAGATAGTCCTCGAACTCGGCGAGCTTGCTGTCGACGTAGATGTCGCATTCGCCGCGCAACCGGTCGGCCTCGGCGTGCGCGGTGTCGATCATCCGCGTGGCCTCCGCCTTCGCGGTCTGCACGACCTCGGTCTGCGACACCAACCGCTGCTGCTCCTTGATGCCTTCCTGCACGGCCTTCTCGTAGGAGATGTTGCCGTTCTCGATGAGCCGGTCCGCCTCGCTCTTCGCGCGCGTCGTCATGACTTCGTATTCGCGACGGGCGGTTGCGCTGATGCGGTTCGCCTCCTCCTGAGCGCCGTTGACCATCTGCTCGCAGTGAGCGCGCGCCTCGGCGACCATCCGATCGGCTTGCGACTTGGCTTCGGCGAGCAGCCGGTCCGCCTCGGTGCGGGCGTGGTCGAGCACCGAATCGGCCTCGGCGGTGGCCGTCGACACCATTGACTCGGAGTGGTCCTTGGCCTCGCGCAGCATCGTGTCGCGCGCGTCGAGGACATCCTGGGCGTCGTCCAGTTCGCCGGGAATCGCGTCCTTGATGTCGTCGATCAACTCCAGCACGTCGCCGCGCGGCACGACGCATCCGGCCGTCATCGGCACACCGCGCGCTTCTTCGACGATGGCGCTCAGTTCGTCGAGCGCTTCAAAAACTCGGTACACGGCGCAACCCTCCAGGCCTAGTCGTTGTAACCAGTGTGCCTGGTGTTACGTCTGTGACTGGGGAGATTCGGCCGGTGTGTCTTACCTCAGCGCACTTTGGATGGCGTCACGCGCCCGGTCCAGCATCGACGCGAACGGCCCGAGCGCGAAGTTTGCCGTCGCCGCCTCCACGCCGGGGTGGGGCCGTGTGGGCGCGATCGCCTCCGCCGCGCGTACCGCGCCTGCCATCCGCCGCAAGTCCTCTTCGTCGAGCTCGCGCTGCAGCCGGTTGAACTCTTCGGTCTCCTCGCGCTCGGCGTGCTCGACGACCGCGCTTCGGAAATCCGTCAGGGCATCGATGAACTCCTGCGACCCGACGTCCATCTTCTCGATCTTCTGCAGCTGCTGTTTGGCCTCATGCTCCTCGTGCAGCCGCGCGTCGACGACCTCGTCGCCGGCCTCCATTTCGTGGCGGGCGCGCGGGTGAACCACCATTTCCTCGGCGGTTTCGTGCACGGCGAGCAGCTGGCGAAGCTCGACGAACGCCTTCTGACGGGCCTTGGTGTCTGACGCGTGGAACACCTCGTCGAACAGGTCCTTGATCAGGTTGTGCTGGGCTTTCAGAAATTCGACGACGTCTTCGGTCGAGGTGACTTCGGGCACGACTGATTTACCTCCGATTTGAGCATGGGAATCGACTGGTGCGAATGGGCTGTGCGCCAGTGCTTCTGGCGATACCCGCAAGCGGTCGGGCGGAAACTGCTGGGCGCTTTCGGCGCGGTCAGACGCGGTCAGCGCGTCTCAGCGCGCCGAAAGTGCGTGCCTCAGCCTGCTCGCAGCTTGGCAGCCAGCCGCCGATTCACCGGCTCGGGCAACAGCGCGGACACGTCGCCGCCGAGTCCGGCGACTTCCTTCGCCAGCGACGACGACACGAACGAGTACTGCGGGGTGGTGGCGACGAAGAAGGTGTCGACGCCGGCGATGTGCTTGTTCATCTGCGCCATCTGCAGCTCGTATTCGAAGTCGGTGCCGGTGCGCAGGCCCTTGACGATCGCCGTGAAGCCCCGCGACTTCACGAAATCGACGACGAGCCCCTGGCCGGCCTCCACGCGCAGGTTCGGCAGGTGCTCGCATGTCTCTTCGATCATCGCGATGCGCTCGTCGACTGTGAACATGCCGGCCTTGTTGGGGTTGACCAGGACCGCAACGATCACCTCGTCGAACTGGGCGGCCGCGCGCTCGAAGACGTCGACGTGCCCGAGCGTGACCGGGTCGAAGGATCCCGGGCAGACCGCGCCGCTCATGGACGACGACGCTATCGCAGTCCCCCGTCCGCTAGATGGCCACGCCCCCTCGCGCGAGGAACCACTGCTTGGCCTGTTGTGTCCGCACGAGCGCGAAGAGCAGGCACGGCAGGACGATGCCGAGGATCGGAGGAGCGAAACTTCCGGATCCCGTCGAAGCGAACAAGATGAGGGAGATGATGTTCACGACGACGAGCACCACTGCCGAGACGACCAGAACCTTGTTGGTCCTGCCGCGCAGAGCGACAATGCCGCCCCAAATCATCGCCCCGCTCAAGATGATGACGGCGATCGCCCAGATGTAGTTCGCCGCCGTGCTGGTGCTGCCGAACGTTTCCATCCTGGTGCCTGTTCTGCGGTCTTCCTGCGATGTCATCCACGCGAAGAACGCGCCGACGAGGCCGTATAGGAGGCTAAAAGCGCCCCAGATGATGGCGATGATTCCCGCAGCCGTCACACCGCCAGGTCGTTTCAGGGCCGCGGAGTCAGCGGCATCTGCGGGATGCGTAGCGCCTGGTTCGGCTGAGCTTGGGCCGGGAGCATGGGTCGACATAACTTCTCCTCAGGGATTGATGGGATTCACAGAGGTGTGAGGCGTTTGGCGCCCAGGATGTTCCCAGCAAGCTCCAATCTCTTATGGTGAAAATCCACAGTCGTTTGGGCTCGGTCTCCCAGCCTGCAAAGCGTCATCGAATTAGCCGTGGCGTTGCCCAATCAGCGCGAAACCCCGGTAAAGAAGTTGCTGCCGCCTTAAAGTAGCCCAATCATCGCGGGGGTTCTCGCCGCACAGCGGCTCGACACGGCAACCAAGACGCTTGCCGCGGTCGACGCCGGAGAGTCCATGCTCCTGAGGCGCATTCGTGACGGCGACCAGAACGCGTTCATCGAGCTGCTCGGACGTAACCGCGGACCAGCGTGGAGCGTATGTCTGCGGATCACTGGCAATTGCGACGACGCCGAAGACGCATTCCAGGAGGCAATCGCGTCGGCGTGGCAGAGCATCGACCACTTCCGCGGCGAATCCCGGTTCTCGACGTGGTTGTTCCGTATCGCAGCCAATGCAGCATTGGCAGTCGTTCGCCAGCGCGGCCCGACACCCGTTTGCGGCCCGGAAACTGCATGCGCATGGGCAGATCCCGGAGACCGGGTTGCCGAGGCGCAGCGCGTGCAGGACGCGCTGCTCAAACTGCCGGGTGTGTTCCGGTGCGCGCTCGTCTTGCGGATCTACGGTGATTTCAGCTACCACGAGATCGCGGTACACGAGGGAATCCCCGTGCAGACGGTCAAGAGCAGAATTTCTCGTGCTCGAGTCATGATGGCAAGTTTTCTGGGCCCGGCCGACGAGCCGGCGGTCTGAAAGCACACTGCGGTAGCAGCGCGTCAGTCCCGTTCGGCGATCTCGAGTCTGGTGTCGCCGTAGCGACGCGCGCGCCATAGGGTCCACCCACCGGGCCATGCCAACGGCGGCGACGACGTGCCGCGCTCGACGGCGATGACGGTTCCTGTTGCGCTCCAACCGTTTTCGCCAAGTGCTCGGAGCGCCGCGTTCACGTCGTCGACGCTGGTGTCGTACGGCGGGTCGGCCAGCACCAGGTCAACCGGGTCGCCGGGCACCTTCAAGGCGTCGGCGACCGAACGCGCAAGCACCGTCGCTCCGGTGAGTCCGAGCGTCGCCACGTTGCGTTCGATCACCGTCGCGGAACGCGGATTGGCCTCAACGAACAACGCCCGTGTCGCTCCCCGCGACAGCGCTTCAAGTCCCAGCGCCCCTGATCCCGCGTAGAGGTCGAGCACCGCGATGCCCGCGAAATCGAGCCGCGCGGTGAGTGTGTTGAACAACGCTTCGCGCACGCGGTCACTCGTCGGGCGAGTGCCTGCGGCCGGGACCGCGATTCGGCGGCCGCCGACGCTTCCCGCGATGATCCGGGTCAGCTGATCACCATCAGCAGATCGCCACCCTCGACTTGCGCGGTCGCCGACACCGCGATGCGAGCCACGGTGCCCGCTTTCGGCGCAGTGATCGCCGCCTCCATCTTCATTGCCTCGATCGTCGCGACGCTCTCGCCCGCCTCCACCTTGTCGCCTTCAGCCACTGCGACGGTGACGACGCCGGCGAACGGAGCGGCGATGTGATCGGCGTTGGCGCGATCGGCTTTCTCCGCGGTCGGCACGGTGCTGGCGATGCTGCGATCGCGGACGAGCACCGGGCGCAGCTGGCCGTTGAGAATGCACA
>DASRFZ010000312.1:0-5959 GCA_035651275.1 Mycobacterium sp. | reverse complement strand
CCGAACCCGACGCGGCGCTGGCGGCCGGCGGCGTTCCCGTGCACCACGTCGTGCTGCCGCCTCCGTTCACCCTCGCCAGCGCCGCCATCCCCGACGACGCCGACCTGATCGTCGTCGGCAATCCCACCAACCCGACATCGGTGCTGCACCCCCGTGAGCAGATCAAACCGCTGCGCCGTCCCGGCCGGATCGTCGTCGTCGACGAGGCGTTCGCCGACGCAATTCCCGCCGAGCCCGAGTCGCTGACCGCGGAGTCGCTGCCCGACGTGGTGGTGCTGCGCAGCCTGACCAAGACGTGGGCGCTGCCGGGCCTGCGCGTCGGGTACGCATTGGGCTCGCCGGAGGTGTTGCGCCGGTTGGCGACGACGCGCCCGCACTGGCCGTTGGGCACGTTGCAACTCGAAGCCCTGACTGCCTGCAATAGCCCCGACGCGGTCGCGGAGGCCAACCAACAAGCCCGGCGGCTGGTGGCGATGCGTGCCGAGATGGTCGACGCCATCAGCGCAATCGGCGTACGCGTGGTCGACGGTCAGGCGCCGTTCGTGCTGTTTGAGGTACCCGACGCGCACTTAGCGCGAAAACATCTGGCCGCCAACGGCATTGCCGTGCGCCGGTGCGACACCTTCGTCGGCCTCGACGGGGAATTCCTGCGTGCCGCGGTGCGACCGGAGTGGCCGTCGTTGGTTGCGGCCCTTGAGGAGATCCTGTCGTGAGTGTGTCGCTGAGCGACATCGTCGACGTGCTCGACGAGGCGTATCCGCCGCGGTTGGCGCAGTCGTGGGATTCGGTCGGTTTGGTGTGCGGCGACCCAGCCGACCAGGTGAGTGAGGTGACAGTCGCCGTCGACGCAACGCCAGAGGTCGCCGCCGAGGTGCCCGACGACGGGCTGCTGCTCGCGCACCATCCGCTGCTCTTGCGCGGGGTGGATACTGTCGCGGCCAGCACGCCGAAAGGCTGGCTCGTCCACAGGCTAATCCAAAGCGGGCGTTCACTTTTCACTGCGCACACCAATGCCGATTCGGCATCACCCGGCGTGTCCGACGCGCTGGCGGAAGCGCTCGGAGTGACCGTCGAGGGCGTGCTGTCTCCGCTTTCCGACGGGCCCGCGCTCGACAAGTGGGTGGTGTTCGTCCCTGTGGATAACGCAGATGCGGTGCGCGAAGCGATGTTCGACGCAGGCGCGGGGCGCATCGGCGACTACTCGCACTGCAGTTGGAGCGTGACCGGAACCGGACAGTTCCTGCCCCACGACGGTGCGACTCCGGCGATCGGCAGCATCGGGTCCGTCGAACGCGTGACCGAAGATCGCGTCGAGGTGATCGCGCCTGCAGCGGCCCGGCCCGAGGTGCTGACCGCGATGCGCGCCGCACACCCGTACGAGGAACCGGCGTTCGATGTCTTCGCGCTCGCGCCGTTGCCTGGTGATGTGGGACTCGGCAGGATCGGCTCGTTGCCGTCACCAGAACCGTTGCGCACGTTCGCCTCCCGAGTGCAACGGGTGTTACCGGCGACGTCCTGGGGTGTCCGCGTCGCCGGTGATCCGGACGCACAGGTTTCGCGCGTCGCGGTCTGCGGGGGAGCGGGCGACTCGCTGCTCGAGGACGTAGCGGCTGCGGACGTCGACGTCTACGTCACCGCAGATCTGCGTCATCACCCGGCCGACGAACATCGGCGCGCATCTGACGTGGCACTCGTCGACGTCGCGCACTGGGCAAGCGAATTCCCGTGGTGCGGACAGGCGGCCGGGTTGCTGCGCGCGCGGTTCAGCGATTCGCTGACCGTCCGGGTGTCCAACATCCGGACCGACCCGTGGAATGTCGAGGACATCACCTGATGAAAGCTCCCGTCGAGCAACAACGTGTGCTCGCCCACGTCGTCGAGATCGACGCCGAACTGGCACGCATCGCGCATCGCCGTGCGCATCTGCCCGAACTTCAGCGCCACGAGGAGGTGCGGGCACAACATGCCGCTGCCACCGATCGGGTCTCCGCTCTTGAGTTGGCGTTGGAGGACGTGGAGGAGCAAGTCAAGCGTTTTGAGTCGGAGATTGATGCGGTGCGCCAGCGTGAAGAGCGAGATCGCTCGCTGCTGACTTCGGGCCGAGCAGATGCCAAGCAGCTCACTGACTTACAGCACGAGCTCGAGACGTTGCAGCGCCGCCAGGCAAGCCTGGAGGATTCCCTGCTGGAGGTGATGGAGCGGCGAGAGGAGCTGCAACTCGACCAAAGCCGCGAACTCAAAGCAATCGAGGCACTGCAGGGCGACCTCGCTGCGGTCGAGAGCTCTCGCGAGGGCACGCTGGCCGAGATGGACGCGACAGTTTCCGAGCGCTCGCAGCGGCGGACCGCACTGATGGCAGGGCTGGACCCCGATCTCGTCGCACTATATGAACGGCAACGCACGTCTGCCGGCGTCGGCGCAGGGCTGCTGCAGGGAAAGCGCTGCGGCGCATGCCGAATCGAGCTTGACCGCGGGGAATTGGCCCGCATTTCTGCAGCGGCTGATGACGACGTGCTGAGGTGCCCCGAGTGCCGCGCCATCCTGTTGAGGATCGGATGAAAGTCATCATCGAGTCGGACGGCGGCTCGCGTGGCAACCCGGGCCCAGCGGGTTTCGGGTCGGTGGTGCGGTCCGCCGACCATGCGATTGTGCTGGCCGAAATCAAGGAAGCAATCGGCGTCGCCACCAACAACGTCGCCGAATACCGTGGCCTGATAGCAGGTCTCACGGAGGCGGCGCGACTTGGTGCGACTGAGGTTGACGCGATGCTGGATTCCAAGCTCGTCGTCGAGCAGATGTCAGGCCGGTGGAAGGTGAAGAACCCGGACATCGCGAACCTGCACTGGGAGGCCCGCAATCTGGTGGCGGGTTTCGATCGGGTCTCGTTCACCTGGATTCCGCGAGAGCAGAACTCGCACGCCGACCGGCTTGCGAACGAGGCGATGGACGCTGCCGCCGCGGTTGCGTCGAACCCTGCGGGGTGGACAGGGGCGCAGGGTGCACCGACCCGGCTATTGCTGTTGCGCCACGGGCAAACTGAGCTGTCGGTGCAGCGCCGCTACTCCGGCCGTGGCAACCCGGCGCTGACGGACTTGGGTCGGCGTCAGGCCGAGGCCGCTGCCGAATACATCGGCCGGCGCGGAGGAATCGCCGCCGTCGTAACGTCGCCTCTGCAGCGCGCGTACGACACCGCGGCCGCGGCCGCGAAAGCGCTGGGCCTCGATGTCGTCGTCGACGACGATCTGATCGAAACCGACTTCGGATCCTGGGAGGGACTGACATTCAGCGAGGCCGCAGACCGCGATCCCGACATACACGGAAAATGGCTGCGGGACACGACGATTGCGCCTCCGGACGGCGAGAGCTTCGCCGACGTGCAGGTTCGGGTACATCGGGCCTGCGACCGCATCATCACCGAGTTCGGCGGCGCAACAGTTCTCGTCGTGTCGCACGTGACGCCGATCAAGACCGTCCTTCAAATGGCGCTCGACGCCGGCCCGAGCATCCTTTACCGGCTGCATCTGGACTTGGCGTCACTGTCGATTGCCGAGTTCTACCCTGACGGAAAGGCTTCCGTGCGACTGGTGAACCAGACCGCATATTTGGATTAGCGCGGCGCCAGGTGAACCGGCATGTGCCGCACGCCGGCGTGCTTGTTGCTCCGCACGTACTCCACCGGACCCGTCAACGACACGTCGGCCACCTTGTCGAGCAACGCGTCCAACACCACACGAATCTCCATACGTGCTAGTGCTGCTCCGAGGCAGAAGTGCGTGCCGCGGCCGAACGCCAAGTGCGGGTTGGGATTCCGGGTGACGTCGAAATCATACGGCTCGGCGAACACCGATTCGTCGCGGTTCGCCGATGCCCACCACAGCGTCACCTTGTCGCCGGCGCGGATCTGCTGTCCGCCGAGCTCGATGTCCCGTGTTGCGGTGCGCCGGTTGTAGGGAGTCGACGACGCCCAGCGCAGGATCTCCTCGACTGCGCCCGGCAGCAGCGAGCGGTCCGCCCGTATCCGCTCCAGAGTGTCGGGATGCTCTGTGAGAGCGAGCATTCCGATCGCAATCGAGTTGCGCGTGGTTTCGCTGCCCGCGGCGATGATCAGGCTGAAGAACATGTGCTGTTCAATGTCGGTGAGCGGTTCACCGTCGATCTGCCCGTTCGATACCACGGACAGCAGATCGTCGGCAGGTTGACGGCGCTTGAGTTCCAGTAGGCCGCCGCCGTACTCGAACATCTCCGCCGACGCCTGCTGCGTACGTTCGGTAGCCTCGCCGACCTCGCGGTCCTCGTAGTCGAGTGTGACGTTGGCCCAATTCAGCAATTGGTGACGGTCTTCCTGGGGCACGCCGATCAGCTGGGCGACGGCCTGCAGCGGCAATTCTGCGGCGACGTCGACAAGGAAGTCGCAGTCGGCTTTGGCCAGCGCCGCGTCGATGACGTCGACAGCCCGTCGGCGAAGGTCCTCTTCGATCGCGGCGATGGTTCGCGGGGCCACTTTGGGCGTCAGCAGTCGTCGGAATTTCGCGTGGCGGGGGTCGTCCATCATGTTCAGCAGCACGCCGATCGCCCACTCGCGCGCCATGTCCTCGAGCGTCGTTCCGCCACCCTCGCGGTCACCGCCGGTTTCCGACGAGAACGTGGCGGCGTCGGCGGCGGCGTCGACGATGTGGGCGTAGCGGCTGAGCACCCAAAATCCCTCGCCGTCGGGGGAGTGCGGCGTCGGCGGATGGAACCACACCGGCGAATCCCGCCGGAGCGCGTCGAACACGTGGTAGGGGAATCCGGCCGCAAAACGGTCCAAATCGGTGAGGTCGATGTCGTCGTGCACGCCCATTATGAAATCGCAACGTGGGCCCTCCGCGTGTGAACCATGTTTCTGGTGTTACTGCTGGTACGGTTCGCGCCTGTGTCGGAATTAGATCGGCGCAAATTCATGGCGGGGCTGGCCGTCGCCATTGTGTCGGGCGTCGGATTGGCACGCTGCGAGCTCGGTGCGGTGCCGCGCGTGATGGCTGCGGCCAAGGAAGTCGCCGCCCCGGCGCCGCCGCAGCCGTTCCGTCTCCCAGGCATCTTGCCGCCGCCACCTCCCGAGCTGCGGATCAAGCTGCCCGGCAGGGGCACGCTGTGGAGCCTGCCCGGCGCCGGCGACACTCTCGCTTTGACGCTTGACGACGGCGTCGACACCGATGTGGTGCGGATGTACACGCAATTCGCGAAGGACACCGGGCTGCGATTCACCTATTTCGTGAATGGCCGCAACCACTCCTGGACGGACAACAAGGATTTTCTGCGTCCGCTGGTGGATTCCGGGCAGATCCAATTGGGCAATCACACGTTCAGCCATCCGGATTTGACGATGCTGACGGTCAAGCAGGCGATGGACGAAATCAGCCGGAATCACGACTTTTTGACGAATACGTACGGTACGGATGCCAGGCCGTATCTGCGTCCGCCGTATGGCGCCCACAACTCGACCGTCGACGCGATCGCTGCCGGCGTGGGCTACACGGTGATGGCGATGTGGTCGGGCGATCTCGGCGACTCGAACCTCATCAGCGAAAGCGCGATCGCCAAGGCCGCTGACAAGTTCTTCACGCCGCAGACCGTCGTGATCGGGCATCTGAACCACCCGCCCGTCACGCATGTGTATGGCCACTTCGTCGACTTGATCCGCGACCGGAAACTGCGGTCGGTCACTCTCAACGACATATTCGAAAGGCCGACGACGCTGAAGTGACGACTTGTCGGCCGTCCGCTCTACTATCGCAAGTATGTTCGAAGTTTCCTCATCGGCGCTGGCAGGCGGAGTCCGCTATGCTGACGACGCTGGTGTGCTGGCATCGATGAGCGAGGCCGCGGTCGAGGAGAACGCGGCTTGTGCGCGCCGACTCGATGCGATGGGCGAGCTGTACGTGCGTCGTGCGCCTGAGGACGACGACGAGCGGACCAGCTG
>DASRFZ010000311.1:0-31637 GCA_035651275.1 Mycobacterium sp. | reverse complement strand
CCGCGGCTTCTGTTCCGGCCTCGACCTATCCGAGCCTGCGGTCGCGCCGTCGGCCAAGTCCCGCACCGGCGCTGCCGCGGGGATGCGGACCCAGGAGTTCATCGCCGCGCTGGTGCCGAAGATCATGGCGCTGGCGCAGCCGGTGATCGCCGCAGTCAACGGCGCGGCGGTCGGCGGCGGCCTCGGCATTGCCGCCGCATGCGATTTCAGGATCGCCGCCCGCTCCTCGTTCTTCTGCACTCAGTTCATCAAACTCGGCATCGGTGGCTGCGACATCGGCGTCAGCTACACGCTTCCCAAACTCGTCGGAACCACGCGCGCTGCCGACTTGATCTTCACCGCGCGCCGCGTCAAAGCCGATGAAGCCGAACGCATCGGGCTGGTCTCCGAGATCGTCGACGACGACCAACTGCTCACGCGGGCAATGGAAATCGCTGACGTCCTGCTGTCCTACAGTCCATTCGGACTCGAAATGACCAAACAGGTCTTCCGGGCAAACCAAGACGCGTCCAACGTCGAGGCTGCGATCGCGCTGGAGAATCGCACCCAAATCCTTTCGGCATCACAGATGTTCGGTGGCGACTTCAGCCAGCGACTCCGAGCACCCGAGGGCATGGGCCATGGACGCTGACAAACTCCGAACTCTGTTCGACCTCACCGACCGGACGGTGATCGTCACCGGCGCTACACGCGGCATCGGATTCTCACTAGCCGAAGGGTATCTCGCCGCCGGCGCCAATGTGGTCGTGACGGGACGTTCACAGGACCGCTGCGACGAAGCAGAAGCGAAACTGAACGCAGCGGGCAGAGTGGCCGCGGTCGCCGCGCACATGGGCGACCTCGACCAAGTCAAACACCTTGTCGAACACACTGTTTCGACGTTCGGCGGCATCGATGTGGTCGTGAACAACGCCGCGACGTCGTTGTTGCAACAGTTCGGAGGCATCACTTTAGAAGCGTGGGAGAAGGCGCTGTCGGTCAACGTAACCGGACCGCTCTTCCTCGTACAGGAGGCGCTGCCTCATCTCGAAGCCAGTCGGCACGCCGCGGTGCTCAACCTGATCTCGCCGGCGGCCTTCATGTTCGCCGGCCACATGCCGCTCTACGCGGCGGGCAAGTCCGCGATGATGGCGTTGACGCGCTCGATGGCAGCGGCTTTCGCGTCCAAGGGTATTCGGGTGAACGCGCTCGCGCCCGGACCCGTCGACACCCAGATGATGCGCAACAATCCGCCGGAGTTCATCGAAGCCACGGCCAACGAGACACTGTTGCGGCGGCTCGCCGAACCGGACGAGATGGTCGGGCCGGCACTGTTACTCACATCAGACGCCGGCAGCTACATCACCGGCCAGGTGCTGCTCGCCGACGCGGGCATGGTGCCGCACTAGTCGCCGGTCGACCCGTTCGTCTCGGCCAACCTCTGGTGCAGCCGTGTTCGGATCTCGTCCGGCGTGTAGGCGTTGCGCCGTCGCTGATCTCGGGCCACGAGCACGCCGCCCGCCGCCACCCCGACCAGACTGGCGAGACCGATCCACTTCCACATGTTTCGCATCGGGCTCAGCTTAAGCTGCCAGCGTGGACGCTCACACTGTGTCGCTCGAACGAGCCCTGGAGGAAACGCGGACCGGCGACATCTGGCTGTTTCGTGGGCGTTCGCGGCCCGACAGGGCGATCCAGTCGCTGACGAACAGTCCGGTCAACCACGTCGGGATGACGGTGGCAATCGACGACCTGCCACCGTTGATGTGGCACGCCGAGCTGGGCGCCAAGCTCGTCGACATGTGGACCGGCACCCACCAGCGCGGGGTACAGCTGCACGACGCGCGCGAGGCCGTCGAGCAGTGGATGCACAAGTACGGCCAGCAGTGCTGGATGCGCCAGCTGACCCCGTACGCGACCCGCGAGCAGGAAGACCGCACGCTCAAAGTGATCGCGCGGATGGACGGCACCCCGTTCCCCAGCACGATGAGGCTGACCGGTCGCTGGTTCCGCGGCCGTGTTCCGACGGCGAACGACTTCACTCGCGGAATACCGTTCGTGGACAAGCGGTTTCGTGAGCGAGCTGATCGGAAGAAGACACGCCAACGGCAAGCGGGCCTCGAGACCGCTTACTGCGCGGAGACCGTCGCGATCACCTACGAGGAAATGGGCCTGCTGTCGACGCACAAGCGGTCGAATTGGTTTGACGCCGGCTCATTTTGGAGCGGTGACAGCCTGCCCCTGACGGCGGGGTATCAGCTGGGCGACGAAATCGAGGTCCTTGCCGACTAGTCGACCGCAAATCTCGGCGAGGTATCGCTCCGCCGTCGTCGCTTCTACTACGGTGGCGGCATGAGGATTGGCTACGTCACCGTCGAGGTGGACGATCGGTTGCGCAGGAAAGCGGCATTCACCATCGATCGGCTCCGGGCCCACGTAACCGCGTATCTGCGCATCGCGTCAGACGACGTCGGCGCCGCGAGTCAACGGCTGCGTGGGGTGTGCGACCGGGCCGCCGACCGGGTGGAGGTCACGCTGGCGACGGTCAATGACCGCATCGACCCAGCCGACACCGTCACAGAGCGGCGCCTGAGAGCCGTCTAGCAGGTCGTCACCAATGACGAAGGTGTGACCTGCCCACTTCGTAGCCCGACGGAAACGACATCTCGATCACTCGGAACCGATCGTTGGCTTTGGACTCCAGCTCCAGGACGACGCAGCCGTCGCACACGCATTTGGATTCCAGGACCTTGTAGTGCTGGCCGCCACCGTTGACGTCGGTGATCGGATCGCCCGGAAGCAGGGCCTCCACCGGTACGAGCTCGCCGGCGTTGAGAGAGTGTGACTCCACGCTCGACACGTTAAGGCAAAGACGGCCAGTAGGGAACGACTTGGCGCGCGTCGGGCTACTCCTGGCCTGGGTACGGAATCGTCGCGACGACGCCGCCGCCGTTGACGGGCGGCCCGAGCAGCACGGTCGACGTGTTGGCGGCCGGGTCGTAGCGCAGCAACGACTGCCCCGGGCCGCACGACACCTCGGCCTGCAGGTCCAGCGCCGGGCCGTCGACGCCGATCACACGGACGCTGCTGTTTTTGTTCACCTCGGGCACCGAGACCGGAGTGGTGGTTCCGTTTGCGTTGAGCTTCGCCAGGAATTCGCTGCCGCACCCTCCTGCGGCTTGTACGAACGTGCCTGCCGGCAGATGCCAGGCATTCATGTCATTGAGGTCGGGGCTGTCCTGTCCGTTGTTGGGTGCGGTGAGCGGGGTTGCTGGGCCTCCGCCGATCGGCACGAGCCACAGGCGCATCGTGCTGACGTTGACATCGCACGTGGCAAGGACAGTGCCGCCGGTCTTGCCGTCCCACCAGCGCAGCGGGCGGCAATTGGATCCGGGGACCGACAGCGGCGAGCCGACTTTTCCGTCGTTGCCCATCAAGACGAGACCTGCCGACGTGCCGAGAACAAGCCGGGTTCCGTCGGGCGTGGACAGGTATGACCCGTTGAAGCGGCCACCGAGTTTGTCCGTCGGGTAGGTCAGCTGGTGATGGCCCGCGAGGTCCACCCGCGTCAGCGTCGACGCGCCGTTGTCGCTCTCCAGAAGCAGGGCCTTGCCTTCCGGCAGGGTGAACCGAGGGCGGCCGTCGACGGGAGCCGTGGTTTGCGCGCCGGTGTGCAGGTCGACGATGACGGCTGTCGAATGGTCGGACGGCACGTAGAACAGGGCGTGGCTGCCATCTCCCGACCAGCCGGCCAACTCCGGACCGGCCTTGTCGCCGGGCGGTGGGAACGCGGTGATCAAGTAGCGACCACCGGCGGGGTCGACGAGATACAGGGTCGTGGCGGAGGTCTCGTAGGTCGGCTGGCCCGGGGGCGGCGGCTCGCCGGGATGGGTAGGGGTCACCGGGCTCCACAGGGCGAGGGCCCACCCTGGGCCCACCTGCGACCAGGGAACCTTCCCGATCGGCGCCTCGATACCGACGGCAGCCATCGGTTGCGCCGCGGCGGATGCAGACGTAGCCGAGCTTCCCGAAACACCTTGCCCCGCAGTCGAATTCGTCGACGAGCACCCGGCGACCACCAATGCGGTAATTGCGACGACGCTCGGCCAGGCACGTCGTGCGCGCAGCTTGTGGAGCGGAATCGGGTTCATGTTCGGTCCCCTTCCGGCAGACTGACCTGCGACATACAGCTCACATTCAGTTTGCACGCGATCGGTCGAGACGAGGGCGAGTCGATGAAACGGACGCTGACGTTCCTGACGCTCGTCGCGATCGCGGGGTGCTCGGCCCATCCCACGGCTCATGACCCGACGGCGGCGCCGCCGTCACCGTCACCGTCGGCGTCCGGTTCCGTGACGAGCTCTGCGGCGCCGTCCTCGTCGAGCACCGCTGCGGCGGCGGCTTCGTCAGCTCCCCCGACGCCCGGCGACCAGTGCACGGACGACGACCTCACTGTCACCAACGGAGACGTGCAGTCGGCCAACCTATTGCGTCGCGTTTTGTTGACGTTCACGAACTCGTCGACGCACGAATGCACGCTTACTGGCTATCCGGGAGCAGACCTGGTGACGGCGGCCGGCGGAGTGCTGGTTCACGTCGCACGACGGCCGGCCGCGGCCGCACACCACCTGACGCTCGCGCCGGGCGACGTCGCGCACGCGGATGTCCAGTCCTATGTGATCGACACGAAGACCAACGACACATGCCCACGCATCGGGACATTGGTCATCACGCCGCCGAACGGCTTCGTGTCGCACACGATGAATGCCGCGCTGCCGATTTGCAGCGCGACGGTCAGCTCAGTGTCCTGAGAGCGGTCAGCATGGGCGGTGGAAAATGCCCCCGCACCTCCACGGCGCAACGTGGTTGGGCACGGCCGATCGAATGGCCGGGGTCGACGGGGCGCGTCCTTTGGTGACAGGCTCGTGCGTCTCCCACCCGCCACCTGTCGGACGGTTTTGCGCATACGCGTCGCTATCGCCGACGGCCACGGTCACCGCGCCCATCGCGAGAAACACGCCGACGCCGAAGACGGCGGACAGCATCCTGGCCCTGCCAATCGTCGAAAGTGCTGCCTGCGGATACCGATTCACCTGTGAACTCTCCAATCAAAACCTGTGAGCGGTCCAGGCTACCCGCTGGCATGCGAGGCGGGCACGTTTTGCGCGACGTCATTGCTCGAACAAGACGCCCATCTCCCGGCTGACCGCCAACAGCCGCTCGTCTCGAGTCCACAGTTTGGCTTCTGGAACCAACAGGACCGAACCAAGGAGATGCACGTCGACAGCGCTCAGCCCCTGGCCCCCAAAGGCGCTTTCCCGCAACAAGGTTCATAACCTCGTCATGTGTCAGACTCGGAAACTTGTGGAGTCGGCCGAGATGTTCAAGAACGGCGGCGCGGCGCTTGATTGACCCCAAATCGCCAGCTTCAGTTCCTAGCGTGCTTGGCCGAGGAGCGCGTGGAGCCGAAGAGCAGCGTTCTTGCCTGTCGCAAGCGCGTACGGTCTGCCGGCACGGTCACACGACCGCAGGAGCACGCCAATTCGTCTTCCAAGCTGCCGGGGTACGCGCACAACACCGAACAACCGACGCATCCGGCGGCGCCGCGCTCGGATCTTGACGATCAAGCGGCACCCGATGGCCACCGCTGTCAGCACCACGAGAATCCAGAGTGTCGCGGCCACAACATAAATCACGTCGACGGCGGCCACGACGACAAGCATCCTTTGCGCGCGTAGCGCTCAGGTCACAGTCAAGGCACACGTCGGCGAACAACAATTCATGTTCGGTATGCCTGTCGACGGTGACGAATAGAAATGACCTCGACACGAATCCTGTCGTCGTCGATGTCGTAGATGACTCGAAACTCGCCCCTCCTGGCCGAGTAGGTTCCGGCGAGTTCATTTCGAAGCGGCTTGCCGACACGGTGAGGGTTTTTGGCCAGCGGTCCCATGATGAACTAGAAACAGGCAGCAGCAACCGCCTCCGGAAGTTCTTCCGACAGAGCCCTACGAGCTGCCCGCGAGAAGATCACCTCATAGGTCACTTGGGCAGTCGCCCGTGGGCCCGCATCTCCTCGGCCACGTCGTCAAGTGTGTAGAAGTCCCCGCGCGCGACTTCAGCCTGTCCTTGGCGGAGCTCCTTCATCAGATCTGGGTCGCTCAAAATATCGAGCGTCTCCATGATCGAGTCATAGTCGTCAGCGCTCAGGATTACCGCCGCACGACGGCCCTGCCGCGTGACCTCGATCCGCTCATGAGTGCGCACGGCCTCGTCGACGAGCTTGGATAGATTCGCGCGAACTTCGGCTAAGGGCAACGTCGTCATGTACAGAATTCTAGCGTGATGCCGTTCCTCGCCGACCTACACGTCTAGTGGATCGAAGGGAATCAACACATTGTGTTGAAAGCCGACCCGCAGCCCCACGATGGTCGGTGATAGGGAGAAGCCGACGGGACAGCAGGCTTCGTCGGCGCCGGCCCCATGGTCACAGGCGGCACCGTGACGGACCCGCCGCCCGACGGGCCGTTCTGCGCGTGGGCTTGCGTATCGCCGACGGCGGCGGTCACCAACCCCATCGCAAGCACCACCGCAACACCGACGACCGCCAACAGCATCCTGGCCTTCCGAATTGTCGAAAGCGATGCCCGTAAATACCAATTCACGCGTGAATTCTCCGATCGAAGTCTGGAGCAACAAAGATAACCTAATTCGCAGAGGTCCGCAATTGGACGGAGCGGCAAAATCGTCGGTTCTCAATCTCAAACATTGAACCGGAATTCGACCACGTCGCCGTCGGCCATGACGTAGTCCTTGCCTTCCATCCGGACCTTGCCCGCGGCCTTCGCGGCGGCCGTCGACCCGGCGGCCACCAGGTCGTCGTACGAAACGACCTCTGCCTTGATGAAGCCTTTCTCGAAGTCGGTGTGGATCACCCCGGCAGCTTTGGGCGCGGTGTCGCCTTGGTGAATTGTCCACGCCCGCGCCTCTTTTGGGCCTGCGGTCAAAAACGTCTGCAACCGCAAAGTGTGGAAACCCGCCCGCGCCAACGCATCCAGGCCCCGCTCTTCCTGACCGATCGACTGCAAAAGGTCCGTGGCCGACTCGTCGTCAAGCTCCAGCAGTTCCGCTTCGATCTTGGCGTCCAAGAACACCGCGTCGGCGGGCGCCACCAGTGACCGCAACGACGACACTCGCACGGCGTCGGTCAACACCGCCTCGTCCGCGTTGAACACATATAGAAAAGGCTTGGTCGTCAACAGATTCAGTTCCCGCAACAACGACGAATCCACGCTCGCGGAGAACAGCGTCTTCCCGGAGTCCAACACCTTCTGCGCCGCGACCGCAGCCTCGTAGAAAGGCCGGCGGTCCTTCGACGTCCGGGCTTCCTTCTCCAGTCGCGGCAGCGCGCGCTCCAGCGTCTGCAGGTCCGCGAGAATCAGCTCCGTCTCGACGATCTCGATATCCGACGCAGGGTCCACCGCGCCCGAGACGTGCGCGACGTCGTCGTCGGCGAAGACCCGCACGACCTGACAGATCGCATCGCATTCGCGGATGTTGGCCAGAAACTTGTTACCCAACCCGGCGCCTTCAGACGCCCCTTTGACCAGTCCCGCGATGTCGACGAACGTCACCGGCGCGGCGACGATGCGCGCTGAGCCGAACATCTCAGCCAGAACCGCCAGCCGGGGATCGGGCAGCGGCACGACGCCTTCGTTCGGCTCGATCGTGGCGAACGGGTAGTTGGCGGCCAGTACGTTGTTGCGCGTCAGCGCGTTGAACAGTGTCGACTTGCCGACGTTCGGCAACCCGACGATCCCCAAGTTCAGGCTCACAGGCTCCATAGTCTAGGCAAAACAGATCCGCGCGCCGGTGTCCGCTTGACAGGTCACTTTGCGGTTGACCCGGTACGGTCTAAGGGTGTCTGCGCAGCGAGACCGGTCGGTGGTAAGTGCCCAGCGTCGGTCGGTGCACCCCAATGTGCCGGGCGTGCCCTGGTGGGGTGCCGTGCTGATCGCACTGACCGCGACGGCCATCGGCTTCGCGTTCGACGCCGGCGGCGGCAAAGAGCTCACCCATGTGTTTGCCGCGCTGTACGTGATCGGTTGCATCGCCGCCGTGCTGATCGTTCGGCAGGCCGGGATTTTCACCGCCATCGTCCAGCCGCCGATGATCTTGTTCGTCAGCGTGCCGGGTGCCTATTTCCTGTTCCACGACGCCAAAGTCAACGGCCTCAAAGACATCGTCATCAATTGTGCGTATCCGCTGATCGAGCGGTTCCCGTTGATGGTGTTCACCTCGGGCGCAGTGCTGCTCATCGGGCTCGGCCGTTGGTTCGTCGGCGGATTTGCGCGCTCCTCCGAGGACGATGCACCCGCCAAGGAAGCGAAGCCGAGTCGCTTCGCCGGCCTGACTTCCAAACTCTCCGGCATGTTCTCGTCCGCAGATGACGAGGAAGAGGACGTCACCCCGAAGCGCCGCCACTCGGTCGACAGGCCAACACGCTCGCAGCGACCCGCGAAGGCCACGAAAGCGACCAAGCGCACCGAACCCGCCCGGCCACATCGTCCCCGCGCCCCGGTGATCGAAGAGGACCTACCGCCCGAACGCCCTCGACGCAGCCGCACGGCGCCGTCGTGGGAGCCCGCAGAGGAACTTCCGCGCCGTCGCCCCGCGGCCCGCACTGCGCGCAATCCATACGAGCGCCGCGAACCCTACGAACGCCGAGCGCCTCACGAGCGTCGCAGCCGCTACGACTCATACGACCCGTATGAGCCCTACGATGGTCCGGCCCGTCGCCGGCCGGGCAGCAACGGCGCCGCCCTGGCAAGCGGAGCCAATGGGTCGCATCATCCGATCTCGCAAGTGCGCTATCGAGGGAGCCCCACCGACACCGAACCGCGCCACGAGCGGCCTGCGCGCCCCCGGTCGCGGTCGCGGTCGTGGGAAGCCGACAGCTGGGAATACGACATCTGATCTTCCACTTTCATCGCCGAGATCGACGTTAGGGCGAAGAAAAGCGATAAGGCGTCTGCAAAACGTCGATCTCGGCGCGGGGGCGCACATGGTTACGCGCTAAGCGCGCGACGGCCTGATTTCGCGTGGCAGCGCGAACACCAACGTCTCGTTCGCCGTGGTCACCGGCTGCACGAGGTCGTAGCCGAAATCCGCTAGGCGCTCGAGCACTCCGCGAACCAGCACCTCGGGCACCGACGCACCCGACGTGACGCCGACCGTGGTGACGCCGTCGAGCCACGCCTGGTCGATGTCGTCGGCGTAGTCGACGAGGTGCGCAGCGTGCGCGCCGCCGCCCAACGCGACTTCGACCAGCCGCACCGAGTTCGACGAGTTGCGCGATCCCACGACGATCACCAACTCGCATTCGGGTGCCATCGCCTTGACCGCAACTTGCCGGTTCTGCGTGGCGTAGCAGATGTCGTCGCTGGGCGGGTCCTGCAGCTTCGGGAACCGTTCACGAAGGCGCTGAACGGTTTCCATCGTCTCGTCGACACTCAGCGTGGTTTGTGACAGCCACACAACTTTGTTCTCGTCGCGCACGGTCACGTCGTCGACGGCGTCTGGACCGTCGACAAGCTGGACGTGCTCCGGCGCTTCACCCGCGGTGCCGACGACCTCCTCGTGACCCTCGTGCCCGATCAGCAGGATGTCGTAGTCGTCGCGCGCGAAACGCTTTGCCTCGTTGTGCACCTTCGTCACCAAGGGGCAGGTGGCGTCGATCACCTGCAGGTTTCTGGTGGCGGCGGACTCGTGAACGGTCGGCGCGACGCCATGAGCAGAGAAGACGACGATCGCGCCTTCGGGTACTTCGTCGGTCTCCTTGACGAACACCGCCCCGGCTTTCGCAAGCGTGTCGACGACGTGGCGGTTATGCACGATCTCATGTCGGACATACACCGGCGCACCGTGCTTTTCGAGTGCGCGCTCGACGGTTTCGACGGCGCGGTCGACGCCCGCGCAGTAGCCGCGCGGCTCGGCCAGCAACACACGCTTGCCGGAAGGCCGCGGCGCCACCCCACCGGCGGCGCCGGGAATTCCCATGTTGACGGTCGGCGGCATGAAAACCAGGGTACGGACCGCCCCTCGACTTTGACATGCGGGAGTGTTGAGGCAGGCTGGTGGCCATGGCGAATGCACCGTATGGGGTCCGGCTGCTCGTCGGGGCGGCAGCAACCGTCGTCGAGGAGACGCGCAAACTGCCGCAGACAATCCTGATGTATCCGATGACCGTCGTGAGCCAGGCCGCGCACATCTTCATGCGGTTCCAGCAAAACGTCGCTGAGCTGGTGATCAAGGGCGATGAAACGCTCGACACGCTGTTCCCGCCCAAGGACGAGCAGCCGGAGTGGGCGACCTTCGACGAGGATCTCGGCGAGGGCGCGCCCGTCACGCAGCTCGACGACGAACGCGAACGGCGCACAGAAGGACGGTTCGCGCTGTACTCGGCCGACCCGCCCGAGCCGGACCCGCCGAAGAAGAAGTCGGGCAGCAAGACCAAGAAGGCCGCCGACGCGCCTGAGATCGCCGTCGAGCTCGACTACGACGCCCTGACGCTGGCGCAGTTGCGGGCGCGGCTGCAGTCTTTGAGCGTCGCGGATCTCGACGCACTGCTGTCCTACGAAGAAGCCACCAAGGCCCGCGCACCGTTCCAGACGCTGCTGGCCAACAGGATCACGCGCGCCTCCGCGAAGTGACCGCACCCGCGCCGCCGAACTCCGCGGAGCACCCCTGGCCGGTGCGGGCCGTCGCCACTCGAGTGGCCAAGTGGATCGACCGGCTCGGCACGGTGTGGGTCGAAGGCCAACTCACCGAGGTCACCGTGCGCTCCGGCTCGAAGACCGTGTTCATGGTGCTGCGCGACCCGGCCGCGGACATGTCTCTGACCGTCACGTGCGCGCGGGATCTCGTCGTCAATGCGCCGGTTCGGCTGGCTGAGGGCACCCAGGTGGTGGTGTGCGGGAAGCCGACGTTCTTTACCGGTCGCGGCTCATTCTCGTTGCGGCTCAGTGAGATTCGCGCGGTCGGCATCGGCGAGCTGCTGGCGCGCATCGAGCGGTTACGGCGGCTGCTCGACGCCGAGGGGTTGTTCGATCCGCGGCTGAAGCGGCCGATCCCGTTTCTGCCGTCTGCGATTGGGTTGATCACCGGACGGGCCAGCGCCGCCGAGCGCGATGTGATGTCGGTGACGACGGGTCGCTGGCCGGCGGTGCGGTTCGAGGTGCGCAACACGGTGGTGCAGGGGCCGAACGCGGTGCCGCAGATCGTTTCGGCGTTGCAGGAACTCGACGCGCATCCAGACGTCGACGTAATTGTGCTCGCGCGGGGCGGAGGCAGCGTCGAAGATCTGCTGCCGTTCTCCGACGAGACGTTGTGCCGTGCGATCGCCGCGTGCACGACGCCGGTGGTGTCTGCTGTCGGGCACGAGCCCGACAATCCGGTGTGCGATCTCGTCGCAGATCTGCGTGCCGCGACCCCGACCGACGCGGCGAAACGGATCGTGCCAGACATCGCCGCCGAGCGGGCGTTGCTCGACGATCTCTGCCGCCGAAGCGCTCGGGCGTTGCGTGATTGGGTGAGTCGGGAGGAACGCCTGGTTGGGCAGCTGCGCAGCAGGCCGGTGCTGGCCGCGCCGATGGCGATGCTCACCGCGCGGGGTGAGGACATCGACCGGGCCCGGGCCGCGGCGCGGCGAGATATCAATCGGCTGGTGTCGGCCGAATCCGAGCGCGTCGAGCACCTGTCGGCAAGGTTGGCGGCGCTCGGGCCTGCGGCGACGTTGGCGCGCGGATACGCGGTGGTGCAGGCGCTGCCCGGCCACTCGGTGTTGCGGTCGGTGGCGGACGCGCCAGCCGGCACGCGGCTGCGGATCCGCGTGTCCGATGGTGCCGTGGGAGCCGTGAGCTCCGGGGAGGACGCGTGATGAGCGACCCAGAAGTTAGACCCATTAGTCAATTGGGGTACGAGGAGGCGCGGGACGAACTGAACGAGGTGGTTCGCCTTCTCGAGCAAGGCGGACTGGACCTCGACGCGTCGCTGAAGCTCTGGGAAAGGGGTGAGGAGCTGGCTAAACGATGCGAAGAGCATCTGGCCGGCGCGCGCAAGCGGGTGGAGGATGCGTTGGCAGGCCGGGAGGGCCCGGAGACCTGACGGCCTAATTTCGTTCGCAAGAACGCTCGAAATTGGAACAGGTTTCAGTTATGCTCGCCGGCATGGCTGACGCTTCATTGACGACCGACCTCGGCAAGGTGTTGGTGACAGGCGGCTCCGGCTTTGTCGGATGCAACCTGGTGGCCACGCTCTTGGACCGCGGGTACCACGTGCGCTCATTCGACCGAGTCCCGTCTCCGCTCTCTGACCATCCGCGACTGGAGACGGTCGTCGGCGACATCACCGATACCGACTCGGTAGCCGCCGCGGTCGACAGCATCGACACGATCATTCACACCGCGGCGCTCATCGAGTTGATGGGTGGCAAATCCGTCACCGACGAATACCGCAAACGGTCGTTCGACGTGAACGTCGAGGGCACCAAGAACCTGGTGCACGCCGCGCAGAAGGCCGGCGTCAAGCGGTTCGTCTACACCGCGAGCAACAGCGTGGTGCTCGGCGGCAAGGCAATCTCCGGCGGCGACGAAACCCTGCCGTACACAGACCGATTCGCCGACCTGTACACCGAAACCAAAGTGGTCGCCGAGAAGTTCGTGCTGTCGCAGAACGGTGTCGACGGCTTGCTGACGTGTTCGATCCGCCCGAGCGGCATCTGGGGCCGCGGCGACCAGACGATGTTCCGTAAGGTTTTCGAACGGATCGTCACCGGCCAGGTGAAGGTGCTGGTCGGCAGTAAGGATGCGCGCCTTGACAATTCGTACGTGCACAACCTGGTGCACGGATTCATCCTGGCCGCGCAGCATCTCGTCGAGGGCGGAACCGCTCCAGGGCAGGCGTACTTCATCAACGACGACGATCCGGTGAACATGTTCGAGTTCGCCCGTCCGGTCGTTGAGGCGTGTGGTCAGCATTGGCCGCGGCTGCGCATCTCCGGTCGGTTGGTCCACTTCTTGATGTCGGTGTGGCAGCGACTGCATTTCCGGTTCAACCTGCCCGCGCCGCCGCTGGAACCGCTTGCGGTGGAACGGCTTTACCTCGACAACTACTTCTCGGTGGCCAAGGCCCGTCGCGACCTCGGCTACGAACCGCTGTATACGACCGAGAAGGCGATGCAGGAATGCCTGCCGTACTACGTCGAGCTGTACAAAGAAGTCGAAGCCGCGCGCTAGCTTGTGGCTCGCGCCAATCAGCCGAGCCGTTCCTTCAAGAACTCGACGACGCGCTTGCGGGCCTCGTACGCCGGCTGCCCGTCCTGTTCACGAACCTCGGCGGTGAGCACCGAGTGTGCCATCCGTCCGAAGCCGTGCTCGTTGCCCGGCGACGAGTCGATTTCGATCACCTCGAACGCATCGCCGAGCCGATCCTTGAGTGTTTTGAAGCGTTCGCCGGGCGCCAGCCGGTCGCCGCTGAATCGCAAACCGAGAGCGCACAATCCGTCGTTGGCCGCCCGGTCGGCGACGACCTGCAACTCGCGCTCGGACATCCCCGGGTCGCGCCGCTGCTTTGCCGTGATGGGGAACGGCACCGACGGCTGGCTCAGCACCGGTGCCAGCACACTGTCGTCGACCGCGGCCGCAAGCGCGAACCCGCCGGTGAAGCACTGTCCGATCACCCCGACGCCCTTACCCGGCGTCTTCTCGTTCAGGTCCCGCGCCAGCGCCCGCAGCCAGCGCGTCACGGGCCGCTCGGCATTCGTCGCAAGCGCCATGAACTCGCGCGTCACGCAGGCCCGCGCCATCACTGCAACCGCCCCCGGACGCACGGCCGCGGCCCCGGGCGTACCGAACAGCGATGGCGACGCGACCGTAAACCCGTTGTCCACCAATAGGTTTCCCAATGCCAGGACCCCCGGATGGATACCGGGGATCTCGGGGATCAGCACGACGCCGGGCCCGGAACCCTTGCGGTACACGTCGTACGTCATGCCCTCGGCGGTGAAGGGTGACGGGGTCCAGCCGGTGAGGTCTGCTTCCGGAGCGGTCATCGGTCTCCTATCGCGCAGGGAGTGGCGACTGCGATTGCGTGGCCGCCGCTAGCGTACGGAATTCGTCGGCATGCACCGCACCCGTTATCGCAATCTGCTCGGCGCCGGTCGGCCCGTCAAGCCGCGTCGTCCACACGGGCTGGGCTTTCTCGCCGCCCTCATAGACCACCCACGTAACACCATCCACGTTCTGCACGCCCGTCGGCGCCAGATCATTGTTGATCGACGCCACAAGCCGCTGCTCGTCCGCGTTGCTCTGCGTCAGGCTGATGTACATCCCGCTCGGTGCCAGGTACCCGACGGTCGAGGTAACGAAGGTCCCGACGTTGCCGCGTTGCCCGGAATTCGCGTGCCAGCCGTCGGGCAGCTTCGGCATCCGGACCGGGAAGCCCAGCTGCGTCGCGTCGGCGTGCAGCGCGGCAGCCACGTCGTACGACGGCACCGGGCCGGTCTTGGGACCCGACAGCTGAAACGAGCACATGCCCACCAGTCCGGCTAACACGACGCAGGCCAGCACCAACGGCGCCAGCGACCAGAACATGTCGCGGCCGTCCTGGCGCAGCCGCGACTTCGGTTCCCTCGGAGCCGGGTAGCCGGCGACATCGGGCCGCGGTGCCGGGTCTTCCATCGTCACGTCGCCAGTATCCCAGCGCACGCTCGTCAACCTCGTTCTGGGACAATCGGCGCCATGACCTCCCGCCGCGAAGCCCCGGACAGAAACCTGGCCCTGGAACTTGTGCGAGTCACCGAGGCGGGCGCGATGGCGGCCGGCCGCTGGGTTGGCCGCGGCGACAAGGAGGGCGGCGACGGAGCGGCCGTCGACGCGATCCGCGAGCTGGTGAACTCCGTGTCGATGCGCGGCGTCGTCGTCATCGGCGAGGGCGAGAAGGACAACGCCCCGATGCTCTACAACGGCGAAGAGGTCGGCAACGGCGACGGGCCCGATTGCGACTTCGCCGTCGACCCGATCGACGGCACCACGCTGATGAGCAAAGGCCTGCCCAACGCGATCTCGGTGCTCGCGGTCGCCGAGCGCGGCGCGATGTACGACCCGTCGGCGGTGTTCTACATGAACAAGATCGCCGTCGGCCCTGATGCCGTCGAGGCAATCGACATCACCGCGCCGATCGGCGAGAACATCCGCAAGGTCGCCAAGGTGAAGAACCTGTCCGTCTCGGATATGACGGTCTGCATCCTCGATCGGCCCCGCCACTACGAGCTCATCGCCGACGCCCGAGCAGCGGGCGCCCGATGCCGGCTGATCTCCGACGGCGACGTGGCCGGCGCGATCTCCGCCTGCCGCCCGAACTCCGGCACCGACTTGCTCGTCGGCATCGGCGGAACGCCGGAGGGAATCATCGCCGCCGCTGCGATCCGCTGCATGGGCGGCGCGATCCAGGGCCAATTAACCCCGAAAGACGACGACGAGCGCCAGAGGGCCATCGACGCCGGCCACGACCTTGACCGCGTGCTGACAACCGAGGACCTGGTGTCCGGCGAAAACGTGTTCTTCTGCGCCACCGGCGTCACCAACGGCGATCTGCTGCAAGGTGTCCAGTACTTCAGCGGCGGCTGCACGACGCAGTCGATCGTCATGCGGAGCAAATCGGGCACGGTCCGGATGATCGAGGCGTACCACCGGCTGTCGAAGCTCAACGAATACTCGGCGATCGACTTCACCGGCGACTCGAACGCCATCTACCCGCTGCCCTAACCAGACAATAAGAGGGAACACATGACTGTCGATAGTGACGTCGAATACCGCACCGAGCACGACACGATGGGCGAGGTGCGGGTGCCCAAAGACGCGTTGTGGCGGGCGCAGACGCAGCGGGCGGTGGAGAATTTCCCGATTTCGGGGCGCGGCCTGGAGCGCGCGCAGATCCGCGCGCTCGGTCTGCTGAAAGGCGCTTGTGCGCAAGTGAACAAGGATCTCGGGCTGCTGTCTGCCGACAAGGCCGACGCGATCATCGCCGCGGCCGCGGAGATCGCCGACGGCGAGCATGACGACCAGTTCCCCATCGATGTCTTCCAAACCGGTTCTGGCACAAGCTCGAACATGAACACCAACGAGGTGATCGCCAGCATCGCCGCGCGCAATGGCGTGACGGTGCATCCGAACGACGACGTAAACATGTCGCAGTCCTCCAACGACACGTTCCCGACGGCCACGCACATCGCGGCAACGGAAGCCGCTGTGCGCGACGTGATTCCAGCTCTGGAGGTGCTGCACGCGTCGCTGGATGGCAAGGCTCGTCAGTGGCGCACGGTGGTGAAGTCCGGCCGCACGCACCTGATGGACGCGGTGCCCGTCACACTCGGCCAGGAGTTCAGCGGCTATGCCCGTCAGGTCGAGGCAGGGATCGAAAGGGTGCGGGCGGCGCTTCCCCGGCTCGGCGAGCTGGCAATCGGCGGCACCGCGGTCGGCACAGGCCTGAACGCGCCCGACGGCTTCGGTGAGAAGGTCGTCGAGGTGCTCAAGCAGCAGACCGGTCTGGCCGAATTACGCTCGGCGGTCAACTCTTTCGAAGCGCAGGCAGCGCGTGACGGGCTCGTCGAGGCGTCGGGCGCGCTGCGGACGGTCGCGGTGTCGCTGACGAAGATCGCCAACGACATCCGCTGGATGGGTTCGGGTCCGCTGACCGGTCTGGGCGAAATCCAGCTGCCGGATCTGCAGCCGGGCAGCTCGATCATGCCCGGCAAGGTGAATCCCGTTATCCCCGAAGCGGTTACGCAGGTCGCAGCGCAGGTGGTCGGCAACGACGCCGCGATCGCATGGGGCGGGGCGTTCGGAATGTTCGAGCTCAACGTGTTCATCCCGATGATGGCCCGCAACATCCTTGAGTCGATGAAGATCCTGTCGAATGTCTCGCGGCTGTTCGCCGAGCGCTGCATCGACGGGCTGGTCGCCAACGAAGAGCGGCTGCGCACGCTCGCCGAGTCGTCCCCGTCGATCGTCACACCGCTGAATTCGGCCATCGGTTACGAGGAGGCCGCGGCCGTCGCCAAGCAAGCGCTCAAGGAGCACAAGACAATTCGGCAGGTCGTCATCGATCGCGGGCTGATCGGCGACAAGCTCTCAGAAGAGGAGCTCGACAAGCGGCTCGACGTGCTGGCGATGGCGAAAGTCCGCGAAGGGCATTGATTTCGGTGCGCTAACCGGCGCTGAGCGCATGCAAACGCACCGAAATCGCAAGGCTATGCCCCGTTGTTCGGGCCGCCGGAGTTCTGCCCAGGAATATCGGTGATCGGGAGATTCGGCATCGGCGTCGGCGACGGTGTGTTCGACAGCGTCGGGATCTCCGCCGGTGGAATGTCTTGCAAGTCGTTCGCGGGCGGCCCGTTGTCGCGGCCGCCGTACACGCTTCCCGGCGCGCGCGGTCCGAGCATCTGGCTGACCGTCACCATGTGGTAGCCGTTGGCTTTCAGCACGGGAAGGAACTGGTACACCAGATCGACGGTGCTCGAGTAGGTGTCGTGGAACAACACCACCGTGCTGGGCTTGATCTGGGTCATCAGCATGTAGCGCGTCGCGGCGGTGTTGGCGTCATTCATCCAGTCGAACGGGATCACGTCCCACAGGATCGCGGCCAAACCCTGTTGTGCGGCAACCTTATTCACTGCGTCGTCGGTCAGCCCGCCGGCGGGCCGCCACAGCTTGGGCGCTTGGCCCGTCGCCGCTTTGATCGCGTCGCTGGCCTTCGACAACTGGCTGGCGATGTCCTCGGGCGGGATCGTCGTCATGTTGGGGTGTTCCCAGGTGTGGTTGCCCACCTCCATGCCGGCGTCCGCGATGCGCTTGGCGCCGGCCGGGTTGGCGGCTGCCTTATTGCCGATCAAAAAGAACGTCGCTTTCGCGTCGTTGTCCTTGAGGATCTGTAGCAGCCGATCGGTGTAGGGGCCGGGACCGTCATCGAACGTGAGCGCCACGCATTTGACCTTCGCGCAGTTGACGTCGTCGGCCCCGGCTTTCTGCACGTGACCGGTGAGCCAGCCGACCACCAGCACCGCCACCGCACCGAGCCCGGCGCACAGCGTCAGCCAGTACGGCATGGCGCGGCTGGCTTCTCGTCTCGGCACGCGGGCAGCCTACCGGGCGGTGCTGGCAGCGGCCCTCATGGAAGCGCGGCGGGGCTGATCTCCTCGAGCATCTCGGTGACCAGTGCGGCGATCGGCGACCGCTCGCTGCGTACCAGCGTGATATGCGCGAATAGCGGGTGCCCCTTCAGCTTTTCGATCACCGCGCCGACGCCGTCGTGGCGGCCGACGCGCAGATTGTCCCGCTGGGCGACGTCGTGCGTCAGCACCACCCGCGACCCGGCGCCGAGCCGCGACAGCACGGTCAGCAGCACGTTGCGTTCCAGGGACTGCGCTTCGTCGACGATCACGAAGGAGTCGTGCAGCGAACGCCCGCGGATATGTGTCAGCGGCAGCACTTCGAGCATGCCCCGCGACAGCACCTCTTCGAGCACGGCCGGACTGGCCAGACCTTCAAGCGTGTCGAATACGGCCTGAGCCCACGGCCCCATCTTTTCGCTTTCGCTGCCCGGCAGGTAGCCGAGGTCCTGACCGCCGACCGCATACAGCGGCCGGAAGACGACGACCTTGCGGTGCGTGCGCCGCTCGAGCACAGCCTCCAGGCCCGCGCACAGTGCCAGCGCCGACTTACCGGTGCCGGCCTTGCCGCCGAGTGACACTATGCCCACCGACTCGTCGAGCAGAAGATCCAGGGCGACCCGCTGCTCTGCTGAGCGGCCCCGGAGCCCGAACACTTCACGGTCGCCGCGGACGAGCTGCACCCGCTTGGCCGCGTTGACTCGACCCAACGCGTGCGAGGCGCCACCAAGCAGCCGAATGCCGGTGTGGCAGGGCAGATCTCGAGCGGCTTGCAGATCGATCTCACCGTCGGCGAACAGCTTATCGACGTCTGCCGCGGACACGTCCAGCTCGGCCATGCCCGTCCAGCCCGAGACGATGACGTCCTGTGCGTGGTATTCGTCGGACGCGAGCCCGACCGCACCCGCCTTGACGCGCAGTGGAATGTCCTTGCTCACCAACGTCACTCGCTTGCCCTCGGCCGCCAGGTTGGCCGCGCAGGTCAAGATCCGAGCGTCGTTGGTGTCGGTGCGAAACCCGGCAGGCAGCACCGCCGGGTCGCTGTGGTTGAGCTCGACGTGCAGCGTACCGCCTTCTGCCCCAATGGGAATGGGCTGATCGAGCCGCCCGTGCTCAAGGCGGAGATCGTCGAGCAGACGCAACGCCTGCCGGGCGAACCAGCCCAGCTCATGGTGGTGGCGTTTGGCTTCCAGCTCGCTGATCACCACCAACGGGATCACCACTTCGTGCTCGTCGAATCGCGTTGCGGCCCACGGGTCGGACAACAGCACGGATGTGTCGAGAACGAAGGTCCGAAGATCGGTCACGGACTGCTCCTCGAGCCCGCGCGGCCCCGCGGGTCGGCGTGGGAGGGCCGGGGGCCGCCCGGATAGCAGAGCATGTCGCTAGCCATCGGATGCGACGGTACCCGCGCCGCGGCGCCGCTCCTTTGCAACGCGCCGTCACGTCGGCGATGAGCCGCTTGCGCGAAGAGCAACAGCTACCGGACGAAGTCGGCCAGTTCCGTGCGGTCGGAAAGCCCCCACGAGGCGATCGAATCGGAAATCCCTTGCCGCATCAGGTTCTCGTCGAAAATGCCCGCCTTGGCGACGACCGCGACCTTGTCCTGATATGCGTCGATGTCGGCGCCCACAACCTGAAGCGCGGCGGCGCGGGCAGCAATCGCCGCGACCGTCTCCTCCGGCTCGAGCCGCACGCACGCTCGTACCAGATTCTCGAAGAACTCCAAGTGACGTTCTTCGTCTTTAGCGATCGTCTCCATCAGGCTGCGCAGCGTCGGATCGTCGATCTGCGCGGCGAGCCGCTGGCAGTACACCGCGTGCTCGCGCTCGCGCAACGCTAGGAACACCAGCGTCTCGATCTTGCCTAGGTTGTCGCCGCGGTACCCCTTCATCACGTGCTGGACGCGCACCGCCTCGTTGGCCGCGGGGTCGATGTCGCGGGTGACGACGAGGTACTCCCGCAGGACAATTTGGTGCAGCGTCTCTTCGGCGGTCCACCGGCCGATCCACATGCCCCACCAGTCCTCGAGGATGAAGTGCTCGACGAACTCGCGGTGGTAGGCGGACAGGTTGTCCTTAGTGACGAGCAGAATCTCCAGCGCGTCGGTGATGTGCTTGGGCAGCTTGACCTGCGACGGGTCCCAGTCTTTGCCGCCCAGAAACTTGAAGTTCTCGCCCTGGTCAAAGGGCACGAAATCATGGGCGAACCACGGCTCGGCGGTGTCGATATGGCGGCGGTAGTTCTCCTCCACCACCGGTTCCAGCTCCGCCATCAGCGGTGTCAGAACAGGTTTCTGTGCCATGGGGTTACATTAAACCGAAATCTAAGGGTTTCGTAAAATCGCCGCGCGGTCCGGCGCCCTTCCCGCTCGACTCTGCGTCCAGATCGCAATTCGGGCGATTTTCGCGATCTGTGCGCAGAGTCGATGTGTCAGAGCGTCAGGCCCGGATATAGCGGGTTGGCGGCCAGCAGTTCTGCGGCTGCGGCATGCACCCGCGAGGCCGTGCCGTCGGCCAGCGTGTATTTGGCCTTCGACGTGCCTTGCGCCGACGTGTTCGTCAACACGTCGACCACCAGCTCCGCCACCCGGTCGAAGTCGTCGGCGCCGAATCCCCTCGTGGTCAGCGCCGGCGTGCCGAACCGGATGCCGCTGGTGTACCACGCGCCGTTCGGGTCGGCCGGGATCGCATTGCGGTTGGTGACGACGCCCGAGTCCAGCAGGGCCGACTCCGCCTGACGGCCTGTGACGCCGAACGACGTCACGTCGAGCAGCACGATGTGGTTGTCGGTGCCGCCGGTGACCAGCCGCGCCCCGCGCCGCAGGAACCCCTCTGCCAACGCCTTCGCGTTGTCGGCGACCCTCTGCGCGTAGACCCCGAACGACGGCTGCCGCGCCTCGGCCAACGCGACCGCCTTCGCGGCCATCACATGCGACAGCGGTCCGCCGAGCACCATCGGGCAGCCCTTGTCGACAGCGTCGGAGTACTCGGGCGATGCCAGCACCATCCCGCCGCGCGGCCCGCGCAGCGATTTGTGCGTCGTCGTCGTCGTGACATGAGCGTGCGACACCGGGTCCTCGTCGCCCGTGAACACCTTCCCCGCAACCAATCCCGCGAAGTGCGCCATGTCGACCATCAGCGTCGCGCCGACCTCGTCGGCGATCTCGCGCATCTTCGCAAAGTCGATCCGCCGCGGATACGCTGAATACCCGCCAACCAGGATCAGCGGCTTGAACTCACGTGCTGCCGCGGCAAGAGCGTCGTAGTCGAGCAGGCCCGTCGACGGGTCGGTTCCGTAGCTGCGCTGGTGGAACATCTTGCCCGAAATGTTCGGCCGGAAGCCGTGCGTGAGGTGGCCGCCGGCGTCGAGCGACATGCCCAGCAGCCGCTGGTTGCCGAGCTTGGCGCGAAGCTCCTCCCAGTCCGTTTCCGACAGGTCGTTGACGTGCTTGGCTCCGACGTTCGCCAGGCCTGGCGCCTCAACACGGGTGGCCAGAATCGCCCAGTACGCGACCAGATTCGCGTCGATGCCCGAATGCGGCTGCACGTAGGCGTACGGCGAGCCGAACAGCTCGCGGGCGTGTTCGGCGGCGACCGACTCGACGGTGTCGACGTTCTGGCAGCCGGCGTAGAACCTGTGCCCGATCGTGCCCTCCGCGTACTTATCGGACAGCCAGTTGCCCATCGTCAGCAGCACCGCCGGCGACGCGTAGTTCTCGCTGGCGATCAGCTTCAGCGAATCCCGTTGGTCGGCAAGCTCTTTGCGCGTCGCAGCGGCGATGCGTGGCTCGACGGACTCCATCACCTCGAGTGCCGCCCGAAACGCCGCCGAAGCGGTGTCGACGTAGTCGGGCGCGGAGGTGGACACGGAGTCGGTGGTCACGCCCGCCAGCCTATCGCCCGGGTCAGCCCCGCAGCGCCGACGGGATCAGCGGTTCGTCGAGAAGCCGGGTGAACCGTTCGACGAGGCTGCCGGCGTCGAGCCAGCCCCGCAGCAGCCGGTACCCCTCGACGTACGTGCTGATGTACGCACGCCAGAGCGGCGACGACAGGAACCGCAGCATCTGGCGCGCCCGTTCGTCGTCGACCAGGAGCCAGCGCTTCAAGAACGCCGCCACGTCGTCGGCAGAACGGTGCTCGTCGTGCAGCATCAGCGCGGCATCCTGACGCACCGAGAGCAACCCAGCCGACGCCTCGGCCAATGCCTCGGCCCGCGGCCCGTCGAACCGCAACCCGAGGTCGGCGTAGATCTCGGCGGCCCACGCTCCCCAGCCGCGCCCGACAGCGGCGTGCAGCGCCAGGTCCGCGAGTCCCTCGGCCATCAGGCACTGCGGCGTGTTGACCAAGAAGATCTTCTGTTCGGCCTGCCCGCGCCGCGAGACCAGCCCCGCCTCCTTGCGGCAGTGCTCGGTGTGATGACCGGGATAAGACTCGTGGGCCACCAGCCGCGGCAGGTTCGACATCTGCTGCTTGAGGTCGGCGTTGACGGCCACGCGCGACCGATAGTCGCCGAGGTAGTAGTTGAAGCCCGACCACGGCTTGTCGGTGACGACCTCGTAGTCGACGACCTCGCCGTCGGGCAGCGGCCACGTCGCGCGCACGCGGTCGCGCAGCGCGCTGGAGAACGCGTCGATGCATTCGGCCAGCCGCTCGGGTGGGATCTCGTCGTGGTGTCGGTGAGCCTGCATGCGGTCGGCGAGTGAACCACTGCCGCCCAGCGCCTCGTCCAGACGCGCGTGCGCCTGCCGATACTCGTCCTCGCTGCCCTTGCTGATCGTCACGTCGAAATACGCGCGGACCTCGTCGACGAAACCGACTGGCTCCCCGGCGAATTTGCGGCCTGCGCATGCCAGCGCGCGAAGGTGCGCGGTGACGAAATCGGCGCGGTCGCGGTCGAGGCCGGACGGCGCCTCCGTCATCAACTGCTCTGCGCGACGGGCCAGCGCCGACGGATCGGGCGCGGGTTCATTGTCGACGATGCGACGCAGCGCGGGGTCACCGGTGAACGCGTCGACGTAGCCCGGCTCGACCCGGTCGAATCGCAAGCCGAGCAACAGGTATTCGCGCACGAACTCGTCAGGTTCCACCCCGCCAATGTAGAGGCCGCCAGTCCTGCAAGGATGGCCTCTATGGCGCGGCCCAGCGAGCCCAGCCCGTACGTCGAATTCGACCGAGGGCAATGGCGCGAACTGCGCAAGTCGATTCCGCTGCCGCTGACCGAGGATGAACTGATCGGCCTGCGGGGCCTGGGCGAGCAGATCGACCTGACCGAGGTCGCCGAGGTCTACCTCCCGCTGGCCCGGTTGATCCACTTGCAGGTGGCCGCCCGGCAGCGGCTGTTCGCCGCGACCAACGAGTTCCTCGGTGAACAGCACCAGCCCGAGCGGCCGGTGCCCTTCGTCATCGGCGTCGCGGGCAGCGTTGCCGTCGGCAAGTCGACGACAGCCCGTGTGCTTCAGGCGCTGTTGGCAAGATGGGAGCACCACCCGCGGGTGGACCTGGTCACCACTGACGGCTTCCTGTATCCCAACAGTGAGTTGCGGCGGCGAAATCTCATGCACCGCAAGGGATTTCCGGAGAGCTACAATCGACGCGCCCTCATGCGGTTCGTCACCGCCGTCAAATCGGGCGCCGACAAGGTTTGCGCGCCGGTGTATTCGCACCTTCTCTACGACATCATTCCGGGTGAGATGCACTTCGTGCGCCACCCCGACATCCTGATTCTCGAGGGCCTCAACGTGTTACAGACGGGCCCGACGCTGATGGTGTCAGACCTGTTCGATTTCTCGCTCTACGTGGACGCCCGCATCGAGGACATCGAGGAGTGGTACGTCTCGCGGTTCCTGACGATGCGCTCGACGGCGTTCGCGAACCCGGCTTCGCACTTCCATCACTATGCGGCGCTGAACGACCAGCAGGCCGTCACCGCCGCCAAGGAGATCTGGCGTTCGATCAACCGCCCCAACCTGATTGAGAACATTCTGCCGACGCGCCCGCGCGCGACGCTGGTGCTGCGCAAGGACGCCGACCACTCCATCAACAGGCTGCGGCTGCGCAAGCTGTAGTCGGCGAACGTCGACTTGTGGTCGAAAGCCGCAAGAATTCTCGACCATAAGTCGACGCTCGTCACAGATGGCGAGAAAGAGCCGGTGCGGAGCGGCTCGCCCGAGGTACCACCCGGCGAGGCTCCGCACCGGCATATGCGGGAGTCACGCCCGAAGCCGGCGCACTCCAAGGTATTGCAGGTATCCGAAGAACGCGGTGTAGACGCCGGTGGCCAGCGCTATCGCGACACCGGTCTGGGTCAGCGGCGCCGCGTCGGTCGTGACGATCGCAAGCGTGCCCAGCGTGCACACCACGTTCGCGGCACTGACAGCAATGCCGACACCGCGCAGCGACGGAAGGGCCGCGAGGTAGTACACCGCGACGCCGTAGAGCACGAACGCGGCGCCGATCAGATACTCGGTGGTCGGCGAGAGCCCGCTGACTTTCGACAACGGGTTGGCCAACGCGGCGACGGCCAGGCCCGCAAGGCCCGTGATCGTCGCGTCGGCACGCAGCGCGAACCGCAGCAGCGCGTCAGTCGAGGCGGACAGGGGTCGGGTGATCACGGCGGTCATCGGGTGCTCCTTTGCACTGATTGCCTACTGGGGTGAACACTTCCGATGCTGCTCAGCAGCCACTGCCAGGACCACGCGGCGCACTGCCAAACACTGCCAGTCGGGTCAGGAGCGCAGCTCGCGGAGGATTTCGGCAACCTTATCCTCTGAGACCGTCGGCGGAAACCCCAGCAGCACACGGTCGATCACCCCGACGCAACGCTCCTTCAGCTTCGCGGCCAACCCGTCGACGGATGCGACGACCGCGAACGCGTCAAGCATCTCGTCGTCGATCAGCGACCCCATGCCGTCCCATTCGCCGGACAGCGACAGCCGGTGCAGATCGTCTTGCACATCACCCCAGCCGTGCATCTCCAGCACCTTGCGGTAGGCCGGGGTCGACCCGTAGAACGCGATCTGCTTGCGGGTTGCAGCGGCCGCGGACGCCATCTCCTCGTCGGAGTTCCCGGTGACGACGAACACCGGGCACATCAGCTCGACGTCGGAGCGGTCCCGGCCGGCGCGCTCGATGCCGCGCATCAGCGTCGGGATCGTCACCTCGTCCATGTAGCGCTCGGTGGTGAACGCGTGGCCGATCATGCCGTCGGCGACTTCTCCGCACATCTCGGTCATTAACTCGCCGACGGCGGCGACGAACACCTTCGGGAAGTCGTGCACGACAGTCTCGGGCGTGAACATCGGCGTCATCAGCCGATGCGTGTAGAAGTCGCCGTCGAAGCTCAGCTTGGTGCCGTCACGCCAGCACGACCAGATCGCCTGTAGCGCAAGCACGAATTCGCGCATTCGCTGCACCGGCTGACTCCACGGCATCGAAAACCGTTTCTCGATGTGCGGTTTGATCTGCGAGCCGAGCCCGAGGATGAACCGGCCTTGCGAGTAGCCCTGGAGGTCCCAGCCGATGTTCGCGACGGTCATCGGGTTGCGCGCGAACGCAACGGCGATGCTCGTTCCGAGTTCGACGCTCGTCGTGTGCTCGGCGGCCAGCGCCAGCGGAAGGAAAGGGTCGTGGTTGATCTCCGCCGACCAACACCCGTCGTAGCCCAGCCGTTCGATGGCCGACGCTTCCTCGGGCGCGCGACCGAGTTGACTCGTGATTCCCCGGTCGATTTTCATGCGAGATACAGTAAGGCATTCGGTAACGGAGGTGATCATGCCCGCCGATGGCTGGGACCACACGCTCGACGACCTCGATCGGCGTCGGCAGCACAGCTGGGGAATGGGCGGCCCGGAGCGGCTGGCCAAGCACCGCGACAAAGGCAAGCTCGATGCCCGCGCGCGGATCGAGCACCTCCTCGACAAAGGGTCGTTCTCGGAGCTGGGCACGCTGGTGGGCGGCGAGACCGCGGCCGACGGCATCGTCGCCGGTTCCGGCTTGATCAACGGCCGCCCGGTGATGGTCGGGGCGGAGGACTTCACGACGCTGGCCGGAAGCATTGGACCGGGTGGCAACTCCAAGCGCTACCGTCTCGCCGAACTGGCGCTGCGCAGCAAGATTCCGTTGGTGATGCTGCTCGAAGGCGCCGGCTTCCGGCCGTCCGGAGAGCACTACGGCCGCACCCCCACCGACCTCATCGCGCAGGCCAAGTGTTCGGGATGCGTTCCCACGGTGGCGGCGGTCCTCGGTCCGTCGGCCGGCCACGGTGCGCTCGTCGCGCCGGTGTGCGACTTCACGATCATGAGCCGACAGGGCGCCATCTTCACCGCCGGGCCGCCCGTCGTGAAAGAGTCGACGGGAGAAGACATTTCGAAGGAGGACCTCGGCGGTCCCGACGTCGCCGCACACAGCGGTGTGATCCACAATGTCGCCGACGACGACGAGGCCGTGCTCGACGACATCCAGCGCTACCTGTCGTACTTCCCTTCGAGCGCGTGGTCGTATCCGTCCGCGTTGCCCGCCGACGAGACAACCGGCCCACGCCCCACGCCGGAGCTGCTCGACATCGTCTCCCGCGACAACCGCCGAATCTACGACATGCGCGCCGTGCTCGACGTCGTGTTCGACCGCACCGATTGGTTCGAGGTGCAGCCGCAGTTCGGCCGCGCAATCATTTGCGCGCTAGCGCATCTCGGCGGTGAGCCGGTGGCCGTCGTCGCCAATCAGCCGAAGGTGCTCGCCGGGTCCATCGACGCCGATGCCGCCGACAAGGCCGCGCATTTCATCACGGTCGCCGACTCGTTCCACCTCCCTATTGTCTTCCTCGCGGACAACCCCGGGATGCTCCCGGGCAGCGCGTCCGAACGCCGCGGGGTGCTGCGCAGCGGCGCGCGGATGTTCGCCGCCCAGACCGCGGCGACGACGTTGAAGCTGCATCTGACGCTGCGCAAGGCCTACGGGTTCGGCTCGATGGTCATGTCGCTCTTGGGTTTTGACAACCAGGTTGCGACGTTCGCCTACCCGGGCGCGACGATGGGCGCGATGAGCGCGGCCGCGCTGAGCAAGGCGTCGCACGCCGCCGAGGACTTCGAGGCCAAGCTGCGCAAAGCGGAGCTGGAGGCGTCGTTCCGGTCGGCGCAGCACCTCGGTTTCGACGAGCTGATCGACCCGCGCGAGACACGCGACGCGCTGCTCGGTGCGCTGCGGCGCGGGCTCTACAGCCGGCAGTCCCCGGCAGAACCTGTGAGCCGCACCGTCATCACGCCGTAGGGCACCACCCCGCCGATTTCCTTGAGCGCGTTCACGCCAGCAGCATAGGCTCGCGTCATGAACCGGTTGTCGAGCGCGGATGCAGCATTCTGGTTTGCCGAATCTCCCAGTTGGCACATGCATGTCGGAGCGTCGGCCATCTGCGATCCTTCCGGCGCCGAGGATTTCAGCTTCGAAGCGGTCCGCAAGCTCATTGCCGCGCGCTTGCCTGAGCTTCCTCAGCTGCGTTGGCGCGTCACCGGCTCGCCTCTCGGTTTGGACAGGCCGTGGTTCGTCGAGGACGAGAACCTCGACATCGACTTTCACCTCAGGCACATCGCAGTTCCGTCGCCGGGTGGACGCCGCGAGTACGACGAGCTGGTCGGTCGGCTGATGTCGTACAAGCTCGACCGGTCCAAGCCGCTGTGGGAACTCTGGTTCATCGAAGGGCTGAAGGACGGCCGCGCGGCGATCGTGACGAAGATGCACCACGCGGTGATCGACGGCATGTCGGGCGCCGGGCTGTCCGAAATCCTGTTCGACGTCACGCCGGAACCCCGCGCGCCGTCGGTGGACGTGGACCGCTCGCTGGTCGGCGTCGGCATCCCCCGAATGGAGATGCGGGCGCTCGGCGGACTGGTCAACGTCGGCGTGAAAACGCCGTACCGGATCATGCGGCTCGTCGAGCAGACCGTGCGCCAGCAGCTTGCCACCTACGGCCTGTCCAACAAGCCGCCACGCTACTTCGAAGCCCCCGCAACGCGTTTCAACGCGCCGCTCTCCCCGCACCGCCGAGTGGCCGGTGCGAGCGTTCCGCTGGATCGCGTCAAAGCGGTCAAAGAGGCGTACGGAGTCAAGCTCAACGACGTGGTGCTCGCACTGGTGGCCGGCGCAATGCGCAGCTACCTCGAAGCGCGCGGCGAACTTCCCGACAAGACGCTGGTTTCACAGGTACCGGTATCCACGCGCGTGGAGGGCAACAAGGAGATCGGCAACCAGATCAGCACGATGACGGTGTCGCTGGCGACCGACATCGACGATCCAGCCGAGCGCATCAAGGCGATCTTTACGAACTCGCAAGGCGCCAAGGAGATGGCGAAAGCGCTGACCGCACACCAGATCATGGGCCTGACCGAGACGACGCCGCCGGGGCTGTTGTCGCTGGCCGCCCGCGCCTACACCGCCACCGGAATCGGCGGGGCGCTCGCGCCGATCAACGTCGTGATCTCCAACGTCCCGGGACCCGACTTCCCGCTGTACCTGTCGGGAGCGGTCGTCGAGCGGTTAATGCCCGTCGGCCCACTGGTTCTCGACGTCGGGCTCAACATCACCTGCTTCTCCTACCGCGGATCGGTGGACTTCGGCTTCGTCACCACGCCGGAGATCGCCGGCGACATCTCCGACATGGCCGACGCCATCGAACCGGCGCTGCAGGAACTGGAAGAGGCGGCAAGCGTCAACTAGGCGCCGGAAGCGCGAGACTCCCACTCCCGCAGGAACTCTCGTGTTCGCCGACGCACATCCTGGGAGGGGTCGAACGGGATCGCGATGAATTCGTCTACGCCGGCAGCGCGCACGTCGTCGAGTCGCGCCGACACGGCGGCCTCGTCGCCGATCAGCGCGGCGTCCTCCGGACCGGCGTAACCCTCGCGGTCGAGCATCGCCCGGTACGACGGCAGGTAGCCGTACATCGCGAACTGCTGTGCGGCGGCGTTCCGCGCGGCATCGGTGTCGTCGGTGACAGCGACCGGAAGCGCCGCCGCCACACTCACCGACCCGTCGGCACGCCCAGCCTCGGCGGCGGCGCCGCGCAGTGTCGGCCCGATGTGCTCCTTCAACGTCTTCGGGCCGGTCATCCACGTCACCGTGCCGGCGGTGCGGCGGCCGGCGAGGCGCAACATCTGCGGGCCGAGCGCCGCGACGTACACCTCGGGTGCCGGGGCGCCGTGGATCTGCAACGCGCCTCGCGTCGTCACGATCTCACCGGCCGCGTCGACGGACTCTCCCGCGAGCAGGGGCAGCAGCCCGTCGAGGTATTCCTTCAGGCGTTTCACCGACCGGTCCCAGGAGATTCCCCACATGCCTTCGGTCACCGTGCGGTGCGTGACGCCGACGCCAAGTGTGAAGCGCCCGTTGGCAATCAAGTTCAGCGTGAGCGCCCGCTGGGCCATCAGCATCGGATGCTGATTCTGGATCGGCACCACGCCGCTGGCCACCTCGACGTCCGGGACTTCGCGCACCGCGGCCGCAAGGACCGTCAGCAGGTCGACGTCGTACGGCATCTGCGTCATCCAGACGCGACCGAATCCCTCGTCCCGCGCCTGGGTGAGTTCGCGGACGGCGGACTCCACCGGTGACGTGTTGTCGAGGCCCGCTATCAGACTGATCCGCATGGCACGAATCCTGCCACGCCGCCTCGGTCCCGCGGGCGTCGGTGCGGTCAGCCAGCCCGTCGACGCCGAGATGCCAACGCGCACAGTGCCGTAACGACTACGCCGGTTTCGGCCGCAATCGACACCACGCCGAGCGGCTCGAACCAGTTGCCGACGTCGTCGTCCAGGCTGGGGAACGCCACGACGCGAGTCGCGACGTAGCCGGTGATCGCCAGGCCACAGGCGACGACGGCGAGCAGATACAGCGCGGCGCTGTCACAGATCAACGCGCCGGCGCCGATCAACAGGCAACCGACGGCGAGCACAATGAACTCCTCGCCCATGTACGGCGCCTCGCGCAGATGCTCCGGGATCACCGGTAGGTGTGCGAGCGCACTGACGGCAGCACAGACCGCGAGCGACCAGCGCCACCCGGATCGCAATGGGAGCCAAAAGAAGTCGGCCAACGGCTCAGTGCCGGCGTCGTTCACATCGAGTCCATCGTCAGTGCGTAGGCGTGGGCCAAGTCGTTGCCCGGCACGAAGAAGATATGCATCATCAGCGACGCGCCGCCGTTCTTGTCGTGGTAGTGCCAGCGGGTGATCGGCCCGCCCGGATCCGGCGGTGCCTGCGGGAACGATTCGTTGGCGGTGTACATGACGCCGACGAGCTTCCACGTGTTGTGCCCGGTGTATTCGTACATCAGCGTTTCGGGCGCCGACGGGTCGAGGACCTTGCCGTCTTTGCGGTTGGCCTTGTTGGCGACGTGCAGCATCGGCATCTTCTTCGGGGTCGCGCCGTTGTCGACCTGCTGCAGCAGCTGGGCCAGCTTGGGCTTCTTCTGCTCGGCGCGCGCCAGGCTGGCTTGCAGGTCGAAGCCTGCGGCCTGGGCCTTGGCCGGGTCGGCGTATTGCGCGGTGGCGGCCTCGGTGCGGGTGAGCAGGTCCGCGGCGGCGGCCTGCTGCTGCGGGCTGGCCGAGGACACGTCCGGCAGATTGGGCATGGCAGAGCGATCCTGGCCATACTGGTGAGCCCACGCCTGCCGCTGTTGCAGGTTTCCCTTGTCGCGCTTGGCAATTGGTCCGGTTTCATGCGCGCTGAGCGTCATTCCGTCGTGGTCACCGCTATCACCGAATGCCATGCCGATGCCGGCGCCCGCGCCGACGAGCACCACCGCAGCCGTCGTTATCGCCGCGATGCGGCCGCGTTTGCCGAGGCGGCGACGCGGGACCGGCATCACTGTCGTGGGGTTGTCGTCCTCATACATGCCATCCACGATCAGCCCGGTAGCTGAAGACAGGCTGAATTCGTCCGGATCTTCAGCGGATCTTCAGCGTGCGCCCGGCAGTGTGAGCACGAACGTCGCACCTTCGCCTGGGGTCGTCGGCTCGCATGTGACGTCGCCACTGTGGGCGCGGGCGATGCCGCGCGCGATCGGCAGGCCCAGACCCGCTCCGCCGGTTTCCCGCCGGCCGGCGTCGCCTCGCACCAGCCGCTCGAAGATGCGTTCGCGCTGCTCTGGGGCCACGCCGGGGCCGTCGTCGCGAACGGCGACGATCGCGCGGTCGCCCGTCCGCGACACGGTGACGCGCACCGCCCCGCCCGCAGGAGTCACTTGGCAGGCGTTGTTGAGCAGGTTGGCCACCACTTGCCCGACGCGGGCCGGGTCCACGTTGACAGTCACCGACGGCCCGTCGACCGTGACGGTCAATGCCGGGTGCAGCAGCCGCACCCGTTCGACCTGGCCGTCGACGAGTGGCCGCAGATCGGTCGGCTCCGGGTGCAGGCTAAGGCCGGTGTCGATGCGGGCCAGGT
>DASRFZ010000310.1:0-14408 GCA_035651275.1 Mycobacterium sp. | reverse complement strand
GCGGCGCACCGTTGCCAGCACCGACGCCGCCTGTTCGCCGCCCATCACCGAGATGCGTGCGTTCGGCCACATCCATAGGAACCGCGGCGAATACGCACGCCCGCACATCGAATAGTTGCCTGCTCCATACGATCCGCCGATCACAACAGTGAGTTTTGGCACCCGCGCGCATGCCACGGCGGTGACCATTTTCGCGCCATGCTTGGCGATGCCACCTGCCTCGTAGTCACGGCCCACCATGAACCCGGAGATGTTCTGCAGAAACAGCAGCGGAACCATGCGCTTGTCGCAGAGTTCGATGAAATGCGCGCCCTTGAGCGCTGATTCGGAAAACAGCACGCCGTTGTTGGCGATCACTCCGACGGGATGACCGTGGATCCGCGCGAAGCCGGTGACCAGAGTCGTCCCGTAATCCGCCTTGAACTCCGCGAATTCGCCGCCGTCGACAATGCGGGTGACGACGTCATGGACGTCGTAGGGAACGCGCGAATCGATCGGCACCACGTCGTAGAGCTCGGTCTGGTCGGCGATCGGGTCGGCGGTCGGCGCCACGTCCCACAGGTAGGGCTGGCGCGGGCCCAGAGTGGACACGATACGGCGCACGATCCGCAGCGCGTCGCGGTCGTCGTGCGCCAAATGGTCTGTCACGCCCGAGGTTTTGGAGTGCAGGTCTCCGCCGCCGAGTTCTTCCGCGGTCACCACCTCGCCGGTCGCTGCCTTCACCAACGGCGGGCCACCGAGGAAGATCGTGCCCTGGTTGCGGACGATCACCGCCTCGTCACTCATCGCCGGCACATAGGCACCGCCGGCCGTGCACGATCCCAAGACGGCCGCGATCTGCGGAATACCCTCGGCGCTCATCGTCGCCTGGTTGTAGAAGATCCGGCCGAAGTGCTCGCGATCGGGAAACACCTCATCCTGCTTCGGCAGGAACGCACCGCCGGAATCGACGAGATAGATACAGGGCAGCCGGTTTTGGCGGGCGACCTCCTGAGCACGCAGGTGCTTCTTCACCGTGATCGGGTAATAGGTGCCGCCCTTGACGGTCGCGTCGTTGGCGACGATCACGCATTCGCGACCCGACACGCGCCCGATTCCGGTGATGATGCCGGCACCGGGAGACTCGTCGTCGTACATCCCGTCGGCGGCGAGCGGCGAGAGCTCCAAGAACGGGCTGCCGGCGTCCAGCAGACCGGTGACGCGATCGCGCGGAAGCAGCTTGCCCCTGCTGACGTGGCGCTCGCGCGAGCGCTCCGAGCCGCCGCGTTCCGCGCCGGTGAGTTTGGCGCGCAACTGCGCAACGAGCGCGAGGTGCTCGTCACGATTCGAAGGCTGAGTTGCCACGTCGTTGCCCTACGGTGAGTTAATCTGGACTAACCGAACCAATGTTAGTTACGATTAACCGAAATGTCCATAACAGCTGCTAACACCACCCGGCGGGGCCGACTCAAGTCCGACCGGCGGTCCAAGCTGCTGGCCGCCGCCGAGCGGCTCATCGCCGAGCGCGGCTATCTCGCCGTGCGGCTCGAGGACATCGGCTCGGCGGCAGGTGTGAGCGGACCCGCGATCTACCGCCACTTCCCCAACAAAGAGGCACTGCTGGTCGAACTTCTGGTCGGCATCAGCACGCGCTTGCTTGCCGGTGGGAAGGCTGTGGTCGCCGAGGCGGACGGCGCTGACGCGGCGCTGGCCGGGCTTGTCGACTTCCATCTCGACTTCGCTCTCGGCGAGCCGGACTTGATCCGCATCCAAGATCGCGACCTGGCGCATCTGCCCGAGCGTGCCAAACGTCAAGTGCGCAAAGCACAACGGCAATACGTGGAGACCTGGGTCGACGTGCTGCGCGACCGCAACGGGATTGCCGAAGCGGACTCACGCCTGATGGCGCATGCTGCCTTCGGCTTGATGAACTCGACGCCGTATGCCTTGAAGGCACACGGCGCCAAGGGGATTGACCCGTCACGGTCGCGCGCAGTGTTGCGTGCGATGACGGTCGCCGCCTTCTCCGGCGGCAACCGCGCGTCGGACTAATACCAGTATCTGCGACCGGCGACCGGCCGGTTCATTGCTCCGAGGATCCACAGCACCACACCGACGATGATCAGGATGACGCCGATTGTGGTGAGCAGGCTGCTTATCGTGGTGTTCACGAACAGCCCAATCAGCAGCAGGATGATTCCTAACACGATCATGTTGACTCCGATCTCTCGTTGAATCTGGGGCTACTGGCCGCTACTGACTCGGCTGCGGCAGGTTCACTTTGCAGTCGTTGACCTTCGGATTGACCCCGAAGTAGTTCAGCGGCCCCGAGATGATGGTCAAAGCGATGGTGCCGGCCGAGGCGCAATTCTCCGCGCCCGTCTTGAAGTAACCCCTCTGGGCGGTCGCGATCACCCCGATGATCAACCAAATGATCACGATCACGCCGATAATTCCGCCTGGACCACGCATGTTCGAGCCTCCGTCCGCACGACTTCAGGTGGATTGCGGTTACCCAACCGTTAAATGGGCCAAACCATCGGCCGCCGAGACTGCAGCTAGCGTGGCGCTTCCTCGCACTTTTCCGCGCGGAATACCGTTTCGGCGCAAACGGCGGAGAACGCCGCCTCCAGCCACTGCGCGATCTCGCGCGTCAGCACCGCGCGGTTCTCCTGTTTGACGATGTCGTGGCCGTCGTCGTCGAACAGCACATAGCGCACGTTCCTGCCCGCCCTGCGCAATGCGTCGACGATCTGCTCGGATTCGCTCACCGGCACGTTGGTGTCATGTGCGCCGTGCACCACGAGCAGCGGAGCGGTCAGCCTGTCGACGCGACGAAGCGGCGACAACTGATCGAGCAGTTTCCGATCGCCTACGGGGTGCCCGTATTTCGGATAGGCCGCCGCCGCGATCCACGGCTCGGTGTTGCGGTAGAACGTCGTGAGATCACTCATGCCGCATATGCTGATACCCGCTGCAAACAACTCGGAGTGAAAAGTCAACGCCGCCAACGTCAAATACCCGCCGTACGACCATCCGGCGCATGCGATACGCTGCGGGTCGGCCAGCCCTTCGTCGACGAGATATTGCACGCATGACGCGACGTCGTCGATCGCCGCGAACCTCTTCTCTTTGTCGTCGGCGTGCATGAAGCTGCGGCCGAGCCCGCCCGATCCCCGGACATTGGGCGCCAGCACCGTGATTCCAGCATCGAGCAGGGCGGGAAACATCTCGCTGTAGTCCGGCCGCGACTGACCCTCGGGGCCGCCGTGCAGGTAGATCAACGCTCCCTTGGGCGGAGCACTCGCCGGCGGCCGGTACAGCCATGCGGTGAAAGCCAGCCCGTCGGGTGGGGTGATCGTCTGCAGCGTCGGGCCGGGCGCCGATCCGCGGACCACAGGTCCGCGGCTGGGCTCACGGTCGATCCGCTGCCATTCGCGCGAACGCGGGTCGACGAGTTCGACGGTCTTCGGCATCGACGGGCTCTCGACCGTCACCGCGACCATCGACCCGCCCGCGCTTATCGACAGCTCAGTGGCGACCAGGCCAGGCAACGGGATCGGCTCCAGCAGCGTGTTGTCGACATATTCCATGATCTGCAATTCGCTGCAGCCCTTGAGATTCCACAGCAGTGCGACCGTGCTGAGATCGTCACTGACGACGAACTCCTCGAGATCGGCATCCGGCCGCTCGGCGACAACGACATACGAAACGCCGTCGGCAGTCGCGGTGACCTCCACCAGACGGGCAGGGTCGCAGCCGTTGTCACTGCGAATCAGCGCTCGCACAAATCCGTCCGGACTGTTGCGGTCATACGTCTTCGCCGGGTAGTAGAGGCGGGTCTCTTCGCCCGTCGGGCCGCATCGGATGCGCCGTGGATAGTGGTCGTCGAGGATGGTGCCGGTATCGGTCGTCGAGCCGGGATCGGCTGGCAGCAATGCCATTTCAGTCTGCCCGCGCAGCAACAGCAGTTCTTGGTAACCGCGCGGCCCGACCCGCACCAGTGCCGAGCCCGCCCACGCGTCGACCAGACGGCCACCCGAACGACGGTCCAGCACAATGCGACTGCCATCGGCCGGGTCGATCAGGCAGGACTGGCCGACACCGTCTTCCCCCATCAGCATGGCGGCGACCCGGGTGCCGTCCCATGCGACCAGTTCGGCCATGCCGGCGTCGTGATAGTCGACGCGGCGGGCCATGCGGTCGTCGGGATCGGTTGTGACCACCCAGATCTGGGAACGCGTGCTGCCCTCGGGTGCGACCTCGCAGGCGAGCCAATGTCCGTCAGCCGAATGGATGACGCGCAGAACCGGACCTTCTACCGGCAACACCACGTCGCGCGACGAGCTCGCCCGCCAGCCAGTCAAAAACCGTTGCACCGCACGGGGATAGCCGCCGTCGTCGACGATGTGCGCGAATGCGGTCGCGTCCGGGGACAGCGACGCACCGTAATTCGCGCGCACGATAGGCATTTAGCTCTCCATCGACTGCAACCACATCTCCAGCACCGCCAGCTGCCACAGGGAGTTGGCGCCGAGAGTGGTTCGCATCGAGTTGGGAGCGTTCAGCAGCGCGTCGAGCGTTTCGCGTCGGTACAGACCGCGGGCGCGCGCCGCCTCATTCGTCAACGCGTCGCGCACGAGCTCCAGCACCTGACCGTCGAGATGTCGGATCCCCGGCACCGGGAAGTAGCCCTTGGTGCGATCGATGACCTCGGCCGGAAGCAGCGAGCGCGACGCATCCTTCAGCACGCCCTTGCCGCCGGAGCTCAGCTTCAACTCCGGCGGGCAGGCGGCCGCGAGCTCGACGAAATCGTGGTCGAGAAACGGAACCCGCGCCTCCAGACCCCACGCCATCGTCATGGTGTCGACGCGCTTCACCGGGTCGTCGACCAGCATCACCTCGGTGTCCAGCCGCAGTGCTGCGTCGACTGCGGTGTCGGCGCCGGGCGCTCTCTGGTGCGCGCGAATGAACTCGCGACTGACATCTTCGGCAAGGCAGTACTCGGGCGCGAAGATCGACACCACGTCGGAGTGGTCGCGGTCGAAGAACACCTTGGCGTATGCGTCGGTGACTTGTTCGCGCGACTTCGTGGCCAGCGGCGGGTACCAGTCATAACCGGCCAGGATCTCGTCGGCGCCCTGCCCTGACTGCACCACCTTGATCGACTTGCTGACTTCCTCGGAGAGCAGATAGAACGCCACGCAGTCATGGCTGACCATCGGTTCGCTCATGGCCGCAATGGTTTTCGGCACGGCGGGAACCAGCCGCGAGTCGTCGATGTGGATCTTGTGGTGGTCGGTGTCGAAGGCCTTGGCGACCATGTCCGAGTAGTGGTACTCGTTGCCGGACTGTCCGCCCGCCGAGTCGAATCCGATGCTGTAGGTGGCCAATCCGTGCTGCCCCTGCTCGGCGAGCAACGCCACCACGACCGACGAGTCGATGCCGCCGGACAGCAGCACGCCCACCGGAACGTCGGCCACCATACGCCGGCCCACCGCGACGCGCAGCGCGTCGATCAACGCGTCCTGCCAGTCCTTTGCCGACCATCCCGCACGGTCGGGATCTCGACGAAACTCCGGCGACCAGTAGACGGTGTCGGTGTAGCGGCCGTCGGGCTGGATCACCCGGACCGTGGCGGGCGGAAGTTTGCGCACCCCTTGGTAAATGGTGCGTGGGGCCGGCACCACGGCGTGAAAGCTCATGTAGTGGTGCAACGCATGGCGATCCAGCTCGGTGTCGACGCCGCCGCCGACGAGAAGGGCCCGCACCGACGACGCGAAGCGCAGCCGGCCCGCGGACTCGGCGACGTAGAGCGGCTTGATGCCCAGCCGGTCGCGGCCGAGTGTGACGACGCCGGAGTCTCGGTCGGCGATCGCGAAGGCGAACATGCCCTTGAACCGCTCGACGCACTGCGGGCCCCACTTGTGGAAGGCCTTGATCAGCACCTCGCTGTCGGCAGTGGAAAAGAAGCGGTAGCCCGCGGCCTCGAGTTCGACGCGGAGTTCGCGATAGTTGTAGATGCAGCCGTTGAATACCAGCGTCAGCCCGAGGTCGCTGTCGACCATCGGCTGTGCGCCGTGCGACGTGAGGTCGATGATCGACAGCCGGCGATGACCGAAGGCCACCGGACCGTGCGCGACGACGCCGTCGGAGTCGGGCCCGCGCGCTGCCATCGCGCCGGTCATCCGCGTCACCGCTGCGACGTCCGCAGATCGGCCGTCGAAGGTGATCTCACCGCAGATGCCGCACATGATTCGCGACCATATCGCGACCGCCACCCCGACGCCGTGTGCGCAGGTACCCTCGCAGCCATGAGGTGCGTATGAGCGATTCGCCCCAGCCCGGCTCGACGCCGCACCCCTACTCCGACCCGGCATACGCGGGCGGCGGGGCGTACGGCTCCGGCTATTCGACCGCGTCCGTTCCGTCGGGTCCGGAGCCGACTACCCCACTGCCTGCGTACTGGACCCAAACGCAGGACTTCGCGCACACCCAGCAGCCCGGGCCCCCCGAACCGCCGCGCGAGCCTCCGCGGGGCCCGCGGCCGTGGCTCTGGGCACTCGGCGGGTTTGCGCTCGCGACTGTTCTGGCGTTGGTGGTGTGGCTGGTGATGTCCAACAGCAAGCTCAACAACCAGGAGACGTCGATTCCGGCGATGCCGCAGACCAGCATCACGACCAGCCGCACTCCCACCACGACCGCACATCCGACCGTTCCGTCAATTCCCTCGCTGCCGTCGATACCGGGGATTCCGATTCCGTCGTTGCCGATTCCCGGCGGCCCAAGCACCGGCGGCTCCGGGGAAACCGAGCCGGTCGAATATCAGGTCACCGGCACAGGCACGGCGATGAGCATCATGTACGTCGACGCCGGCGGGATGATGCAGTTCGAATACAACGTGTCGCTGCCGTGGGACAAGAAGGTCGATTTGCCGAAGCCCGCGAAGAACTCGGCGAGCATCACCGTCATCAACTCGGGCCGCAACGTCACGTGCAGCATCTCGATCTCCGGCGTGCAGGTGGTCCAGAACACCAGCGGGTTGTTCACCACCTGCGGCCCGCAGCGCTAGCGCTGGCGCGGCGCGCGCACCAGTAGCATCGCGACGAAGCCGGCACCGAGCACGACGAGCAGACCTCCCATTCCGGCGCGATCGGTTCCGAACGCGTCGACGAACGTCGAAAACATCAGCGGCGCAAGGAATATGACTGCGCGGCCCGTCATTGTGTAGAGACCGAACACCACACCCTCTTTGCCGTGCGCGGTCATGCGCAGCAGCAGCGTGCGCGCCGACGCCTGGGTCGGGCCGACGAACAGACACAGCAGCAACCCCAAGATCCAGAACGGCGTGGCCCCCGACGAGGCCATCAACGTCGCGCCGACGACGACCATCGACGCCAGCGAGACCAGGATGATCACTTTCGACCCGACGCGGTCGTCGAGCAGTCCGCCGATGAGCGCACCCACCGCGGCCACCACGTTCGCGGTCACCCCGAACAGCAACACGTCGGCCGGCGACAGACCGTACACGGCAGCGGCCAGCACGCCGCCGAATTGGAAAACCCCCATCAGGCCGTCTCGGAACAGCGCGCTGGCCAGCAGGTAGTAGACGACGTTGCGGTCTCGGTGCCACTCGGCGCTGATGTCCGCCCACAGCTTGCGGTAGGCGCCGAACAGGCCGCTCACCGGCGTGGCGGATGGGTCGATGTCGGCCGGGGGTGGTGGAGCGATGAGCACCGGCAGCGCGAACGTCGCCATCCATGCGGCCGTCAACAACATCGCGGCGCGCACGTTCTGACCGTCGGCGGTCGGGATATTCAGCAGCCCGGTCGTCGGCCCGTGACCGGAGATGAACGCCGCGTAGACGGTCAAGAGCAAGACGACGCTGCCGACATATCCTGCGCCCCAACCGAATCCGGAGATCCGTCCCGACGTCTGCGGCGTCGCCAGCTGTCGTAACATCGCGTTGTACGGGACGCTGGCAAGGTCGCTGCACGCCGACGTCACGGCGAGCAGTGCGAGCCCGGCCCACAGGTAGCTGGGTTCGGCGCGGATCAGACTCATTCCCGCAGTCAGCATCACCAGAGCGGCGGTCAGGGCGCCCAGCGTGCGGCGCCGTCGCTGCGGCACGTTCACCCACACGCCGGTGACCGGAGCGAGGAGAGCGACGGTGACGCCGGCGATCGCCATCGCGCGGCCGAGCCAGCTTGCGGGCGACGTGCTGCTCGACAGGCCGGCGCCGACGGTTCCGGTGAGGTAGACGTTGAACACGAACGTGACGACGACGGCGTTTAGTCCCGTCGAGCCGCAGTCCCACAGCGCCCACGCAAACACGCGCGACCGTGGAACGCCCATGACGCGCGAGCCTAGGTGCTGTCTACGATTCTCGGCATGCCAATACCCGCACCCAGTCCCGACGCGCGGGCCGTCGTCACCGGAGCGTCGCAGAACATCGGCGAAGCGCTGGCGACCGAGCTGGCTGCGCAGGGCCATCACTTGATCGTCACCGCGCGGCGCGAGGATGTGCTCAACGCGCTCGCGGCGCGGCTGACCGAGCGCTTCGGCGTCACTGTCGAGGTGCGTCCGGTCGACCTCGCCGATACTGCCGAGCGCATGAAGCTTGCCGACGAACTGGCGTCGCGCGACATCTCGATCCTGTGTGCGAATGCCGGCACCGCGACGTTCGGTCCGGTCGCGTCGCTCGACCCGGCAGCCGAGCGCGGCCAGGTTGCGCTGAATGTGCTTGGCGTGCACGACCTTACGCTGGCCGTGCTGCCGGGCATGGTGTCGCGCGGGGCGGGCGGCATTCTGATTTCCGGGTCGGCGGCAGGCAATTCGCCGATTCCGAACAACGCCACCTACGCGGCGACGAAGGCGTTCGTCAACACGTTCAGCGAATCGCTGCGCGGCGAACTGAAGAAGGCCGGTGTGCATGTGACGTTGCTGGCGCCGGGCCCGGTGCGCACCGAGTCGCCTGACGAGCCGTCACTCGTCGACAAGCTCGTGCCCGAATTCCTGTGGATCTCAACCGAACACACCGCGAAGCTGTCGCTGGACGGGCTGGAGCGCAACAAGATGCGGGTGGTTCCCGGTGTGACGTCGAAGGCGATGTCGGTGGCCAGCGGCTACACGCCGCGCGCGATCGTCGCGCCGATCGTCGGGGCGTTCTACAAGAAGCTCGGCGGCGACTAGTTTCTTGCGCCGAAATAGCATTCCAGGTCGCTGTTTCGGGCAGCTCGACGACCATGGCTTCTTCCTCGGCGCCCTAGCGGAGGCGGGCCCGACGGCTCAGCGCCTGCGGCGGGTGCCCGTGCCGAAGATGCTGCGCGTGATCTCGCGGCCCGCTGCTGACGCGGCGGAGCGCATGAAGCTCTTGAACGCCGAGCTCTCCAGGACTTCCGTGACCATGCCCGGCTTTTCGGGCTCGGCGGGGGCCGGCATCGGCGCAGGCTCGTACGGCGGGGGCACCGGCTGCTGTCCCGCGGGGGCTTCGGGTGCCTGCTGCGGCGGCGGTGCGACCTTCGCCTGCAACCGCTCGTAGGCGGAGTCGCGGTCAATCGTCTGCCCGTACTCTGCCTGTAGCGGGCTGGCCTTGGCGGCCGCGGCGATCGCGTCGGGACCGATCGTGTCCATCAGCGAGCGCGGCGAGCGCATCCGCGTCCACGCGACGGGCGTCGGCGCACCCTGCTCCGAAAGCACGGTCACAATCGCCTCGCCGATTCCCAACGACGTCAGCGCCGACTCCAGGTCGTACACATCGGTTTTCGGATAAGTGCGGACCGTCTTGGATAGCGCCTTCTGGTCGTCGGGCGTAAACGCGCGCAACGCGTGCTGGATTCGCGCACCCAATTGCGACAGCACGTCGTTGGGCACGTCGGTTGGCAGCTGGGTGCAGAAGAACACGCCCACCCCCTTGGACCGGATCAGCTTGACGGTCTGCTCGACCTGCTCGAGGAACGCCTTCGACGCGTCGGCGAACAACAGGTGCGCCTCGTCGAAGAAGAACACCAGCTTGGGCTTGTCGACGTCGCCGACTTCGGGCAGGAACGTGAACAAGTCGGCAAGCACCCACATCAAGAAGGTGGAGAAGATCACCGGTCGCGCGGCTTGGCTGCCCACCTCGAGCAACGTGATGACGCCGTGGCCCTGGGCGTCGGTGCGCATCAGGTCCTTGGGTTCGAGTTCCGGTTCGCCGAAGAACGTGTCGCCGCCTTCGGCTTCGAGGTTCACCAGCGCGCGCAGGATCACCCCGGCGGTCGTCGGTGAGACAGCGCCGAGCTCTTTGAGTTCGGGCTTGCCCTCGTCGCTGGTCAGGTATTGGATGACCGCCCGCAGATCTTTGGTGTCGAGCAGCGGCAGGCCTTTTTGGTCTGCCCAGTGGAAGATCAGCCCTAGCGTCGACTCTTGAGTTGCATTGAGCCCCAACACTTTCGACAGAAGAATCGGGCCAAAGCTGGTGAGCGTTGCCCGCACCGGGACGCCGATGCCACCGGTGCCCAGCGATAGGAACTCGACCGGGAAGGACGTGGGCGCCCAGTCGTCGCCGGTGTCCTTCGCACGCGCGGTGATCTTGTCGTTCGCCGCGCCGGGCTTCGACAGGCCGGACAGGTCGCCCTTGATGTCGGCCATCACGACCGGAACGCCGGCGGCGGACAGTTGCTCGGCCATCAACTGCAGCGACTTCGTCTTGCCGGTGCCGGTGGCGCCGGCCACCAGGCCGTGGCGGTTGACTGTCGAAAGCGGGATGCGGATGCGGGCGGTCGGATCCACTTTGCCGTCGACGACCACCGTGCCGAGTTCAAGAGCTTGACCGCCGACGGCGTAACCGGCGGCGATCTGCTGGGCGGGCGTAGTTGACGATTCTGTGCTCATCGTCCAAAGAGCTTAGTGTTGGACGTTGTGCGTGAAGAACTGGTCTGGATCGACTGCGAGATGACGGGGCTTGACCTGGGTCGCGACCGGCTCATCGAGATCGCCGCGCTGGTCACGGACAGCGACCTCAACGTGCTGGGCGACGGCGTCGACGTCGTGATTCACGCCGAGGAAGACGCGCTGACGGGCATGCTCGAGGTCGTCACCGAGATGCACACCCGGTCGGGCTTGATCGACGAGGTGCGCGCGTCGACGGTCGACGTGGCTGCCGCTGAGGCGATGGTTCTGGACTACGTCAAAGCCCATGTGCCGCAGGCGAAAGTGGCTCCGCTGGCCGGCAATTCGATCGCGACCGATCGCGGCTTCATCGCCCGCGACATGCCTGCGCTGGACGACTATCTGCATTATCGGATGATCGACGTCAGCTCGATCAAGGAACTGTGCCGACGGTGGTATCCGCGGATCTACTTCGGCCAGCCCGAAAAGGGGCTGACTCACCGGGCGCTGGCCGACATTCACGAGTCGATCAAGGAGCTGCAGTTCTACCGCCGCACCGCGTTCGTGCCGCCGCCGGGACCGTCGACCACCGAGATCGCGGCGGCCGCTGCGGAAATCACCGAGACGGTCAGCGCGCCGGATATCGATTCGGCTCCCGAGGCCACCAGCGGCTAATATCGCCATCGCCGCGGCATGCTGCGCACTGCGGCGATGGTGGGTGTAGTTCAGCTGGTAGAACGCCAGGTTGTGGTCCTGGAGGTCGCGGGTTCGAGTCCCGTCACTCACCCCACCGTGAGCGATCATGGGGTCGTCGTATTCGCTAGCAACCTTTGACTGTAGCCAGGGCGGCGGCATACCCTGAAGGTTAGCTACGGAGACCTAGGGCCGGTTGCGTCTGCTTCTCCGTTGCTAGATGGCCGCTGGTGCAACTGTGATGTTAAGCAGTCAGCATCAGACTGGCCGCCGTCGAATTTGGCTGTGTGCGCAAACGCAGCAAACCCTTGAGGGAACTTGAGGCCCACTTCCGGCGCGAACGTTCGCACTTTTGGCGCTGAGTACCCAAGAGGAGACGGTGACGATCCTTACCTACCGAGCGATAGCAGAACGTCACGGCTCCAAGTGGCGGATTCACGTGCCAGGCATCGACCAGCGCGCCCATGCGTTCACCATGGCCGACATCGAAGTGGTGGCGCGGAGCCTCATCGCCCGTTTCCTAGACATACCGATGTACTCGTTCAGCGTCGAGGTTGAGCTGCAGCGCAGACCTGCGTAGCTGTCAGCCCGAGGCGTTGGCGTTGGCGTTGCCCGCCTTCCACTGTTCCCAGGGGATGTTCCAGTCGCCGAGTCCGTCCGTGCCGGGCAAGATCGCCCCGCGAGTGTTGATGACTTCGACGACGTCGCCGCGTTTGGTGTTGTTGTAGAACCAGACCGCATTGCTCGGACTCACGTTCAAACAGCCGTGGCTGGTGTTCGTGTTGCCCTGTGCGCCGACGGACCACGGCGCCGAATGCACGAAGATTCCGCTGTAGGAGATCTGCGTCGCCCATTCGACGTCGGTGCGATACCCGTTGGGCGAGTTGACCGGAACACCGTAGGTCGACGAGTCCATGATGATGTGCTTGTAGCGCTCGCCGACGAGATAGACGCCGTTGTTCGTCGGCGTGCTGTTCTTGCCCATCGACGTCGGCATCGTCCTGACCACCTCACCGTTGCGTCTCACAGTGACCATCTTCGTGCTGTCGTCGGCAGTGGCGATCACCTCGTCGCCGATCGTGAAGTGCGTCTTCACGTCGCCCTGGCCGAACAGCCCGTCACCCATATCGACGCCGTAGATGGCGACATTGACGTCGACCTGCGTGCCAGGCTTCCAGAAATTCTGTGGGCGCCAACGTACCTCGCGATTGTTCAACCAGTAGAACGCGCCGTCGACCGGAGGGCTCGTCGTTATCTTGATCGACTTCTGCGCGGCGAGACGGTCAGGGATGTTCTCGTCGAACCGGATGGCGATCGGCTGACCGATGCCGACGACTTCGCCGTCGCTCGGCAGGACGTAGGCACTCGTCAGGTTATCCGGCGAGTGTGTTCGAAACGTCATGTGCTGCCGCGTGATTCCACTGAGGCCGAGGGCTTCGGCGTTCAGCGTGTATTGCTTGTTGTAGCCCAGTTGTTCGGTGGTCGACCAGGTGAGGCCGTCGGCGCTCAGCTTGCCCTGCACCGGGCTGCCGTCAGGGCGGACCAGACTGACCGCTCCGAGCACGCCATTGCCGGCGGTGACGGTGACGGGTTGATCCACCGCGACGCCCACTGCGCCGTCCTTGACCGATGCTTGCAGCTTCGGCACGAGCAGATCGGCATACGGGGTGGCCTTGTCGGTGATCACCGTCGACGCGGGCTCGGCCGAGTCACTGCTGCAGGCGTTCGTCCCAAAGGCAAGAGCGGGGATGATGGCGACAGTCACCAGCCAGTTCAGATACCCACGGGGACGGGTCGCAGAACGGACCGGCCACATCCTCTATTTCACCTCACTGCCGCAGCTGACTCGTTGGCGTTGTTGGCCAGAATTCTAAGGGGTTACGCGCGTCGAGACGTGCCTTCGCAGTCCTCGCGAGGCGCAGCCTGAAACGGTGAGGATGCCAGGTTTTCGCTGCGCGCGCGAGCCTGTTATTGTCGCCTGTCGACGCGCCGTTAGCTCAGTTGGTAGAGCAGCTGACTCTTAATCAGCGGGTCCGGGGTTCGAAACCCTGACGGCGCACCAGATCTTGGCGATTGGATCCCACGATCGTCCGCGAAATTTGCCTCGCTGGCAATTACGACACGTTTGCTCCAGGTTGACGGCGGAGAGTTTTTCGCTGCTACGATCTGAATACACGGAAGACGTGACTGTACGGCAATTGGCCGTTAGAACTAGGTAAGCGAGGTGTCTGCACATGTCCGCAGCTCGCACCCGCGTCCTGGTCCCGGCGTCTTTTGGCGTGGTAAATGCCATTGCTGAGCAATCAGGTGACGGCCATCACTTCACTCCGGTGAGCGTGCATACCTGCAATCGCCTCGGCCGCGTCGCCAATCCTCCTCGCGCACGGAGCCTCAGTGGATGGTGGCGCCGACGCATGTTGCGGCGCCGCTGATCACCCGTTACGGATTCGGCGGATCACCACCACCACCGTGAGGCTGCCCACGCCGATCAATGCGAACATCACCGGCGGCCGCTTGAGAAAACGGACGGCGGCGGCCTTGACGTCGTTGGCGATCCGGCGCGGATGGGCGCGCTCGGTGAGCGAATCGACGGTGACGGCCAGTTGATCACGAGCGCGGTCGATATCGGCCTTGATGGCTTCGGGATCTCGGTCCGCCACGATGTCCTCCGTGCTTGAACGGTTGAACGGCTGTCTGCCTTGCCGCACTACCCTAGTTCAGCCCGGCCGCGAAAAATCGCGCCGGTAGACGACGAAGGGAATGCTCCGATGACGACGCGGCTCGAAGTGGGCGTCAAGGCTCCTGCGTTCAGCCTCACCGACGCCGACGGCAACACGGTCTCGCTGGCCGACTACCGCGGGCGAAAG
>DASRFZ010000309.1:0-5923 GCA_035651275.1 Mycobacterium sp. | reverse complement strand
CCTTGTCTGGGTGTGGCTCCGGCAGCTGCGCGAGCGGCGCGAAATGCGGCCCCTGACGGCATTTTTCGCGGCAGCTGCGAGTTCGGTGGCGATCTTCGTCGGTGTGTTCGCCGTGCTGTCCTGGGCGGCGGGCGTCGGCCTCGGCTGGCTGACCGCACTGGCGGGATCGGTGAAGATCATCAACTGGCTCACGGTGCCGACGGCGGCAGCCAACCTGATCAACGTGGTAGGAAGCCTGTTCGGCACCGTGCAGTTCTACGCGGTCCTCGAAGTCACGCGGCTGGTGGGCATCGGGGTCATCGTGGTCGCGCTGCCGGTGTTGTGGTGGCGGTTCCGCCGCGACGACCGCGAGGCGCTGATCGGTATCACCGCTGTGATGATCGTCGTCGTGTTGTTCGTACCGGCCGCGTTGCCGTGGTACTACACCTGGCCGCTGGCCGTGATGGCGGCGCTGACGCAGTCGCGGGCGTGGGTCGCGGCGATCGCCGGGTTTTCGACGTGGATCATGGTGATCTTCAAACCCGATGGCTCGCACGGCATGTACTCGTGGCTTCACGTCGGGATCGCCACCGCGTGCGCGGCCGGGGCGTGGTACTGGCTGTACAAGACTCCGCGGGCCGCGCCCGTCGTCAGTACGCCAGAGCCTGTGCCCGCCGCACCACTTCCCTCGCCTGGTGCGAGTGCAGGGCGTCGACCGGACGTGCATTCGTGAGCTGCTCACGGGTGCCGTCGCGGGTCACGGTCAGCGACTCGTCCGCGGTGAACAGCCAGCGCAGGATCTCCGTGTCGCGGTAGCCGTTGTCGCGCAGCACGGCCAGCAGGCCGGGCAAGCTCTTGACCAGATGGCCGTCGTCGGTGAAGAACACCTGTGGGATCACCGGAACACCGTCGCGGCGAACGGCCAGCAGATGCCCGTCGCGCAACTGCTGGTGCACGCGGGTCACTGGGACGCCGAGCAATTCTGCGGCTCGAGGCAGGTCGTACACCGGTTCGCCGGGATCCAACACGTCGTCACCGGCAGGAACGCTGCTCACGGCGCCGAGTCTAGAACGGCAATCCCCTGACTACGATGATTCCGATGGAGGGGACGCTCCTGGACGGTCGCTACCGCGTCGAGGCGATCATCGCGACGGGTGGCATGTCGGCGGTGTACCGAGGCGTCGACACGCGGCTGGACCGACCCGTCGCCATCAAAATCATGGAGTCCCGCTACGCCGGCGACCAACAGTTCCTGACCCGATTCCAACTGGAGGCCCGCGCGGTGGCGCGGCTGAAAGACCCTGGGCTGGTTGCGGTTTACGACCAGGGCGTCGACGGCCATCACCCCTTCCTCGTGATGGAGCTCATCGACGGCGGGACGCTGCGAGAACTGCTGCGCGAGCGCGGGCCGATGCCGCCGTACGCGATTGCGGCGGTGTTGCGTCCAGTGCTGGGTGGGCTGGCCGTCGCGCACCGCAGCGGACTGGTGCACCGCGACGTCAAACCCGAGAACGTGCTGATTTCCGACGACGGCGACGTGAAGATCGCCGACTTCGGTCTCGTGCGCGCGCTCGCCGAGGCGAAGATCACTTCCGACAGCGTGATATTGGGCACGGCCGCGTACCTGTCCCCGGAACAGGTCAGCAGTGGCGACGCGAGCCCGCGCAGCGATGTGTATGCGTGCGGGGTGTTGATCTACGAGCTGTTGACGGGTGTCGCACCGTTCGGCGGCGACAGTCCGCTGGCGGTCGCATATCAACGGATGGACCGCGACGTCCCGCCGCCGAGCACGGTGATCCGCGGCGTGCCAAGGCAATTCGACACTCTGGTGCTGCGCGCCACCGCCCGCAACCCTGCCGACCGCTACGCCGACGCACAAGAGATGGGCGTGGAACTCGACGCGGTCGCCGACGAGCTCCACCTGCCCGACTTCCGGGTGCCCGCCCCCCGCAACTCCGCACAGCACGCGTCGGCCGCGCTGTATTACAGCCAGCGTCACGCCGTCGCCCAGCCACCGGTTCCACAGGTTCCGCCGCCCGTTGGCCCGCCACCCGCGCAGCCGCAGCGCCATCCGACCCGTCAGATGACCCGCGACCCAGCGGACTGGCAGGCTCCCCAATCAGCAAGGACTGCAGGGCAATTCGCGGGTATCGACCTCGAGGAGTTCGCTTGGGCCCGGCAACGGTCCAAGCGCATGGCGTTGTTCTGGGTGGCTGCGGTGCTGATTCTGACGGGCGCCGTCGCGGCAGCCGCCTGGACGATCGGCAGCAACATCAGCGGCTTGATTTAGCGCAGGTTTAGCCGCGCAGCATCTCCGCGACCAGGAACGCCAACTCCAGCGACTGCTGGGTGTTGAGCCGCGGGTCGCAGGCCGTCTCGTAGCGCCCAGCCAGGTCGGTGTCCGAAATGTCTTGCGCGCCACCGAGACACTCGGTGACGTGCTCGCCGGTGATCTCCACGTGGATACCGCCCGGGTGCGTGCCCAGCGCCCGGTGCACTTCGAAGAAGCCCTGCACCTCGTCGACGATCCGGTCGAAATGACGGGTCTTGTAGCCGGTGGACGACTCGTGGGTGTTGCCGTGCATCGGGTCGCACTGCCAGATCACCTGATGGCCCGTCGCTTGAACCTTTTCGATGATCGGCGGCAGCAGATCGCGAACCTTGTTGTTGCCCAACCGGCTGACCAGCGTGAGCCGGCCCGGCTTGTTGTGCGGGTCCAGCCGCTCGACGTACTCGACGGCCAGCTCCGGAGTCATCGTCGGACCGATCTTCACGCCGATCGGGTTGGCGATCACCTCCGCGAACGCGATGTGCGCGCCGTCGAGCTGACGGGTGCGCTCCCCGATCCACACGTAGTGCGCCGACAGGTCGTACAGCGCGGGCTCGCCCGCCTCGTCCTCGGCGAGCCGCAGCATCGCCCGCTCGTAGTCGAGCACCAGCGCCTCATGGCTGGCGTAGATCTCGGCGGTCTGCAGGTTGCGGTCGTCGACGCCGCACGCGCTCATGAACGTCAACCCGCGGTCGATCTCGCTGGCCAGCGCCTCGTATCGCGCGCCCGCAGGCGACGTCCGGACGAATTCGCGGTTCCAGTCGTGAACCAGGTGCAGCGACGCCAGCCCCGACGACGTCAGTGCCCGCACCAGGTTCATCGCGGCGCTCGCGTTCGCGTACGCGCGCACCAGCCGCGACGGGTCGTGCTCTCGAGCAGCCGCCTCGGGGGCGAACCCGTTGATCATGTCGCCGCGGTAGGACCTCAGGCCCAGCGCGTCGATGTCGCTCGACCGTGGTTTCGCGTACTGGCCCGCGATGCGCGCGACCTTGATCACCGGCGTGCTCGCCCCGTAGGTCAGCACCACCGCCATCTGCAGCAGCGTGCGGATATTGCCCCGGATGTGCGGCTCGGTGTTGTCGACGAACGTCTCGGCGCAGTCCCCGCCCTGCAGCAGGAACGCCTTGCCCTGTGCGACGTCGGCGAGCAGGCCCTTCAGCTTCTGGATTTCCGACGGGACGGTGACGGGCGGCACGCTCTCCAGAACCGTCCGCATCGCCTTGGCCGAGTCCGCGGGCCAGCTCGGCTGCTGGGCAGCCGGTTTGGCCAACGCGGCATCCAGCCGCGCGCGCAGCTCCGCGGGCAGCGGAGGCAGCGACGGCAGCTGGTCGATCGGGACGTCGACGGTCCAGTTCACCCGTACATGGTATCGGCGCTGGTGGAGTCGCCGCTTCCGGCCGCGGTGATCAGCAGGAATCGCCGTAGGTTGTGCCGGGCGTCCACCAGCGCGTCGTGGGAGTCGCTGGGCCGCGGCGGCATCCGTGGGCTGCCCCGCTCCTCCCAGAGTTGGCGCAGCTCGCGGGTGAACCGCGGGATCGCCGGCGGCAGCGCCGTCATCGGTCCCCACAGCTGACACAGGGCCACGTGGTCGTACGCGCCGACCCAGGCCCACAGCTCGATCGGCTCGTCTTTGTCGACGCCGAAGAAGTCCTCGAGGTCCGAGCGGATCTGCCGGCGCGAGCGCCACAGCGGCGACGACGGTGACGGCAGCTTCGGCAGCACGTGGGTGCGAACCCAACGGCCGGCCCGGTCGGGATCGAATTCTGTTGACACCGCGTAGTATTCGCGTCCGTCCTCGGCGGCCACTCCGATGGAGATCAAGTCGATGGTGCGCCCGTCGTCGACGAACTCGGTGTCGTAGAAGTACTTCACGCGGCCGTCTTCTGCGGTGCCGGGGCAGCGTGGATTTCGCGGTCGAGCTGCTCGTTGACGGCCTTGTCGTCGGGAAAGTGCGGCTCCCCGGCGATCGCGTCCTGCAGCCAGAGCTTGGCCTGCACCACGGGCCGGCGCATGTAGCGTTCCCGTTCCAGCGCCTTGTGCATCTTGTGCGGCCGCTCGCTGTAGCGCCAGCGGGCCCACGGCGCATGCGGGCGAGACAGCCGGACCGCCCCGACCAGCAGCAGCGGGGTGATGAACATGCCGACCAGCCCGGTCCACACTTTGCCCTTGAGCAGCACCACCACCGCCAACAGCAGGGTGACCACGGCAGCCACCACCACGATCGTCCGCGCCAGCACCGAATGGTCCTCGCGCCAGATGTCGATGTCGAAGAACGACAGCGGGTTGAAGCCCAGGATCAGCAAGCCGGCGACTGCGATCGCCGCGAACACCGCGTCCACCGATGTGCGCCCGTCCTCGGCCCAGTAGACGTCTTCCAGATGCAGGATCAACGCGAACTCGTCGAGAACCAGCGCCGCCCCGATCCCGAAAAAGATTGCGGCGATGGTGAATTCGGTCTGGCCTCCGTCGACGGCCAGCGTCACCATCGTCACCCCGGACGCCATCACCAGGACCACGCCGATCACGACGTGGTGGATGTGCACGCCCCCGTGGCCGATATTGCGGGGCTGCCACCATTTGCGCGGCGCGTCGTTGCCCGCGTTCGCGCGGATATACCGCACGATCGTGCGGGTCACCAGGAAGGTGACCAAAAACGCGATCAGGCACCACAGCAGGGGCATGCGTCCGCTCGAGATATCCAGCCCCAACGCGACGTGCACGGGCCAGAACTTACCGGGATGCACCGATACGCTGGGCTGAACATGCATAGTCCGCCGTGGCCGCTGCGGATGCTCGTGCTCGTCGCACTGGTCGCGACAGAGTTGTTTCTGCTGCAGCACACCCCGTATCGGCCCGACGTCGACGTGTACCGGATGGGTGCGCACTCCTGGCTCGACGGCCGGCCGCTGTACAGCGATTCGGCGTTGTTTCACACCCGGATCGGCATGGATCTGCCGTTCACCTATCCCCCGCTCGCGGTCGTCGTGTTGTGTCCGCTGGCGTGGCTGTCGCTGTCGGCGGCCACGGTGGTGATCACCGTGCTGACGCTGCTGTGCCTCGTCGTGTCGCTGGCGGTCCTGTTGGCACGTCTCGGCGTGCGACCCACCGCTAACGCGGTGTGGCTGGGCGCGGCGCTGGCTGTGCCGGCAGCGCTTCTGCTCGAGCCGATCAGGGCCAATTTCAGCTACGGCCAGATCAACGTCATGCTGATGACGTTGGTGATCGCGGACTGCGTGCCGCGCCGCACGCCGTGGCCGCGCGGTGTGCTGCTCGGCATCGCGGTGGCGCTCAAACTGACGCCCGCGGTGTTCCTGCTGTATTTCATCCTGCGCCGCGACGGCCGGGCGGTGCTGGTCTCGGTGGCGTCGTTCGTCGTCGCGACTCTTGTCGGTTTCGCGTTCGCGTGGCGCGACTCGTGGACGTACTGGACCTCGACGGTGCAAGACACCGGACGCATCGGCGTGCCGAGCCTGCGCACGAACCAGAACATCACGGCGTTGCTTGCGCGTCTCGACTTGGCTCCGCACGCGCGGTTTGTGCTCTGGGCGGCGGCGAGCGTGGCGGTGCTGGCGTTGACCGTCTGGGCGGCCCGACGGGCAGTGCGGGCGCAGGAGC
>DASRFZ010000308.1:0-43817 GCA_035651275.1 Mycobacterium sp. | reverse complement strand
GACACGTCGGAACGGCTACCGCGCCCGCAGAGCGGCGACGAGCTGCGCGCGACTTTGCTTGCGCTGCTTGGCAGTCCGCAGTTGTGCAGCCGTGCATTCATCACCGAGCAGTACGACCGCTACGTCCGCGGCAACACCGTTCTCGCCGAGCACGCCGATGGAGGAGTGCTGCGCATCGACGAGCAGACCGGCCGCGGGATCGCGGTCTCGACCGACGCGTCCGGCCGTTACACGCAGCTCGACCCGTACACCGGGGCGCAGCTCGCGCTCGCCGAGGCCTACCGCAACGTCGCGGTCACCGGCGCGACCCCCGTCGCCGTCACCAACTGCCTGAACTTCGGATCGCCGGAAGACCCCGGTGTGATGTGGCAGTTCTCCCAAGCGGTGCGCGGTATCGCCGACGGCTGTGCGGCGCTTGGCATTCCGGTCACCGGCGGCAATGTCAGCTTCTACAACCAGACCGGTTCGACTGCGATCCTGCCGACGCCCGTCGTCGGAGTCCTTGGTGTGCTTGACGACGTAACTCGGCGCATCCCAACGGGTTTCGGCGCCGAACCCGGTGAGACATTGATCCTTCTCGGTGACACCCGCGACGAGTTCGACGGTTCGATCTGGGCGCAAGTAACTGCCGACCATTTGGGCGGTGTGCCCCCGGCGGTCGACCTGCAGCGCGAGCGGTTGATTGCCGACGTGCTGACGGCCGCGTCCCGTGACGGGCTGGTCTCGGCCGCCCATGATCTGTCCGAGGGCGGCCTGATCCAGGCGTTAGTGGAGTCGGCGCTTGCAGGCGAAACCGGTTGCCGCATCGTCCTTCCCGATACGGCGGACCCGTTCGTCGCGCTCTTCTCCGAGTCTCCCGGTCGCGTTCTGGTCGCGGTCTCGCGCACCGAAGAAAGCCGGTTCCGGGCGATGTGCGACACGAGGGGACTGCCCGCCACCCGGATCGGCGTCGTCGACCCGCAATCCGACGCCGTCGAAGTTCAGGGACTGTTCACTGTGTCTCTCGACGAGCTGCGTGCGACGTACGAGGGCACGCTGCCAAGGTTGTTCGGGTAGGTCCTCTGTGAAGACAGCTGTCGATACCGCCGAAGGCGCGGGGGGGCCGTCTGCTAAGACACAGGAGCGGCCCGAGCGTCATCCCTTCGTCGTCTGGGCGTGGGGACTGGTGCGGCTGGAATTCTTCGGTGTCGGATTGGGTGCGCTGTTCTTCTGCCTGTCGCTCACCCCGTCACTGCTTCCTCGTGACTGGTTGTTCCAAGGCATCATCGGTGGCATCAACGCTGCGATTGGATACGGCATCGGGGCGGTCATCGGGAAGCACGGCCACAGGTTCCTGCACCGGCGGCACTGGTGGCCGCGGAACCCGCGAATCTTGTTCTGGCTCAAGGTAGCAACGGTTGTGGTGTCCGTGGTGGCGAGCGTGCTGATGATCATTCCGGCCGCGGCCTGGCAGCGCCAGGTGTCGGCGCTGATGGGGATCGATGGTCCGTCGACACTGGGCTACACCCGGACGTTTTTGATCGCGATCGTTGTCGGTGCGGTATTGGTCGCGGTGTCGCGCATTGTGCTGGACACAATCAAGGTGATCGCGCGATTCTTCATCCGGCGGTGGCACATTCACGAAGAGGTCGCGCTGTTCATCGGCACCACGATCGTCGCCGTGCTGATCATCACGCTGGTCAACGGCGTGCTGATCCGCGGCTTCATCGCAGGGGCCAGCGCGATCTTCCAGCCGCAGAACCTCTCCACTCCGGACGGTATCGTCGAGCCGACACAGCCCGAAAAATCCGGCAGCCCAGATTCTTTGGCGTCGTGGGACACGCTCGGTTACCAAGGCCGGATCTTTGTCGCGACAGGCCCTCACGCCGACGAGCTGACCCGGCTCAACGGCCGGCCCGCAAAAGAACCGATCCGCATCTACGCGGGCCTCGCGACCGCCGACAACGACGAGCAGCGCACCAACATCGTCCTCTCGGAGATGCACCGCACCGGTGCGTTCAACCGCAAGCTGTTGATCATCGTGCCGACCACCGGAACCGGCTGGGTCGATCCGACCGCCGCGCGCGCCGTCGAATCCATGTACAACGGCGATACCGCGATGGTGGCGATGCAATATTCCTATCTGCCGAGCTGGATTTCGTTCGTGGCCGACAAGCAGCGGTCGATGGATTCGGGCAAGCGGTTGATCGACGCCGTGCAGGCGCAGTGGGCCAAACTCCCGCCGCAGCAACGGCCGAAGCTCGCGCTGTACGGCGAAAGTCTGGGATCGATGGCCGGTCAGGCAGCGTTCGGCTTTCTGCCCGACATCGACAAGATGGGGTTCTCGTCGGTGCTGTGGGTCGGCCCGCCGAACGCGAGCACTCTGTGGCACGCATTGATGGTTCGCCGCGATCCGGGCACCCCGGAGGTCGACCCGCGTTACGACAACGGCCGCACCGTAAGGTTTTCCGAGGGCGACGACATTGCCGCCGTCGCGGCGCCGCCATGGCAGGGCACGCGCGTGCTGTTCCTGCAGCACGCTTCCGACCCGGTGGTGTGGTGGTCGCCGGATCTGCTGTTCGAGCGGCCGGCGTGGCTTGTCGAACCGCCGGGCCGCGACCGCACCGCGTCGATGAGCTGGTACCCGATCATCACGTTCTGGCAAGTCGGATTTGACCTGACCCAGGCGGGTGGAATGCCCGGCGGCCACGGGCACAACTACGGAAACTCGGTGCTCGACGGCTGGGTCGCGGTAGCGCCGCCCGACGGCTGGACGCCGGCCGACACCGAACGCGTTCGGCATGAGATGGAGAAGGTCGAAGCCGCGTCTGGCCCTGAATTCCATGCGTGACAACAGAATTCGGATTGTTCAAGCGCTGGGAGTGGCTGCCGCACTGGTGGCGTGGAAGTATCTGCCGGGCCGTCGCGCGCCGTTGACGCAAGCGGTACTGGCGGCGGCTCTCGTGACTGCCACGCACTCGCCGCTGGGCCTGCGACCGCCTGCTCTGTGGGCGGGACTACGGGCGGGCACGGCTGCGGCGTCGACAGTGATCGCGGCGGTCGCGGTGAGCATCACGATTCCGGCCGTGCGCGAAGGGCTTGCCGAACGGACTCCGCCTGCGTCGCCTGCCGCGTGGCTCGTGTTCCGGATCCCGGTCGGCACCGTGTGGTCGGAAGAGGCCGCCTACCGAGGTGCGTTGACGACGCTGGCGTTTGATGCGTTCGGGGCGCGGGGCGGCCGGCTGTTCCAAGCCTTGGTGTTCGGGCTGTCGCACATCGCAGATGCGCGCGCGGCGGGCGATTCGGTCGTCGGCACCGTCGTCGCAACGGGCCTCGCCGGGTGGGTGTTCGGCCGGCTGGCCGAGCGGTCCGGCAGCCTCGCCGCGCCGATGCTGGCGCACCTCGCGATCAACGAGGCGGGCGCTGTCGCCACCCTTGCCGTGCGACACTCCTCGGCGGAAAAACCGAAGGGAGCCACCGATGCTCACGAATGATCGCGCCCGCTCCCGCACGTTCGTCGTCACCGGCGCCGCGTCGGGGATCGGCCTCGCCACCGCACAGCGGCTACTTGCGGAAGGCGGCACCGTCGTCGGCACCGACGTCGCCCAGCCGCCCGGTGACCTCGGCGAACGGTTCACGTTCGTCGCCGCCGACGTCACCGACGAAGCCGCCGTCACCAATGTGTTCGCCGCGGTGCCCGACCGCCTCGACGGTGTCGTCCACGCGGCGGGCGTCGCCGGCGGCGGGCCCGTGCATCTGCTCGACCGGGCCGAGTGGGAGCGCGTCATCGCGATCAACCTCACCGGCACGTTCCTGGTCGCAAAAGCCGCAGTCGCCCGGATGATCGAGCAGCCCCGCGTCGACGACGAGCGCGGCTCGATCGTCACGCTCGCCAGCATCGAGGGCCTGGAAGGCACGGCCGGCGGCAGCGCCTACAACGCGTCCAAAGGCGGCGTCGTGTTGCTGACGAAGAACATCGCGCTCGACTACGGCCCCAGCGGCATCCGGTGCAACGCGATCTGCCCGGGGTTCATCGACACACCGATGCTCGACAGCATCATGGGCTTCGAGGGCATGGAAGGACCGCTGCGGTCGATCACCGAGGAGCATGCCCTTCACCGGCGCGGCCGACCCGAGGAAATTGCCGCGATGGCGGCGTTCCTGGTATCGCCCGACGCGTCGTTCGTCACGGGCCAGGCGATCGCGGTCGACGGCGGCTACACCGCCGGCCGCGACCACGGCGTGATCAAGCTCTTCGGCTTCCCGGAGTAAACGACCGCGTCTGCTCGGCGCGATGCGCCTTGACAGCTAAGCGGTGACAGTGCGTCGATCCGGAACCAGTTGATGCGGCTCGGTTTCCGTGTCGTCGATGCCGAAACTGATGACACGCTGCGGCCTGATCCGGATGATCGCGGCGTCTAGCGCGTCGCCGGCCGGACCGGTCTGGCCGGCGTCCGACAGCACCTGTTCGCCGACTCCGCGGATCTCGAGGCAACGGACTCGCCACGGGTTGCGCGAGACGATGTCGTCGACGACGAACGCGACTTTGTTGTTGGTCGCGAGGTTGCGGTACTTCTGACTGCGCGACATCCGGTACCCGCTGATATCGATGGTTTGCAACTCCTCGTTGTAGGTGAATCCGACTGGACTGACCTGCGGTGTCCCGTTGGGCTGGATCGTCGCCAGGCGGCCGAGGTCGGCCTGCTGCAGGAACGCGATTTCGTGCGGTTTGAAGATCATGCCGCCACCGTAAAACCTCAAGTTCGGTTCACGTCAACTCCGCGTCTGCTCGGCGGGAAAATGGGGCCATGCCCGCGCGACGTGACGCTGACCCTGCGCAGACCCGAGCCGCGGTGGAGGCGCTGGCGGACTGGCTGCGTGACGAGACGCGCGCGGCTCCGGCCAGAGAACAGTTGGCAACCGCCGTGCGGCTCACCGCCCGCACGTTGTCCGCGTCAGCACCCGGCTCGAGTGTCGAAGTGAGGATTCCGCCTTTCGTTGCGGTGCAATGCATTTCGGGGCCACAGCACCGCCGCGGCACGCCGCCGAACGTCGTCGAGACGGATCCGCGGACGTGGCTGCTGCTGGCGACGGGTCTGCTCACGGCGGGCGGCGCCGCCGCCGACGGGACGCTGAATCTGTCCGGCTCACGCGCAGGCGAGGTCGCCAACTGGCTGCCGGTGGTGCCCCTCGCCGAATGACGCCGGGAAATGGCGGCGCAGGAAATCTTGTTGCACGAACCGCGACACCCGTCGCCCGGATTCCGTGAACCGGGCAGCGTCACCGTAGACTCGGCGGTGTCACCGACCCCGTCTGGGAGTAGCCATACCGTGACCGGCCCGCAGACCGACCACACCGCGATCGACAACGCCCCACGCGAAGAATGCGGCGTATTCGGGGTGTGGGCGCCCGGCGAGGAAGTCGCCAAGCTCAGCTACTACGGCCTCTACGCGCTGCAGCACCGCGGCCAGGAAGCGGCCGGCATCGCCGTCGGCGACGGCTCGCAGGTGCTGGTGTTCAAAGACCTCGGCCTGGTCAGCCAGGTGTTCGAGGAGCAGACGCTGGCCGCGATGGAGGGCCACGTGGCGATCGGCCACTGCCGCTACTCGACCACTGGCTCGACGACCTGGGAGAACGCCCAGCCGGTGTTCCGCAACACCGCAGCCGGCACTGGCGTCGCACTCGGCCACAACGGCAACATCGTCAACACCACCGACCTGGTGAAGAAGGCCCGCGACCTGGGTCTGATCAGCAACCGCGGCGGGGCCGCCACCACCGACTCCGACATCCTCGGCGCGCTGCTCGCGCACGGGGCCGCCGACTCGACGCTGGAGCAGGCCGCCCTCGAGCTGCTGCCGACCGTGCGCGGAGCCTTCTGCCTGACCTTCATGGACGAGAACACGCTTTACGCCGCCCGCGATCCATACGGTGTGCGGCCGCTCTCGCTGGGTCGGCTGGACCGCGGCTGGGTGGTGGCGTCGGAGACCGCCGCGCTCGACATCGTCGGCGCATCCTTCGTGCGTGACATCGAGCCCGGCGAGCTGCTTGCCATTGACGCCGACGGCGTGCGGTCGTCGCGGTTCGCGAACCCGACGCCCAAGGGCTGCGTGTTCGAGTACGTCTATCTTGCGCGGCCCGACAGCATGATCGCGGGACGCTCGGTGCACGCCGCCCGCGTCGAGATCGGCCGCCGGCTCGCGCGCGAACGGCCCGTCGACGCCGACCTCGTGATCGGCGTGCCCGAATCCGGAACGCCGGCTGCCGTTGGTTATGCGCAGGAGTCGGGCATCCCATATGGCCAGGGCCTGACGAAGAACGCGTACGTCGGCCGCACGTTCATCCAGCCGTCGCAGACGATCCGCCAGCTCGGTATCCGGCTGAAGCTCAATCCGCTGCGCGAGGTGATCCGCGGCAAGCGCCTGGTGGTCGTCGACGACTCGATCGTGCGCGGCAACACGCAGCGCGCTCTGGTGCGGATGCTGCGCGAAGCCGGGGCGGTCGAAGTACACGTGCGGATCGCGTCACCACCGGTGAAATGGCCGTGCTTCTACGGCATCGACTTTGCGACGCCTGCCGAACTGATCGCCAACGCCGTCGATGACAAAAGCGAGATGCTCGAGGCGGTTCGGCATGCGATCGGCGCCGACACACTCGGCTACATCTCGCTGCGCGGCATGATCGCGGCCACCGAGCAGCCGGCGTCCAGGCTGTGCTGTGCATGCTTCGATGGCGCGTATCCGATCGAGCTGCCCAGCGAAACGGCGTTGGGCAAGAACGTGATTGAACAGATGCTGGCCACCGCGCACGCGAGGAGCGAAATAACTCCCGCCGCCCGGACCGGTGCGCCGGTGCAGGCCGAGAACGACAACGTTTCGGCGTTGCGGCGGCCGTAAGAACGCATAGCTGCTGTGGACACGTTGCCTCCGGCGTTGCAGAAGGCCGTCGAGCTGTTCGCGGAACCGCCGGAGAACCCGGATGTCAGTAAGGGTTACCTCGACCTGTTGGCTCACTCCGCGGAACCCGTGCCGACGAATACCGGTGCGGTGCAGAAGATGTGGGCGTCGTCGCTGGGATCGCTGTTCTACGACAACGCGCAAGCCTTTGCGCGCAGAGTGTCCAGCGCCTGGCGCGCTCCGCTCGAGTGGCTGAGCATTCCCGGCGGCGGGGTGGTGTTGGACGTCGGATGCGGACCCGGCAGCATCACGTCTGCGTTGGCACGCGCGGTCGGGCCCGACGGGCTGGCTTTGGGTGTCGACGTCTCCGAGCCGATGCTGGCGCGGGCGGTTCGCGCGCACTCGCAGTCACAGGTCGCGTTTCTGCGGGCCGACGCGCAACAACTTCCGCTGCGCGACGACACCGTCGACGCCGTCGTTTCCGTCGCCGCCCTTCAACTTGTGCCCAATCCTGTCGCGGCGATCGCCGAGATGGCGCGGGTGCTGCGGGCCGGAGGGCGGCTGGCCCTGATGGTCCCGACGGTCGGGAACCCGGGCCCGGTCTTTAGGCTCATCCCGGATCCAGGGGCCTACTTCTTCGGCGACGACGAACTCGGCGACATTCTCGAAGACAACGGCTTCACCAGCGTGCGGACCGACAAGAAGTCCGGCGGCATTCAGTGGGTGCGCGGCATACGCGAGTGACGCCCTGCGCCGGCCGCGTTATGTGGCGGCGAAGTTCGGACAGAGGTTGGTGGTCGCTGCGCTGACGAACAGCGTGCCCTGATCGAAGTGGTAGGTCTGTTCGACGGCGCTCATTTCGTCGAGCACCGAGGTGCCACTGCGGAGGTGGTCGCACGTCGCATAACCTGCGGCGACCATCTCGGGCGGTGTCTTGCCGGGCAGCGTGGCGTTGACAGTGGTGATTTCGTCCAGGAATTGGCTCTCCGGGCTGGCGACTGCAGCGGGAGCACCGAGCAATGCGGCAGCACCAAGCCCGACAGCCGTCACTGCGGTGATTCTCAATCTCATTTTCATGTCCGTCCCTTCCCCATGGCGCGCTGTCGGGCGACAAAGCCCTACAGCCTCACGCTATTAGCGGCAGGTGCGGGAAGAAATAAGGTGTTTCCCTACTTGGTGGAGTACTTGCGGGGAACGTCGACCGGTACCCTTGCACGCGATGAGCGACTCGCACGAGCGAATCAACAACCAGTGAGCGGCCGCAGAAAAGAGGACGCGAGCGCAACGCCTTCCGCGGATGCGATGAGCGCTAGAACATATGCGTCTTCCGGAGTGGACATCGAGGCCGGCGATCGGGCGGTCGAGCTGCTCAAGCCCCTGGCGAAGAAGGCCTCCCGACCGGAAGTCGTGGGCGGCCTCGGCGGATTCGCGGGGCTGTTCGCGCTGAAGGGCGGCTATCGCGAACCGCTGCTCGCGGCCTCCACCGACGGGGTGGGTACCAAGATCGCCATCGCGTCGGCGATGGACAAGCACGACACCATCGGGCTGGACCTGGTGGCGATGGTCGTCGACGACCTCGTCGTCTGCGGCGCCGAACCGCTGCTGCTGCAGGACTACATCGCTGTTGGGCGCATCGATCCGGAGCGGATCGCGGCGCTCGGTTCGGGCATTGCCGAGGGCTGTCTGCGGGCCGGATGCGCGCTGCTGGGCGGCGAGACCGCCGAGCACCCCGGCCTGATGGCTCCCGACGCCTACGACATCTCCGCGACCGGGATCGGTGTTGTGGAGGCCGACGATGTGCTCGGGCCCGACCGGGTGCGGCCCGGTGACGTGGTGATCGCGATGGCGTCGACGGGCCTGCACGCCAACGGCTACTCGCTCGCGCGTCATGTGCTGCTGGAGATCGACCACATGAACCTTGCGGGGCACGTCGAGGAGTTCGGCCGCACCCTGGGCGAGGAGCTGCTGGAGCCGACGCGCATTTACGCCAAGGATTGCCTGGCGCTGGCCGCAGAGACCCAGGTGCGAACGTTCTGCCATGTGACCGGCGGCGGATTGGTAGCCAACCTGGCCCGCGTGATCCCGAACGGCCTCCGCGCCGAACTCGACCGGGGGACATGGACTCCCGCGCCGGTGTTCAAGATGATCGCCCAGCGAGGACGCATCGACCGGGCCGAGATGGAGAAGACGTTCAACATGGGCGTCGGCATGACCGCGGTGGTCAACGCCGACGACACGGACCGCGCGCTAGCGATCTTGACGGCTCGTCATCTCGACTGCTGGGTGCTGGGCACGGTCAAGAAAGCGGGAAAAAACAGTACCCGGGTGGAACTCGTCGGGCGGCATTCGCGGTTCTGACGACGCCCGCAGCGCGGATCAGCGGCGCCAGTCGTCCTCGTCGGCCCACTGGTCGTTGTCGGCATCCACACCGTCGCCGCCGGACAGCTCACGCTGGAGCCGCTCGAAATCGGTCTGCGGGGAGCTGTACTTCAACTCCCGGGCAACCTTCGTCTGCTTCGCCTTCGCCCGGCCGCGGCCCATGGGGGAACCCCCTCGCGCAATAACGGAGCGGCCCGAGGTGAAGGCGGCTCCGATCTGAGTGTGTGTTTGTTTGTCCTGCCAACACTTTACCGTGCCGCCCCCCGCACCGCTGTCAGGGCTTGAATGCGAGCTGGCCGGTGCGACGCAGATCACCGGGTGACGCCGCGCAACCGATTCACGGCCGCTCGGCCCGCGCCGACGCCGTCGTCGGCGGCCACCGTGTCGGGGTCGATCGCCACCGCGACCTCCCCGTCGTCGCTTGTCGCGGCGAGTTCCGTGTCGGCGGCGAGTCCGCGTTTGACCAGAGCCAGCGCGACCGGCCCGAGGTCCACATGGTCGACGACCGTGCCGACCCGTCCGACCGTTCGGCCCCCGGCGGTCAGCGCCGAGCCGGTGCCGGGCCGGGAGACCGAGCCGTCGAGGTGGGCCAGCACCAGCATGCGCGGGGGTCGGCCGAGGTTGTGCACCCGTGCGACGGTCTCCTGCCCGCGGTAGCAGCCCTTGTCCAGATGCACGGCCGTGCCGATCCAGCCCACCTCGTGCGGAATCGTGCGCTCGTCGGTGTCGACCCCGAGCCGAGGGCGCCTTCCCGCCACCCGGTGCGCCTCGTAGGCCCAGACGCCGGCCGGGCGCACCGTCGAAAGCCTGTCGAGCCACGCGGGCAGTTGATCGCGCGGCAACAGAAGGTCCAATGCGATCGGCGGGCCGTCGGGGTGGGTCGGCATCCGACGGACGAAGCCGCCGTCTCTCACCGGCTTGGCCTTTTCGTCGGGCAGTTCGTCAATGCCCAGCGCGTCTCGTGCTTTCTGCTCGGCGAGCGCCGGGCCGAGCAGCGACAGCACCGCATAGTCGACGGCCTGCGGTTGCACATCGGCACGGAACACCATCCGCTGCAGATAGGTCAGCAGTGGCTCGAGCCGCCACGGCTCGGTGTCGAGGTAGGTGACATCGCCGAATTCGGTTTGCACCCAATGGTCTTCGACGCGGCCCTGCCCGTCGAGGTTGAGGTTCTCGACGGTCGCGCCGTCGGCGAGGTCGGCGACGTGCTGCGACGATATGGTGTGCAGCCAGGAGCGCCGGTCGGGTCCGGTCAGGGTGATGACGCCTCGGTGCGACCGGTCGACGACAACGGCGTCGGTGAGAGCCGCGCGCTGTTCGCCGAGTGGATCGCCGTAGTGCCAGACGGCGCCGGCGTCGGGACCCGACTCGGGTGCGGGCACAGCATTCACGTTCCCAACTCTACGGACCGTTACGGTGTTGCCCATGATGGTCGTCGTCACGCTCGACGGAGCAGTTCACGACGCCGCGGCTCCGTTGTTGTATGCCGACGACCTGGCTGCCGTGCGCGGCGACGGCATCTTCGAGACGCTGCTGGTGCGCGTCGGGCAGCCGTGTCTGCTGGAGGCCCACCTGTCGCGGCTGACGCAGTCCGCCGAGTTGATGGACCTTCCTGCGCCAGACGGGGACGCGTGGCGTTCCGCGGCGGCGCTCGCCGCATCGGAGTGGACCGCCCAGAGTGGGGGCGAGGGCGTGATGCGCTGGGTGTACAGCCGCGGCCGGGAAAGCGGCGGCCCGCCTACCGCTTACATCACCGTCGGCACGCTGCCGCAGCGGGTGGCCGCGGTCCGCGACGGGGGGCTGGCCGCTTTGACGTTGGCTCGCGGGCTGCCGTCGACGGCGTCGGGAGCTTCGTGGTTGTTGGCCGGCGCCAAGACATTGTCGTATGCGGTGAACATGGCGGCACTGAGATATGCCGCCGAGCGCGGAGCCGGTGACGTGATTTTCGTCAGCAGCGACGGCTATGTGTTGGAGGGCCCGCGCTCGACGGTCGTGATCGCCACCGACGACGGGCTGCAGACGCCGCCGCCGTCGTTGCCGATCTTGCACGGCACGACGCAGCAGGCGCTGTTCTCGGTCGCCACCTCTAACGGTTATCGCTGTGAATACCGTCCGCTGCGGCCCGCGGATTTGCTTGCTGCACAAGGGCTTTGGCTGGTATCGAGCATCACGCTGGCGGCGCGGGTGCATACGCTCGACGGGCGTGGGCTGCCGGATGCCCCACTTGCCGCCGAATTCGCGCAATTGATCGACCTCGCGATCGTCAGCGACCGGTAGTTATTTGGTTGTGAGGGACCTGATTCCCGGGTAACTTCGCCCGTACACGGGAAAGGAGGTGGTCCGCGAATTGATTGACTTATGGACACGTGAGGTGACTGCCGGCTAGCAGCCGCAGGAGGAAATCACCCGCCTGCTGGCGCTGGTAATTCCCTGCAGTCACCCGGCCCCCGAGCCCCCGGTCTGTCCAACTGGGACAACGGCTCGGGGGCCGCTTACGTTTGACGGCGTTGCTACTTGATCTTGCTCTCGTATTGCGGGCAGAACGCGCCTGTCGCGGCGCCGATGAAAACGCCGGCCTGCTGGTCGGTCCAGTTGGTCGCCGACGTCACGTCATTGACTTCCTTGGAGAAGGTCGCCCCGTTCTGCCAGTCCTCACATACGCCATGGCCGGCGTCGATGATTGCCTGCGTCTTTCCGGCAGGCCAGGTGATGCCATGGTCGGCAATGTATTTGAGGAAGTCCTCCTCCGGGCCCGCGGTTGCGAGCGGAGCAGTCGCCATCGTGATCGCGGCCAATCCTGCTACCGCCGAGGTGAAAATTGTCAACTTCATGTCGTGTCCTTGCCGTCTGTCGGTCAGCGTCGTGCCGCCGAGGGTCAGGACATTGTGACCGAGACCAGCCGACCGCGCTGAGGATTTGCTGAAAGTTCAGCCGGCATAGCGGGACAGGCGCGCCGACAGGTGCGGGACCAGTCCGCCGTCGGCGTCGACGCGCTCCTCGACGTACGCCAGGTCACCGCCCTCGACGATTCCGTACAGCCGCTTGGCACCGCCGACCAGAACCCCGGATCGGCTGCGCGCCAACGCATCGGTGGCCAGCTCCCACGACGACTGGTTGAGCGGACGGCCGTAGAACAGTTCCACATATCCGGCGGAATGGGCGAGCAACAGTTCGATGGCCTGGGTCTCGCCGGGGTCGGCGGGATCGTCGACAAATCGCCAGAAGCCCGTCTCACGCAGCGCGGCCTCGTGGTACTCGCCGTTGTCGTCGAGCCGCCAGGACCGTGACTCCCAGTTCAGGTAGTCGCGGCCATCGTGGGAAACGATGATCTGCTGGCCGAACCGGTAGTCGCCGTCGGAACCGCGGCCCTCTCCTTCGCCGCGCCAGACGCCGACGAGCGGCAGCAACGCAAGCAGCGAATCGTCGAGGTTCTCGCCCTGCCGCAGATTCGCGGTGTCCGCGGGCAGCGGAAGGTCTTGAAAGACAGGGATATTGCGGTTCGCGGTGGTTTTCGCGCGTTCGGCAGCGGCCGCGACGGCCCGGTCGCCAGAGCCGGGGTGGGGCGAGCTCACGAGTCGTCGGAAATCAGCCGATAGACCGCGTAGAGCGCGAACCAGGTGATCAGCACAGTGCACGCAACCAAGAGAATCTCGTAGAAGAGCACCACGAAATCGAGTCTAATGCGGCGTCACTCTCTGCACGCTCGTCGGCCGCGAGGGTGCGCAAAATGCGCGCACGACGCGGCGTGTCGGGGGGCAGACACGCACGCTCGCGCAAATGGGCGCTAGGCGACCTTGACGTCGACTTCGTGAATGCCGGCGCTGCGCGGCGCGACGACGGCGTCGCCGCTGCCGACCGACGACAGGGCCCGCACGGTCCACGAGCCGGGCGCCGCGAAGAACCGGAAATCACCGGTGGCCGACGCGACAACCTCGGCGGTGAACTCGTCGGAGCTGTCCAGCAGGCGCACGAACGCGCCGCCCACCGGCTGTCCGGATCCGTCGACGACGCGGCCGGTGATCACCGTTTCCTTCTCGATGTCGACACCGGCCGGCAGCGTCTGGCCTTGTTTCGGAGCAGAGCACATATTCAGCTTCCCAACTCGATCGGGACCCCCACCAGGGAGCCGTATTCGGTCCAACTTCCGTCGTAGTTCTTCACATTCCCGTGCCCGAGCAGTTCGCGAAGCACGAACCAGGTGTGCGACGACCGTTCCCCGATGCGGCAGTACGCAATCGTCTCTTTCGAGTCGTCGAGGCCTTCCTCGGCGTAGAGCTTGCGCAGCTCCTCATCGGACTTGAACGTGCCGTCCTCGTTGGCGGCCTTGCTCCACGGCACATTGAGCGCCGTCGGGATGTGGCCTGGCCGCTGGCTCTGTTCCTGCGGCAGATGCGCAGGCGCGAGGATCTTGCCGGAGAACTCGTCGGGCGAGCGAACGTCGACGAGGTTCTTCTGCCCGATCGCGTCGAGCACTTCGTCACGGAAGGCCCGGATGCTGTTGTCGGGCTGCTTGGCGGTGTAACTCGTGGACTTGCGCTCGACCGTATCGGTGGACAGCGGACGTCCGTCGAGCTCCCACTTTTTGCGGCCGCCGTCGAGCAGCTTCACGTTCTCGTGCCCGTAAAGCTTGAAATACCAGTACGCGTACGCCGCGAACCAGTTGTTGTTGCCGCCGTAGAGGATCACGGTGTCGTCATTGGAGATTCCGCGTTCGCTCAGCAGCTTCGAAAACTGTTCGGCGTCAACGAAATCCCGACGGACCGGGTCCTGCAGATCCTTGCGCCAGTCCAGTCGAACGGCGCCGGCGATGTGGCCGTGGTCGTAGGCGCTGGTGTCTTCGTCGACTTCGACGAACACGGTGTTGGGTGCGGTGAGATTGCTCTCGGCCCAGTCAGCTGTGACCAGGACGTCGGAGCGAGCCATGAATTTCCTTTCGTTGCTTGCGGATTAGCTTGTCGATGATGCGGGGGTGCCACGGAGGTGGACGACTAACGGGTACAGCTGGCAGCCCAGGCAGATGCCGAACGCCGCGTTGAGGAACGCGGCGACGAGTGCGAAGCCCGTGGCGATCTCGCCGAGCAGGATCACGCCGGAGGCAAAGCCGACCACGCCGATCGCCGCGAACACGAGGCCGACGAGCTGTGCGAACTTCAATGGCGCGACAGGCTCGCGTTCGGTGACGGGGCCGAGGCGCGGCGCGACGAGGCGGCCGAACAAGAATCCGTAGGGGCTGTGCCGCGGCCCGCGCCACGCGCTGAGCGCGAACACGACGGCCTGCAGGCCGAGGATGACTGCCGCGGCCGGGGCGGACACCGTCGAAGCCAACAGCGCGACCACCAGGACCGCGCTGGTCACCCACGCGGCGAAGCGGGGCCCGCGGACATCTACTTCGGTGGTGGCGGTCGACATAGAACTACTCCTGTGCTTCACGAGCTGGCAGATAGGCACGGCTCAGGCCGCGGACGAGCGTCAGGCGCTCAGCGGCAACAGCAACAGAAACAACCCGCGGTGCGGCACAGATCTACTGCGCGGCGCTTGGTGAGCAGCTGCTCGAGGCGGGCGAACACGTCGGCCAGCTTACCTAATGCCCGTGGGAAGAAGCCAACAGTGGTGCCAGAGCCGACCGCAGGTCAGCGGCCTTCGGGACCCCGGCGGCCCGGTACCGCTGCCGGCCGTCGGCGTCGAAAATCAGCGTCGTGGGCAGCGACAGCACCGAAAGCCGCCGCGCGGCCTCGGGATTGGCGTCCATGTCGATCTCCACATGCGCCACGGCGGGCAGGTCGCTGCACACCTGGTCGACGACCCGCTTGACCGCCGTGCACGGCCCGCACCACGCGGCGGTGAAGTGCACGACGGTCGGGCCGGACTCCGAAAGGCCGAGGCCGGTGGTGTCGGTGACCGCGGTGCTATCGCGAACCACGCCGGAGCGCCGGGTCAGCAGTAGCCCGACCACCACCGCCACTGCCAGCGCCGCGGCGAGAATGCCCAGCGCGACCGCAAGAGAAGACGTCATCACACTGTGAACTCGCTCAGGTCCAGGGTTAATCCCTCGCCGATGCCCTCGATGATGACGTCGGAGCCGCGCGCGCCTTCCCGGTCCGGCGCGACGCCGAACGGCAGCTTCTGACCGGGCAGCCTCTTGCTGAACGCAGCCAGCACCGCGGCCACCTTGTCGGTTGGCACCTGGCGGTTCTCCGTGTTGGGGCCGGTGCTGACCCCCGTCGCGGTCATCACCAGCGTCGTCTGCTGCGGGCCCGACATCGACAGGTCGACGGAGACGCTCACCCGCTTGTCGAAGCCCGCGCTTTTCGGCGTCCCGCTGAACACCAGGCCAATGCTGCTGGAAATGCCGGATTCGGTGGTGCCGCCGGTGGCGTCGTTGGTTTCCTTCGGCGGGGCCTCGACTATCAGGTCGTTGATGCCCATGTAGCGGCCGAGGTGCGTCGAGTCGATGATGATGCGGCTTTCCAGCCGTCCCACCGGCAGCGGAACACCCGGCCTGACCAGCCATGACGTGTTCGTCAGGTCGACCGAATACAACGTCGCCTCCAGCATGGCCTTGCCGATGACAGGGCGGTCGACGCCGTTGGCTTTCAGTTCGACTTCCTTGTAGCGGTGGCGCATCGCCTGCGGGGCGAACGGAAAGCCGAGGATCCCCACCCACGGATCGAAACCCAGCCGCGCCTGCGCGCGAAGGGTCCGGGCCAGGTGGTACTCCGCGTAGATCGCGCTGCCGAAATCCGCGCCGACCGCGCCGACCACCACTGCGACGATCGTCACAATGATGCCGATCAGCCACGCGCGCACCCGCACATTCTGTCCTACCAGGAGGTCCGCGACCGACGAGCGCGGTGCGCGGCGGGCATCTCGCCGAAGCTTGGGACGGCTAACTCGCAGGTGGCAGGTTATCGTTATAGACACTCGGTCGTACGCCGAAGCCGTCGTACACCTTCGCGGGAGGGTGTCTTGGATCTACTACTGCTCACCGCGGACTCGCGTCCGGAGTCCGTGCTGCCGGCTCTGTCGCTGCTGCCCCACGTCGTGCGCACCGCGCCCAGCGACGTGTCGTCGCTGCTCGACGCCGGCAGCGCCGACGTGGCGATCGTCGACGCGCGCATCGACCTGGCCGCCGCCCGCGGATTGTGTCGCCTGCTCGGAACCACCGGCAACTCCGTCCCGGTGGTGGCCGTCGTCACCGAAGGCGGGCTGGTCGCGGTCAACGTCGAATGGGGTTTGGACGACATCCTGCTGCCGGGCACCGGCCCCGCCGAGATCGATGCTCGGCTGCGGCTGCTGGTCGGCCGCCGTGGCGGCACCGCCAACCAGGAGAACCTCGGCAAGATCACGCTCGGCGAGCTCGTCATCGACGAAGGCACCTACACCGCGCGGCTGCGCGGCCGCCCGCTCGATCTGACGTACAAGGAGTTCGAGCTGCTGAAGTACCTCGCGCAGCACGCGGGTCGGGTGTTCACCCGCGCGCAGCTCCTCCAAGAGGTATGGGGCTACGACTTTTTCGGCGGCACCCGCACGGTCGACGTCCATGTGCGGCGGCTGCGCGCCAAGCTCGGCACCGAGCATGAGTCGCTGATCGGGACCGTGCGCAACGTCGGCTACAAGGCCGTGCGTCCCGCCCGTGGCAGGCCGACCGCCGACAGCGAACTCGACGCCGGTGAGGATGCCGAGTATTCGCCTGCGGCAGAAGAACTTCCGGCCCTGAATACTCCGTGACAGAGAGCGACTGGCAGCCCGATCTCGGGCCACACCGTCAACATCAGATTCGGGAATTGATCGGCGCGGCCGCGCGCGCAGACGGCGTGATGCCCGTCGGTGAACAGGTGCTGCGGGAGCTGACGTCCTCGCGCACACAGCACCTGCTGACGACGGACGGGACCGACGTCGTCGGCTATCTGAACCTGGCCCCGAGCACCGATGCCGCACCCCCGATGGGCGAGTTGGTGGTGGCGCCCGAGTGGCGGCGGCGCGGCATCGCCACGGAGATGATGAAATCCGCGATTGGCCGGGCGGGGCAGACAACCAGCTTCTGGGCGCACGGCAACCTGCCCGCAGCGCGTGCGACCGCCGCCGCGCTGGGCCTGACGCCGGTGCGTGAGCTCTGGCAGATGCAGCGGCCGCTGAACGACCTGCCGCCCGCCGTGCTGCCCGACGGCGTTCTCTTGCGCACCTACCGCGGGCCTGACGACGACGCGGAACTGCTGCGGGTCAACAACGCCGCGTTCTCGTGGCACCCGGAGCAGGGCGGCTGGACGCCCGACGACCTGGCCGAACGCCGTGCGGAACCCTGGTTCGACCCCGACGGGCTTTTTCTCGCGTTCGACGGGGACCGGCTCGTCGGTTTCCACTGGACCAAGGTGCATCTCGACAGGCCCGGGCTCGGCGAGGTGTATGTGCTCGGCGTGGACCCCGACGAGCAGGGCCGCGGCCTCGGCGGGGCGTTGACCCTCGTCGGCCTGCAGCACCTACGCCAGCGCCTCGGCGACCATCACGATGCGACAGTGATGCTCTACACGGAGGCGGACAACACCGCGGCCGTGCGGACGTACGAGCGGCTCGGTTTCGAAGTGTCCGGCGTCGACACCGCGTACGCCGCACGCTGAGCTGTTCACGTTTTGTTCACGTGGCATGGGCCGTCCGTCCATCACGGCCGCATACGTTGCCGACGATGAAACTCAACGGAATTCACGCATTAGCGGCCGCGCTCGTCGTCGTCGCAGCGGCGGCGTGCGGCAGCGACAACAACGCGAACGCGCCGGCGGGAAATACCGGGCCCGTCGACTGCGGCGGGAAGAACTCACTGACCGCGGAGGGCTCCACCGCGCAGCAGAACGCGATCGCCGAGTTCGCGAAGACGTGGGGCCAGCTGTGCCCGGGAAAGCAGCTGTCGTACAACCCCACCGGGTCGGGCGCGGGGCGTAACCAGTTCATCGCCAAGCAGGTGGACTTCGCCGGTTCGGACTCCGCGCTGGCGGGGGATCAGGTGGCGGCGGCGGCGCAGCGCTGCGGCGGCAACCCGGCGTGGAATCTGCCAGTGGTGTTCGGGCCCGTCGCGCTGGCTTACCACCTGTCCGGCGTCGACAAGCTCGTGCTCAACGCCGACGTGACGGCCCGAATCTTCTCCGGCACGATCACGTCGTGGAACGATCCGGCCATCGTGGCGCTCAATCCCGGTGTCGCACTGCCGAATACGAAGATCACACCGGTATGGCGGTCGGACTCGTCGGGCACCACGGACAACTTCCAGAAGTACCTCGCTGCCGCCGCTCCGCAAGCGTGGACCAAGGGGACGGGCAGCGAATTCCAGGGCGGGGCCGGGGAGGGGGCGCAGAAATCGGCCGGCGTGGTGCAGGCCGTGCAGTCCTCGGACGGCACGGTCGGTTACGTCGAGAAGGGTTTCGCGTCGGCGGCCAAATTGCCCTTCGCGTGGATCGACACCGGAAGCGGCCCGGTCGAATTGACGGACGAAAGCGCCGGCAAGGCGATCAGCGCCGCCACCTTCGCCGGGAAGGGCAACGACCTCGCCCTCGACTTGAAATCGCTGTACGCCACCAAAGAACCAGGCGCGTACCCGCTGGTACTGGCGACCTACGAGCTGGTGTGCTCCAAGGGTTATGACGCAGACACTGCCGGCGCAGTGAAGTCGTTTTTGAAGGTGGCGGCGAACCAGGGCCAGGCGAACCTGTCGGCGGCGGGCTACATTCCGCTGCCTGACGCGTTCAAGCGGCGGCTGTTGACCTCGGTCGACGCGATCCAGTAGCGCGCCGATTCCGCCGCTGTGAGAATGTCGGCCGGCCAAGCAAGCGAGAATGTCGGCGTGCCGGAAATCAATCCGTTGGACTCGGGGTCGGGCGAGACGCTGGCCCAGCCGTTCGGCTCGGCGCGGCCGATCGCCACAGATCCGTCCCGCAACGCCAAGCACCGCGCGGGGGATCGGGTGTTCCGCGGACTCGTGGAGGGTTCCGGCGTGCTGATCGTCGTGCTGATCGGCGCGATCGGGCTGTTCTTGCTATGGCGGGCGATTCCGGCGCTGGCCCGCAACAAGGCGAACTTTCTGCTGTACGGCGGCAGCTGGGTCACCACCGACACGTCGGCGATGCGGTTCGGGGTGCTGGACCTGTTCCAGGTGACGGTGTTCGTGTCGGTCTTTGCGCTCCTGCTCGCGATGCCGGTGGCGTTGGGAATCGCGATCTTCCTCACGCATTACGCCCCGCGACGCATGTCGGGCCCGTTGGCGTACCTGGTTGACCTGCTGGCGGCGGTGCCGTCGATCATCTACGGCGTCTGGGGCTTGTACGTGCTCGCGCCGGAGCTGCGGCCGGCAGCCCTGTGGCTGAACGAAAACCTTTCCTGGATACCGCTTTTCGCGTCCGGCAACGCGTCGGTAGCGGGAGGCGGGACGATTTTCACGGCCGGCATCGTGCTGGCGGTGATGATCCTGCCGATCATCACCGCTGTCACGCGGGAGGTGTTCGCGCAGACGCCGACCGGCCATATCGAGGCGGCGCTGGCGCTCGGTGCCACCCGCTGGGAGGTGGTGAAGACCACCGTTCTTCCGTTCGGGCGGTCCGGCTACGTCAGCGGCGGCATGCTCGGCTTGGGGCGCGCGCTCGGGGAGACGGTCGCGTTGTTGATCATCCTGCGCGGCACCCAGCAGGCGTTCGGGTGGTCGCTGTTCGACGGCGGGTACACGTTCGCGAGCAAGATCGCCGCGGCGGCCGCCGAGTTCAACGACCAGTACAAGGCCGGCGCGTACATCGCCGCCGGACTGGTGCTGTTCGTGCTGACGTTCGTCGTCAATGCGTTAGCGCGGAGCGCGGTCGCCGGAAAGAAGGTCAAGTGACCACACTCGACCGGCCGGTAAAGATCCCGGCGTTCCGCGGCGTCAGTCTGCGTCGCAAAGCAACCAACTACCTCGCGGGCGCGCTGGTGGTGTTGTCGATGTTGATCGCGTTGGTTCCCCTTGTGTGGGTGTTGATTTCGGTGCTCACGAAGGGCTTGCACGCCGTGATGTCCAGCACCTGGTGGACGCATTCGCAGGCCGGGATGACCGCATTCGCGTCGGGCGGTGGCGCCTATCACGCGATTATCGGGACGGTGTTGCAAGGCGCGATGTGCGCGGCGATCTCGATTCCCGTCGGCGTCTTCGTCGCGATCTACCTCGTGGAGTACGGCGGCGCCACCCGGTTGGGAAAGCTCACGACGTTCATGGTCGACATCCTCACCGGTGTCCCGTCGATCGTGGCGGCGCTGTTCATCTACGCGCTGTGGGTCGCCACGCTCGGATTTCAGCGGTCCGGTTTCGCGGTGTCGCTGTCGTTGGTGCTGTTGATGATTCCGGTGATCGTGCGGGCGACGGAGGAGATGCTGCGGATCGTGCCGATGGATCTTCGGGAGGCGAGCTACGCGCTTGGCGTGCCGAAGTGGAAAACCATTGTGCGCATTGTGATTCCGACGGCGCTGTCCGGGATCGTGACGGGCATCATGCTCGCGCTGGCCCGGGTGATGGGTGAGACGGCACCGCTGCTGATCCTGGTCGGATACTCGCAGGCGATGAACTTCGACATGTTCCACGGGTTCATGGGATCGCTTCCCGGCATGATGTACGACCAAACGTCAGCGGGCGCCGGCGCGAATCTCGTGCCGACGGACCGGTTGTGGGGCGCTGCACTGACATTGATCCTGTTGATCGCCATACTGAATGTGGGCGCACGGTTGTTGGCGAGACTGTTCGCCCCGAAGAAGGCATGAGGCGGACGATGGCCAAGCGGCTAGATCTCAAGAGCGTCAACATCTATTACGGATCGTTTCATGCTGTCGCCGACGTCGAACTGTCCGTGCCGCCGCGCAGCGTCACCGCGTTCATCGGCCCGTCCGGCTGCGGCAAGTCGACGGTGCTGCGCACGCTCAACCGCATGCACGAGGTGATCCCGGGTGCGCGCGTGGAAGGGTCGGTGCTGCTGGACGGCGAAGACATTTACGGCTCGGGGGTGGATCCCGTTGGCGTGCGCAAAACGATAGGCATGGTGTTCCAGCGGCCAAATCCCTTTCCCACCATGTCGATTCGCGACAACGTTGTCGCCGGACTCAAGCTTCAGGGCGTGCGCAACCGCGCGACGCTTGACGAGACGGCCGAGCGGTCGCTGCGCGGCGCCAACCTGTGGACCGAGGTGAAGGACCGGCTCGACAAACCCGGGGGCGGACTGTCCGGCGGCCAGCAGCAGCGGCTGTGCATCGCCCGCGCCATCGCCGTCCAGCCCGACGTGCTGCTGATGGACGAGCCGTGCTCGGCGCTCGACCCGATTTCGACGCTGGCCATCGAAGACCTGATCGCCGAGTTGAAGTTGGACTACACGATCGTGATCGTCACCCACAACATGCAGCAGGCCGCCCGCGTGAGCGACCAGACCGCGTTCTTCAACCTCGAGGCCGCCGGAAAGCCCGGCCGGTTGATCGAGATCGACGACACCGAGCGGATCTTCTCCAACCCGAGCCAGAAGGCCACGGAGGATTACATCTCCGGCCGCTTCGGCTAAAGCTTTTGGCGCGAGCAGACGCCAAATCGCACAAATGGGGGCTGGGTAATGCGATTCCGCGTCTGCTCGCGGTAGAACAACGATCGGAATAAGTCTGCGGGCCATGCGTTCGTGCCTCTTATGAGCAAGGCAGTTCAATTCGACAAGTACGGCGAAATCGATGTGTTGCAGGTGCGCGACGTCGCGCCGCCCAAGGCTGGTAGCGGCGAGGTCGTCGTCGAAGTCAAGGCGGCCGGGATCAATCCGGGTGAAGCGATGATTCGCCGAGGTGCCCTTCACGACGTGTTTCCGGCGACCTTCCCCTCCGGGCAGGGCAGCGATCTGGCTGGTGTGGTGGCCGAAGTGGGCGCCGGCGTCGACACCTTCGCGGTCGGCGATGAAGTGCTCGGGTTTACCGAGAAGCGGGCGAGCCAAGCCGAGCTAGTGGTAGTCCCGGCCACGCAGTTGACCGCGAAGCCGACCGGCCTCTCGTGGGATGTCGCCGGGTCTCTTTTCGTCGCGGGTACCACCGCGTACGCCGCGGTTCGGTCCGTCGAGCTGACGCCGAAAGACACCGTCGCCGTCGCCGGGGCGGCCGGCGGAGTGGGCTCGATCGCCGTGCAATTGGCCACCCTGACCGGCGCGACCGCCCTTGGTATCGCGGGGCGCTCCAACGACGAATGGTTGACGGCGCACGGCGTCATTCCGGTGAACTACGGCGACGGGCTCGTCGACCGGTTGCGGGACGCCGCGCCGGACGGCCGGATCGACGCATTTTTGGACTTCTTCGGCGGCGGATACGTCGAGATGGCGGTGACGGAGTTGGGCGTCGCGCCCGAGCGCGTCGACACCATCATCGACTTCGCCGCGGCGCCGAAGTTCGGGGTCAAGCTGGCCGGCAATGCCGACGCCGCCGATGCGAAGGTGCTCGGTGAGCTCGCGTCTCTGGCCGCCGACGGCCAGATCGAGGTGCCGATCGCCGCGGTGTTTCCGCTTGACGACGTGCAGGCGGCGTATCGGCTGCTCGAGGAGCGGCACACCCGGGGAAAGATCGTCCTGCGGCCCTGAATCGGGTCAGCTGCCGGTCGGCAGCCCTTCCTCGTCGGGCAGCTTTCCGGTGGCCTGGAAGATGACGCGGCGGCCGATCTCGACCGCGTGGTCGGCGAAGCGCTCGTAGAACCGTCCGAGCAGGGTCACATCGACCGCCGCCGCCACGCCGTGCTTCCATTCACGGTCCATCAGCACGCTGAACAGGTGGCGGTGCAGGTCGTCCATCGCGTCGTCTTCTTCGGCCAGCCGAGCGGCCTTCTCCGGGTCTCGGGACGCCACCACCTCTTGCACTGCGTTGCCCAATTCGACTGCGACCCTTCCCATTTCGGCGAAGTAGCCGTTAACTTCCTCGGGCAGGGCGTGCTGTGGGTGGCGGCGGCGGGCGATTTTGGCGACGTGCAGCGCCAGCGCTCCCATCCTGTCGACGTCTGCGACGATCTGAATCGAGCTGACGATGGACCGCAGATCGCCCGCGACGGGCGCCTGCAATGCCAGCAGCACGAACGCGGATTCTTCTGCGCGGGCGCTCATCGACGTGATCTGTTCATGGTCGGAGATCACTTGCTCGGCAAGCACCAGGTCGGCTTGAAGCAGCGCTTGGGTGGCCCGCTCCATCGCAACGCCCGCCATTCCGCACATCTCACCGAGCTGTGCGGTCAGAGCGTCGAGCTGCTCATGGTAGGCGGTCCGCATGGTTCCACCCTACGGTCTGACGTCGGCGAAGGTCACGACGAGGCGAATGAACTCGGGGTGAACGCGCTTCACTCGCAAGTGACGTCGGCCGCGTTGGTGACGCTCAGGTCTTTCGGCAGCGGCGGCGTCGGCGTGCTCGTCGCCGTCTTGGACACATGCACCTGCACTGCCGACCCGCTGGGCGGTGGCGACCCCACGCTGTTGAAGTCGGAGCCGAGCACCACCTGTACGACGTTGCCCATTCCGCTCACCCGCTCGATCTGCGGATTGGACAGGGCCGAGGCGACGGTGGCGGCGGCCTGCTCGTTGCCTGGTGAGAAGAACACCGTGGTCGCCGGCAGCGAGCTCGAATAGTCGTCCGGCGCCGTCACTTTGAAGCCGTGCTCCTCCAACTCGTTGGCGGCGGTCGCGGCGAGCCCGTCCTGACCGGTCGAGTTAGAGACATGCACGGTGATGTTCTGCGGCTCGGTGGTGACGGCACTCACCAGCTCGGCGTTGGGCTGCGGGGTGGGCGTGGTCGACGGCGCGGTGCTGTTGGACAGCGCCGTGTTGTCCGGCGACGGCGTGGGTGTAGTGGTCGCGTTCATGTTGTTCTCGCCGGGCAGCGGGTCGTCGTTGATGATCGCGTCGAACAACGCGCGGTTGTCGTCGACGCGTAGCGGCTCGTTGCCTTCGGAGTCCGTCTCGCCGGTCGGCACAGTGAAGAACGTGACGTGCCCGGCGGTGATGCCCTGAACCGACTGGCCGAGGTCGACGAGGTCTTTGGTCCTGACGTTGTCGACGGTGCTGTCGTTGATGAACGTGTTGACGACGTCGTTGAGCTTCGTGAGGCTGTAGAACGTTTCGTTGGAGATCAACGACCGCAGCAGTGACGACAAGAACAGCTGCTGGCGCTTGATGCGGCCGTAGTCGCCGTTGTTCTCGGTGGTGACTTGACGCGCGCGCACGTAGTTCAGTGCGGTCCGGCCGTCGATGGTCTGCCACCCGGCCTGCGGCAGCACGGTGCCGAGCTCGTAATCCTCCAGCGGCGTTGTGCTGCATACCTTTACACCACCGAGCGCATCGACGAGTTTCGCGAAGCCCGCGAAGTCGATGGCGATGAACCTGTTGATGGACAGGCCCGACAGCTTCTGGATCTCTTTGACCAAGCACTTGGGGCCGCCGAACGCATACGCCGAATTCAGCTTGGTCTCGGTGTACACCTGCGGGGGGCCGTACTTGCCGGTGTCGGAGTCGTAGACCGGTCCGTACTTGCCGGTCTGCGGGTCCCATGCGTCGCAGAGCAACGGCTTGATGGCGAGGTCGCGTGGAAACGACACGGCCACAACACGTTTGCGACTCGCCGGAATGTTGACCAGCATCACCGTGTCCGACCGCGCACCGCCGGCGTCCTGGGTGTCGCCGGCGCCCATGTCGGCGTTCTCGCCATAGCGGCTGTCGACGCCGACGATGAGGAAGTTTTCGTCACCGAATTGCGCGTTAGGGTCGACGATGTCGCGCGAGTTGGGGTCGAGCGCCGAAATGAATTTCAGCCGATTGTCTTTCGACGTGCTCCAGTGCCACCCCGCCCCGGTCATCAGCAGCGCGACGACGGACAGCAGCGAGACCGCCACCCTGCCGGCCAGCATGGCCGGGCGGTGACGGGTGCGACGCTTCTTGTCGACGGCCTTGGGCCTGACGATGTGTTCGGGCTCTTTGCCATCGATGTGGCCACGCAGCAGCGCCTCGGTCCGTCGGCGCCGAGCCGCCGCGGCGAGGTCAGGTATCTCCGATTCCGCGACGACCGGAATCCGCGTCGTGACGGCGTCTTGCTTGTCGTCCTCCGCAGCACTGTGGCGTGGGGCCCGCGCACGACCGCCTCCCTCGGAGTCCATCCTGGCGATCAGTTCGGCCACTGAGACGCCGTCGGTGTGGTTGCCGCGTGTGCCGGTGTCAGGGTCCGGATCGGGAATTCTGGTGCGCTCCCACGGCGCGGCGGCTAGCGATGGCCGCGGTGTTCGGGTAAGCCATGGGTTGGCGCCGTTGCGTTCGGAGCTGCGGGGGCCATGACTGGCATCAGGGAAGTCCCTGCCGCCGTCGTCCATGTCCTACCTGCCTCCGACTCGGAAGTGGGTGAAGCCCGTTCCGCCACCGCGTAGCTACGGTGCGCCCTGTGTCTTGTAGCAGCACAACCCATGCATCCGCCAGTCGAGCGGGATGCAGCCAAGCCCACATCGTAACGAGACATCCTGAGCGCCGTGATGTCGGAACCGTCTCGGTTCAGCCTCCGGAGTGCATAACGTCGGCGGCCGCCGGCACTACACAGTCGTCGGGATCTGTCAACCAGCCCTCCGGCAGGGCCACCGAGGCGGCAGAGCCCTGACGCCCCCGCGGGCCAGTCGCGGCGGTCGGGAACGGCACGTCCGGATCCAGCCGGCCCAGCAGCGTGTCGAGTTCGCGCAGTGACGTGACCAGCGCCAGCGCCCGTCGCAGCTCGGGTCCCGCCGGGAACCCGTGCAGGTACCACGCGATGTGTTTGCGCATGTCGCGCATGCCCTTGTCTTCCCCGAAGTGCGCTGCCAGCAGCTCACCATGGCGCCGCATGATGTCCGTGACCTCGCCCAGCGTCGGCGGCGTGGGCGCGGCGGACCCTGTCAGCGCCGCCGACAGTTCGGCGAACAGCCAAGGCCGGCCGAGGCAGCCGCGGCCGATGACCACGCCGTCGCAGCCCGTCGCAGCCATCATCGCGACGGCGTCGTCGGCGTCGAAGATGTCGCCGTTTCCCAGCACCGGGATCGACCGCACATGATCCTTGAGCGCAGCGATCTGAGCCCAGTCGGCGGTGCCGGAGTACCGCTGAGCGGCTGTGCGCGCGTGCAACGCCACGGCGGCGGCGCCCTCCTGTTCGGCGATCCGCCCGGCGTCCAAGTGTGTGTGGTGCGCGTCGTCGATGCCGATCCGGAACTTCACTGTCACCGGGATTGGTGTGCCTTCCGTGGCCCGTACCGCGGCGCCGACGATCCGGCCGAACAGCTTGCGCTTGAACGGCAGTGCCGCGCCACCGCCGCGGCGGGTGACCTTGGGCACCGGGCAGCCGAAGTTCATGTCGATGTGGTCGGCCAGACCTTCGTCGGCGATCATCCGCGCGGCCGCATAGGTGGTGTCGGGGTCGACGCTGTACAGCTGTAGCGAGCGCGGCGATTCATCGGGGGCGAAGGACACCATGTGCAGCGTGGCGGGATGGCGTTCCGCGAGCGCACGGGCCGTGACCATCTCGCAGACGTAGAGTCCGCTGACCGTGCCCGCCCGTGCGATCTCCAGCTCACGGCACAACGTGCGGAAGGCGACGTTGGTGACGCCGGCCATGGGGGCCAGCACTACCGGACTGCGCAGCGCGATCGGCCCGATCTGCAACGCGGCCGGCTGAAGGGCCGTGAGCATTACGCCCTGGCCGACGCCAGCACCTTGTGCGCGGTCAGCTTCTCGGCCCTGCGGGCTTCGCGCTCGAGGCGGCGGCGCTTGGATTCCTCGAACTTGTCGCAGGCCTGTTCGAGTTCCTCGACGAGCAGTGCGAGGTCGTCGCGCATGGCCGCGGCCTCGCCGGTGAAGTCCTCGCGCTCGAAGATCCGCCACTTCTTGAGGACGGGCATCACGACGTCGTCGAGGTGGATGCGCGGGTCGTAGACGCCACCGACGGCGATGATGACGGCCTTGCGCCGGAACTCCGGGACGGTGTAGCCAGGCATCTTGAAGTTGCGCAGCACGCGGTGAAGCGACTTCATCGCCTGGTTCGGCGCGATCTCCAGGCCGGCTTCTGATACGTCGCGGTAGAAGATCATGTGCAGGTTTTCGTCGGCCGAAACCCGTTGCAGCAGTTGGTCGGCGATGGTCTCGTTGCACGCCTTGCCGGTGTTGCGGTGCGACACGCGGGTGGCCAGTTCCTGGAACGTCACGTAGATGACCGAGTCGAACAGGCTCTCGGCGAACATTTCACCCTGCTTGTTCTGGCCGGGGCTGAAGCCGCGGGTCATCTGCTCGACGCGCAGTTTCTCCAACTCGACGGGGTCGATGGCCCGGGTGACGACGAGGTAGTCGCGCAACGCGATGCCGTGCCGGTTCTCCTCGGCGGTCCAGCGGTTGACCCAGTTGCCCCAGGCGCCGTCCATGCCGAAGTTCATCGCGATTTCACGGTGGTACGACGGCAAGTTGTCCTCAGTGAGCAGGTTCTGCACCATCGCGACCTGCGCGATGTCGGTGAGCTTGGATTCCTCGGGATCCCAGTCCTGGCCGCCGAGGGCGTAGAAGTTCTTGCCGTCCGACCACGGGATGTAGTCGTGCGGCTTCCAGTCCTTGTGCATGGACAGATGCCGGTTGAGGTTCTTCTCGACGACGGGCTCGAGTTCGTGAAGCAGGTGAAGGTCGGTCAGGTTTTCAGACATGTGTTCTGGTCCCTCCTCGCGTCAGTGACGCTTCCAGTTATCTGTACCTGTCGGTTGCACTCAATATATCTGTGTCTCGTAGTGACATCAAGTTCCCGGGCCGGACGGCGTAATGCATACGCTATTCCGGCGCGGTACGATCCGGCTGCATAATCGCCGTGTTGAATACGGCGCGCCGCGTGCGCATAGACGGAGGTCAGCCAGACGTGAGGAAGCTCATTTCGATCGGTGCCGGCGCCGTCGGCGTCGCAGGCGTAATGGTTGCGCTGGTCGGCCACGGCACCGCGGCTGCGCTACCGGATGTCTCCGGCCAGCCGTACGGAAAAGTCAAACAGGCGCTTCAGGGGTTCAATTTGGTCGTCGCGACGCGCGTCGGCGATCGGATGGACGAGGACAAGTGCACCGTCGACCGCATCCAGCCGGCGAATTTCGTGAACGGAACCGGCGCGCCCGCATCCTCGACCATCTATGTGTATCTGAACTGCTACGGCAACGTCGCAACGCCCAACTCGCCGGGGTATTCGCAGCAAGACCCGATGGGCAAGACCGTCCAGTCGAACAACGGAGGTTAGGTCGCCCGGGAAATCTCGGGGTAAGTGGCGCGGCTGAGCAGCAGGGTCACGCAGTAGTCGATGAACCGCTCGCGCGTGGCGCTGAGCCGGCCGTCCAGATACGCGGTGAACAGCGCAGTGAGCGCGCCGATGAGGCCGGTGGCCACCATTTTCTGAATGGCTGGATCGCAGATCGTCGTGAGCTTTTGCTGTAGCAGGTCGATGAAGCTCGGCATCCACTCGGCGCCGGAGCGGGTGAGCACGGGTTCGACCTCGGGCGCCAACAGCAAAACCCGCCCGCGGACGGGGTCGTCGACCATCAGCGCGACGAACCGCTCTACGGCCTCGCGCGGCGTGGTGGCGGACATCAGGGTGGACATGGCCCGTGAGCACACATCGTCGTAGACGGCGCGGACGAATTCGTCTCTGTCGGTGAAGCTTTCGTAGAAGTAGCGCTCGGTCAGACCGGCTTCGCGACAGACTGCTCGCACGGTGAGGGCAGGGCCGCTCTCCGCACCGAGGAGCGTGACGCCCGCGGCGACGAGTTCGTCGCGACGCAACGTCTGCCGGTCCTCGATCGGAACACCCGACCAACGACCCTTACGTTGACCGCTCGGCACGCCTCTCCTAGACTGGTTTTGACAACGCACGTAGTCATTTTACGGCTGGCGCGGATGGGAAAGTCCAGTGACTCAAGATACGTCGGAGGCTCGCGCTCTGACCAGCGAAGCGGCTGCCGGCTGTCCGGTGAACGGCGGCTACGACGCGCCCCCGGCGCCGCTCGGCCCGGATTCCCTGACCTGGAAATACTTCGGCGACTGGCGCGGCATGCTGCAGGGTCCGTGGGCCGGTTCGATGCAAAACATGCACCCGCAGCTCGGCGCGGCGGTCGAGCAGCACTCGACCTTCCCCCGTGAGCCGTGGCCTCGCGTGCTGCGGTCGCTGTATCCGATCGGCGGAGTGGTGTTCGACGGTGATCGCGCGCCGGTCACTGGCGCGCAGGTGCGCGATTACCACACCGACATCAAGGGTGTCGACGCATTGGGCCGCCGCTACCACGCGCTGAATCCGGAGGTCTTCTACTGGGCGCATTCGACGTTCTTCATGGGCACCATCCATGTGGCCGAACGGTTCTGCGGTGGCATCACCGAGGACGAGAAGCGTCAGCTGTTCGACGAGCACGTCACGTGGTATCAGATGTACGGCATGAGCATGCGTCCGGTGCCGAAAACATGGGAAGAATTCCAGGAGTACTGGGACTACATGTGCCGGGAAGTGCTCGAGGACAACAAAGCCACCCGCGACGTCCTCGATTTGGCCCACTACCCGAAACCCTGGTTCGCACAATGGGTTCCGGACGTTCTGATGAAGCCGTTCCAGCGGCGCGTGGTCGCCCCTTTCATGGTGTGGCTGTGCGTGGGGCTGTATGACGAGCCGGTGCGCGAGTTGCTGGGCTTCACGTGGTCAGCGCGCGACGAATGGTTGCACCGACGTTTCTGCGGACTGGTGCGCGTTGCGTTCTCCTTCGTGCCCGCGCGATTTCGTAAGCACCCGCGTGCGCGCGCGGGGTTAGATCGGGCCAGCGGTCGGCTGCCCGCTGATGCGCCTCTGCATGAGACGCCGGCGCGGAATCTGCCGCCGATGGACGAACGCGGAAAGCCAACGCATTACTGCCCGGTCGCGGGCTGAGAGTTTGGGCGGTCGCTTGCGCGGCTAGCCTTGGCGGCGTGAAGGCCCCCGAGATGCTCGGTGGCCGCTACGAGTTGCGCGGAGTGTTGGGTCGTGGCGGCATGGCCGAGGTTCGCGACGGCTGGGACACGCGCCTGGCCCGACCCGTGGCGATCAAGATCCTGCACTCGTGGATCGACGGCAGTCCGGGCAGTCGCCGGAGATTCGAGGCCGAGGCCCGGGCGGCGGCGCGCTTGAATGACGCGCACATCGTCGCGGTGCATGACAGCGGCGAGCATGCGGGAACGCCGTTCATCGTGATGGAGCGGCTTACCGGAGAATCGTTGTGCGACAAGATGATTCATGGCCCGATGCCGCAAGACCTGGTTCGCGCCGTGCTCGATGGGGTGCTCGCGGCATTGGCCGCCGCGCACGCCGGCGGAATCTTGCATCGCGATATCAAACCGGCGAACATTCTGTTCACGTCGGCCGGCGAGGTGAAGCTCAGCGACTTCGGGATCGCCAAGACCGCGCAGGTGGACCTCACGGCGTCGGGGCAGGTCTTCGGCACGATGGCCTACTTGAGTCCCGATCGGGTGATGGGCAAGCCGGCGACGCCCGCCGACGATTTGTACGCGGTGGGTGTGGTCGGCTACGAGGCGCTAACGGGTCGCCGTCCCTTCATGCAAGAGAACATCGCGGCGCTGGCGGCGGCGATACTGCATCAGGTGCCGCCGCCGATCGCGGCATTGCGACCCGATGTCGACCCTGGACTTGCTGCGGTGCTCGAACGCGCGATGGCTCGGGACCCCGCGGCCCGCTTCCGCAGCGCCGTGGAAATGCGCCGCGCGTTGGCGCCGGGCGTTGCGCCGTCGGGTACGCGAGTGCTGGACGCGCCGTTGCCTCCCCTTTCCGTGGCGCCGCTGCCGGTGATGCCGCGCCCCAGCCGGCGTAGCAAGTTGTTGACGCTGGGCGCGGTGCTGGCGGCTGTACTGCTGGGCGTGATCCTGCTTGCGGTCGGCTCCTCACAGTCAGGCCCGCCGGAGCCCGCGACCACCACACCGATGCCATCCCCGTCTGCCACGCCGCTGACGTCGTCGAGTCCGGCGCCGAGTCTCACACCCCCGACGCCATCCCCCAATCCGCCGCCGAACGTGCCGCCCGGTCACCGGCACGGCAAGAAGCACGACTGAAGTCCCACGACGGCTGTCGGCTCTGCGGGGATGACGACGGGCTCAGGCATGGGTGCGGATCGACGAACCGTCGCGAAAATGCCGATACCGATGTCATGGAGGCAACGACCACATAGGGTTCGCAAAGGTCATGCGTGCCGACGGGACGTCGGTGGTGACGGGCCACCTAGTCCAGGAGGCGGACAGCGGTGCACACGAGACTGCATTACCTGGGTTTGGGAATCGCCGTCACTCTGATGCCCGTCGGGGTCATCACCGCGCCGTCGGCGTCCGCGGATTGCACAAGCGCCGGGTATGCCACCGTGTGCGCCCAAGGTGACGTCCGCGGCGGCGGCGGTTCCGCAAACCCGTCCGCGGTCTATCCCTCATACTGCGCGGACCCCTGGTACTGCGACGACGACTGGGGCGTGGACGTGGTCTGGAATCCCGGTAACGGTATCGGTGGCCCGGGCCGTCCAGGCCGCCCTGGCGGTATCGGTCCCCGCTGAGCATCGCCACGTGTTCGCGTGATCCATCCAACAAGGAGCCTTAATATGTTCTCTCACAACCTGATTGGCGCCGGCCTGGTCGCCGGTGCGATTCTCATCGGCACTTCGGCGACCGCGAGTGCCGATCCGCCGAACTGCACCGCCGCCGACCTTGCCGGCGTCATGTCTGGCGTGTCGGCAGGAACGTCGTCTTACTTGTTTACCCATCCTGACGTCAACGCCTTCTTCACCGGCCTCAAGGGCAAGTCCAGGGACGAAATGCGGACGGAAATCGACGCGTATTTCCAGGCAAACCCGCAGGTGAGCGACGAACTCAAGAACGTCAGACAAGCCGCGGCCGACTTCCGGGAGCGCTGTAACGCACCCATGCCCGACATGCCCATGGGCTAAAACGCCCGGCGCGCGAATCCGCCGCCGTGCCATTTGCGTTCGCAGCGTCTGGCGTACTGATCACAGCGGGACTAGCCTTGCACTGCAATATGTTTGCGAGCATCGCAACGTCTAGTGACTGGTCGCGATGGGAATAGCGTTGCGCTGCAAAATAGTTGGGCAAACGCAACTCTCGTTGAAGAGGAACGAACATGAAGATCGTGGTGATTGGCGGCACAGGTGTCCTCGGGTCAAAAGTAGTTGCGAAACTGAGAGAGGATGACCACGACGCGGTCGCAGCGTCGCCCCGGACTGGCGTTAACACGCTTACCGGGGAAGGCCTTGCAGACGTTCTTGATGGCGCCGCGGTTGTTGTGGACGTGTCAAACTCCCCCTCTTTCGACGACGATCCGGCCATGGACTTCTTCACAAAATCGACGACAAACCTGCTCGCCGCCGCAAAGGACGCGGGGGTGGGGCACTACGTCGCGGTCTCGATCGTTGGCTCCGACCAACTCCCCAAGAGCGGTTACTTACGGGCCAAGGTCGCCCAGGAGAAGCTGATCAGCGCAGCGGGGTTGCCCTATTCGATCGTGCGGGCCACACAGTTCGCGGAATTCGTCAACGCGATCACGGCGTCGTTGACCGTGGGGGACGAAGTGCGCGTGCCGGACGCGCTGATCCAACCTATCGCCGCCGCCGACCTCGCAGCTGAGGTTGCGCGCGTGGCAGAAGGCAAACCCATCGACGGCCTCGAGAATTTCGGAGGGCCCAAGAAGATTTCGTTCGAGCAGATGGCCCGAGAGGTTCTGGCCCGGCAAGGCGACAGCAAGACCGTCGTCGTCGACCCCCGAGTTGTCTACTTCGGGACACCGCTTTCCATGAACAGTCTCGTTACCGCCTAGGCCACCCGAGTCCGTTCCCGGCGTCCCGAGAAGGAGGTCAGCAATGTCGCGGCGTGTTGCGGTTATCACCGGAGCGAGCCGCGGAATCGGAGCGGCGACCGCAAAGCTCCTTTCAGAGCAGGGTTTTCGCGTCGTTGTCAACTACCATGCCAGTGCCTCGCAGGCGGAGGATGTGGTGGCGGCCATCAGTGCGGCTGGTGGCGAGGCGATGGCGGTCAGGGCAGATGTCACAGTGCCCGACGACGTGACCGCCATGGTCGACGAAATCGGTCGGCGGTGGGGCAGGCTAGACGTACTCGTGCACAACGCGCTGATTCCGTTTGCCATCACATCGTTCGCCGAATTGACCTGGGCGCAGTTGGGTGAAAAGTTGGACCGTGAGCTGCATGCTGCATTTCTGATCACCAAAGCTGTTGTCCCGTATATGCTTTCACGCGATTACGGCCGACTCGTCTTTATCAGTACCGGGCTGTCCCGCCGGCCTCGTGCGGGCATGATCACGCTGGGCACCGCGAAGGCGGCGCTGGACCAGTTCGTGCGGTTCATTGCCCTCGAGCTGGCGCCGCACGGCATCACCGCAAACCTCGTCGCACCCGCCACGGTGAACGAAACAAAGGTAACCGAGCAGTTGTCGCCCGAGCAGATGCACGCGCTCGGTGCAGCCACGCCGATGGGACGACTTGTCAGGCCCGACGACGTGGCCAGGACGGTAGCGTTCTTGGCAAGCGAGGATGCCGGTTTCACCACGGGCCATTACCTTCCCGTCAACGGCGGGGTGGCGATGGATTGAATGGGATTGCAATGCAACCTAATTGGAAGGGACCCTGTCCCCATGAAATCCATTGACCTGGCGTTCGTCGGCCGTGGTATCCACGAGGAACTGGTCGCCTACGTTGCCGACCAGGAGGGTTATTACGAGGATGAAGGCATCCACGTCGCCGTCCGCGACGGGGTCGGCTGGGACACAGAGCGTCTGCGACGCGGCGCGACGATCGGTGTCGGCAGGACCCTGTTGTCGCGGCTGACCGAGGGCATCGGTTGGACAGTGCTGAGCGTCAACACCCATCGTCCGCTGTTCTGGTTTCTCGGAAGCGCAAGCGTGACATCCATGCGTGAACTTCGCGGGCGTCGCCTTGCGGTGCATGCCGCGCACACCGCCCCCGGCTGCTTCGCGCGCATTGTCCTGCGCAAGCACGGCCTAAGCCCCGACGATGACGTCGAATGCGTAGTGCGTGCTCCGGGTGACTACCAGATGGACCTGCGGCGCCTTCGGGACGGCTCCATCGACGCCGCCTACGTCGGCAGCACCTTGTCGCCCGAACAGGTCGCCGAAGAAGAGGGATTCCACGTGTTGGCCTGGGTCGGCGATCACCTCCAGATCCCTACAGTCGGCATCGCAGTAGACCCCGCCCACATCCCGATGGACAACCCCGCGCCGCAGGCTTTGGTGCGCGCGAACCAGCGAGCCCTCCAAACGATCGCCGAACAGCCTCGCCTGGCCGTCGACTACATCTCTTCTTTTCTCAACCGGCTGACGCGCGACGAAGCGCAGCGGCATTACGAACGGTATGTCGGCCCGTACTTCTCCTCCGACGGCCAGGTGGACCTGAATGTTGCACAACAGGGGATCGACGCGGTCGCGGCCGAACTCGGTGTCGCAACAGTAGGTGCCGACGAGATATATCAGCTGGGCTGAACGTCGTCTCGAAAGCGCCAACCGAGGACCCTCGCCGATGGCCGTACAGGCGGAGCGAACACGGGAAGCCGACTACTCCTCCGGCGAGGCGTGAGCGTTGAGGCTGTCACATAGGCCGCCGTCGACGCCCAGGTCGCAGGAAGTTCACAACACCGGAATGAGACCGAATGTGGTTTAAACGTGGTGGCATGGAGCTGCGCGGCGAAACAAGGGAACCTGCGGCTTCATACGTCCTCGTAAGCGGGTATGAGGCCCAATCAGTGGAGGTGTCAAATGGCCGAGCTCACACAGCCCGCAACGGGAATTGTGTTGACCCACTTCATAGTGTCAAACGATGTCGAGCGCTCCCGGCGCTTCTATACCGAAGTACTCGGCGGCGCTGTGGCCTTCTCTGGCAAGGGCGGCGACGAGGTGACCTACGTTGCTCTAGCCAACAGCTACATCGTCATCAACAGCGGCGGAGGCCCGACCGACGACAAGCCATCGGTCACACTCGAAGCGCCGAGGGACCCCGACCGGGTCAGCAGCTTCCTCAATATCCGGGTCGAAGACATCCACGCCGTGTACACCGAGTGGAGCGCCAGAGGTGCTCAATTCCTCACGCCACCCAAACAGCACGAGTACGAGATTCGTTGCTACATACGCGATCCTGATGGCCACCTCATCGAGGTGGGGCAAACCACCGACCCAGAGGGCGACTGGTCGGCATGGTTGCCGTCCCCCTCGGACTCGTGACAACGTCCACGGAATCTGCTCGGGCACCCCATAGGTCTGCAGTGCTCTGCGCAGCCCCTCACACACCGCGCGGGTGCGCTCGCGAGCCATCAGCGTGGCCGACACACACAACCGGGAGTGATCGTCGATGCCCGTCAGCGCCTTCGCGCAGCTGCCGTCTGCCAGCGCGAACCCGCCGACGACATCCATCTGCCACAACTCCATCGGCGCGCCGCGTTCCCAGCGTTTCCACTTACGTGAGCGCCGATCCCGGTCAGCCGGATCGATCATGTGCGCCCGCAGCCCGTCCTCATACCGCGCCAGCCAGAGCGTCAAGGATCAGCCGAAACCGCTGTAAAGAATCAGCCGAAACACCGTCGCGAATCAGCCGAAACCGAAGTGTCAAGCATCAGCCGAGGTAATACAAAAAATATGTTGTGGTGCCCCCACCAGGGCTCGAACCTGGGACCTGCGGATTAAAAGTCCGTAGCTCTACCAACTGAGCTATAGGGGCGGGAACATCAGGATACTGCCTGGCCTCGGCCATCCGCGTTTGAGGATTGGACTGCAGGTGGCTTAAGCTTGCGGGGCTTCAACGTGGAGCGTTGCGAGTCCCCCGGAGCGATTCGGCTGGCCCCCTTCGTCTAGCGGCCTAGGACGCCGCCCTTTCAAGGCGGTAGCGCGGGTTCGAATCCCGTAGGGGGTACGCGCGACGACCATAAGATGGAGCAGCAGCAAGGCCCTGTGGCGCAGTTGGTTAGCGCGCCGCCCTGTCACGGCGGAGGTCGCGGGTTCAAGTCCCGTCAGGGTCGCTACGACGGCAGGCACCCGAGCGTGCCTTGCGGCCCGGTAGCTCAGTCGGTACGAGCGTCCGCCTGAAAAGCGGAAGGTCGCCGGTTCGATCCCGGCCTGGGCCACCTCAGAATCAACAGTCCCAAGTCGGTTGTGAGACTGGGCCGCCTCGGCCGGATAGGAAGGTCACGTGTGGGCGGGGTACGCGTGGACCAATGCGCTGTCCAACTTGGGAATCTCCTCGGTGAGCTTGTGTTCGGCATCATGGGCGATCCGGTGGGCGTCGTTGAGGCTGACGGTGGGATCGATGTCGAGTTCGGCCTCGGCGTGGAGCCGGTGACCGATCCACCGCATGCGCACCCGGCGCACGCTTCGCACCCCGGGTTGTGCGGCCAGCAACGCTTCGGCGGTGTCAATGAGTGTGGGGTCGACGGCATCCATCAGGCGCCGGAAGATGTCGCCCAGTGCGGTCCACAGCACGGTCAGGATCGCCACGGTGATGATCAGCCCAACGATCGGATCGGCGATCGGGTAACCCCACGCCACGCCCGCAGCGCCGAGAACCACTGCCAGAGAGGTGAATCCGTCGGTGCGAGCATGCAGGCCATCGGCGACTAGGGCAGCTGATCCGATTCGCCGCCCGATCCTGATCCGGTAGATCGCGACGAATTCGTTGCCGAGAAAACCGATTAGGCCGGCGGCCGCCACCCAGCCGAGGTGCTCGATGACTACCGGGTGGATCAACCGGGTGATCGACTCGTAGGCCGCCACGATCGCCGACAAAGTGATCATCGCAATGACGAAAAGGCCGGCGAGGTCTTCGGCGCGGCCGTATCCGTAGGTGTAGCGCCGTGTCGCGGCTCGGGTGCTGAGCGCGAACGCGACCCACAGCGGCACCGCGGTCAAGGCATCGGAGAAGTTGTGAATCGTATCCGCCGCAAGCGCGACCGAGCGTGACACGATAACGATCGCGACTTGGCTCACGGCGGTCACACTGAGAGCGATCAAACTGATCTTGACGGCACGGATACCGATGGCGCTGGACTGCAGCGCGTTGTCCACATTGTCGGAAACGTCGTGACTGTGCGGCACGAACATCTCCTTGACGCCGGCCCACAACCCATGGCCGCGGTGCTCGTCTTGGATGGCGGCGTCGTGGCGACTCATCATTCGGCCCGTGCACGATCTGCCAGCGGACGGACTGCGCGCTGCCCGCGATGGTGTGCCGGAATGCCGGGGCCGGCGTGCTCGGCGTTGAACACCGCGTCGATCACCAGTTGGCGAACGTGCTCGTTCTCCAGGCTGTAGAAGATGGTGGTTCCGGCCCTGCGGGTACGGACCAGTCGCGCCATTCGCAATTTGGCCAGGTGCTGCGACACTGAAGGTGCCGGCTTGGCAACATGTTCGGCCAACTCGTTGACCGACATCTCTCGGTCGGTCAGGGCCCACAGCACCTGCACTCGCGTGGCGTCGGCCAGCATCCGGAAGACCTCGACGATCAGGGCCGCCTGGTCCTCATCGATCCGCGACGAAGCTTCGCCACTATCTGCATTCATAACGAGATACTAGGCCAGCGGGCTAGAGCGGTGGCGCCGGTGCGCCAAGCTCATCGAGTAGGCGCCGGACGCGAACCTCGATCTGGTCACGAATCGACCGGACTGCCTCAAGTGGTTGGCCTGCGGGATTAGGAAGTGGCCAATCCTCGTACCGTCGTCCAGGAGCGAAAGGGCACGTGTCGCCGCAGCCCATCGTGACGACGACGTCGGCGGATTGCAGCATCTCGTCAGTCCACGCCTTCGGGTGCTCACTGGTGATGTCGATTCCCTTCTCGGCCATCGCAGCTATCGCGGCGGGGTTGATCTGATCGGCGGGTTCTGAGCCGCCTGAGTACGCGATCGCGCGGTCCCTGGCGAAGTGGGAGAAAAATCCGAGCGCCATCTGCGATCGGCCCGCATTGTGGGTGCATAAGAACAGCACGACTGGTTTGTTCACTCGTTCGTCCGTCGATTCATCGCGTCGGTCTGGTCATGGGGCACAACGACTTCGTTGGCGGTTCGCGCCGCATCGGGATACAGCACGACGACCAGAGCGAGGCCGAGGAGCGCACCGACAATCTGGGCGGCGATAAAGCCGGGTACTGATGTCGGCGCGATGCCGGCGAAAGTATCGGAGAACATGCGTCCGATCGTCACCGCCGGATTAGCGAAAGACGTTGAGCTGGTGAACCAATACGCCGCGCCAATGTACGCGCCGACCGCGGCTGCCGAGAGCCCCGCGCGACGGGTGCGTGCCAGGACGAAGATGAGGGCGATGAGGCCGGCGGTAGCTACGACCTCACCGACCAGGTGACCGCTGGTGACCCGCTGCTTGGTGGCGATGTCAAACACCCTTCGGTCGAACATGATGTTGGCGAGCACCGCGCCAAGGCTGCCGCCCAATATCTGGACCGCGATGTACGCCACCAGCTCCTTGGCGCCAATACCGGTGCCCGCACGTCTGCCAAGCGCCCAATCTGACAGTGACACAGCGGGATTGAAGTGGGCACCGGACACCGGGCCGAAAAGCAGGATCAGAACAGCCAGGCCCAACGCGGTGGCAGTCGAATTTTCCAGCAGCTGCAGCCCCATGTCGTTGGGCGACAGCCGCGCGGCTGCGATGCCGGAGCCGACCACGATTGCCACAAGTAGGGCACTCCCCGCACACTCGGCAAGAAGCCGATGCACCAACGTATTTCGCGTGCCGATCACTGTGTCAGCAGCACGACGCAGTCGCCGCGGTGCCAAACGTCTCGGAGTCCGCGAGAACCGCGTAGATCTCCCACTTCTCGGCGGCAGGGCCAGTTACCCACACCTTGTCTTGGGTGGCAAAACAACATGTCGCGCCGAGCTCCTGCTCAGTGAACATGCCTTGCCCAGCGAGTCGGGCGATCTCTTGGTGGACCTTGTCGCTGGATTCGACCTCCACGCCGAGATGATTGATCGTGCCGCCGTGCCCCGGGTTTTGCAGAAGCACAAGTTTCAGCGGTGGCTCTTCGATGGCGAAGTTGGCGTAGCCGTCTTTGATCTTGGCAGGCGCCGTGTTGAACAGCTTCGAGTAAAACGTGATCGCCTCGTCGAGGTCGTCGACATTGAGGGCGAGTTGAACGCGGGACACGACAGCCTCCCTAGCTGTTAGACATATATCAAACTACTGGCAAACACGATGCTGCCAACCTCTTTGATATATGTCAACAAGCCTGGCAAGATTGCCCTGTGCCCAAGACGCTGCCGACGGTCGACATCTCCGCTCCGGTGTGCTGCGTGCCGGTAGCGGCCGGACCACTTGACGACGACGCCGCGTTGGAGATTGCGTTGCGGCTCAAGGCTCTAGCCGATCCTGTCAGGGTCAAGCTTGTGTCGATGTTGTTCAGTTCTTCAGCGGGCGAAGAGTGCAGCATTGATCTGGCGGCGGCAGTGGGGCTGACGGAGTCCACCATCAGCCACCACCTCAGCCAGTTGCGGCGAGCGGGGCTTATCGAATCGGACCGCCGGGGGATGAACGTCTACCACCGCCCACGGCGGGACGCCCTGGTCGCTTTGTGCGCCGTGCTCGACCCAAACTGCTGCCGCTGAACCAGGCACACACACAACGCGTTACGCCGATCTGGGTCTGCCTGCCACCGGGGCGAAGGGAACCGACGGGTCCGCCGGCGCGCTCGGCAAGAGCGGCTGACGCGGTAGCGTCGATTGGGCCGCGTGCCCGCGCCCAAATCGTCTGTTGAGATTAGCGGCTGGCCACTCCCAGCGGCCCCACAGCAAACACCGCGGCGGTCGTTGAACGGTATGCACTTGCGATTCGTCTCCCTAGTGTCGGGGAGCCTTGGAGACGCAATGTGAGCATTCGTGAGCGGGCTGATTGGTCGAGACGCGATCGTTTCCGCGCCCGGCTCTGCGACTACTCGGCACTGACGAAGCCGCGGACCATCCACCTGGTCGTGGGCGCGATCCCCCCAATGTTGCTTGCCGACCGAGGTGTCGTCGCTCCGATACTCATCGTCAATACCCTCACCGGCCTGATACTCATGACCGCGGGCGCAAACACATTGAATTGTGTTGTCGATGCCGACATCGACAAGCTGATGAAGCGCACCGAGGATCGGCCGCTGGCCCGCGGCGTGATTGCAACCGGTCACGCGCTGCTGTTCGGGCTGGCGTTGAGCACCGCGTCGTTCGTGTGGATGTGGTGGGCGACCAACCTGTTGACGGGCCTGCTCGTCGTGGCGACCATCTCGTTCTACGTATTCGTCTATACGTTGTTGATCAAACGGCGCACGTCACACAACGTCGTATGGGGCGGGGTGGCCAACGGCATGCCGGTGCTGATCGGCTGGTCGGCCGTCACAGGCGCAATCGCGTGGCCAGCCCTGCTGACGTTCGCGATCGTCTTCTTCTGGACGCCGCCGCACAGCTGGGCGTTGGCGATGCGTCACGCCGAGGACTATCGCACCGCTGGTGTACCGATGCTGCCGGCAGTGACGACCGAAAACCGGCTCAGCACAAGGATTCTCGTCTTCACCTGGTTGACCGTGGTTGCAACGCTGTTGCTCGCCCTTGCCGCTGGCTGGTTGTACGGCGGGGTGGCGCTGCTGGCGGCGGGCTGGCTTATTGTGGCGGCCCACCAGCTCCGTGCTCGGATGCGTCGCGGTGAAACGGTCGATCCGCTACGGCTGTTTCGCCGGTCGAACATCTACTTGGCCTTGGTGTTCGGTGCACTGGCGGCTGATTCGGTCCTGGCTTTGCCGACGCTGGCGGGGCGCTGAGCACATGATCGTCTCCAGCGCCGACGAGCAGTTGATCTTGGTCGATCGCGACGACAACGAAATCGGCTTTCTGTCCAAGGCCGAGGCGCATCGAGGCCAAGGGAGACTGCATCGCGCGTTCTCATTGTTCGTGTTCAATCCCGCTGGCGAACTGCTGCTGCAGCAGCGCGCGAATGGCAAGCGCCTATGGCCCGGTTATTGGTCCAACACCTGCTGCTCGCATCCCCGGCGCGGCGAGACGATGGACACTGCCATCCGCCGCCGTTTGCGTGAGGAACTCGGGATGGAAGCCAACCTGAAGTTCATGCTCAAGTTCGAGTATCACGCGCAGTACGACGCAGACGGTGCCGAGCACGAACTGTGCTCGGTCTACATCGGTTTCAGTACCGACCAGCCGCGCGCGAACTTTCGCGAGGTCGCCGCCTGGCGCTACCTACTGCCGCAGGCGGTACACAGCGAAATAGCCCGTGCGCCAGAGGTTTTCACCCCATGGTTCAAACTGGCGTGGGCGCGCATTTTGCGAGCTACTGAGCACGTTCCCTGATTACGCTGGCCATGTCGATGGCCTTGATCAACCGGGCCGCGGGCAACTGCGAGAGGGCTGCGGTCATCGAAACGGCAACTGCGGCAAGGATCAGCACTGTGGGCCCAACAGTGAGGTGCAGGTTGAACAGGTCGTTGTTGAACGAGCGCAGGAATAGCCATGCGGCACCGACGCCGGCGGCGAGACCGATCGGCACGGCAAGCAGAGTCGCCGCCACGTTCTCGAATGCGATCGTCGCGGTGAGTCGGCGGGTCGGCACGCCGGCTGCGCGCAGGGTCGCCAGCTCGCCCGTCCGTTCGGCCAGGTTGACCGTCATCGTGACGTAGATGACCGTGAACGCCAGTAGCGCACCGAGCACCAGCATCGCCCCGGCGAACACCCAGAAGATGACGAGGTAGCTGTCGATCTGGCGCTCGAACGCATCGGTGTCGGTGTAGGCGAGCACACCGGGAAGGCCGGTGGCGGCGCCCCGCAATTGACTACGGTCGGCGCCAGGATCAAAGCGCAGCAGATATCCGTTCGGTCCGGTGTCCGTGATCAATTGCGCGACAGCGCTTGTTGCATACACCGCGGTGCCGAGTGGTTCGTCGAGCAGGCCGGCCAGCTGAACCTTGTGGGGAGTGAATCCTGCCGCGAGGACAGTGACGTCGTCGCCGACCCGCACGCCGAGCTTGTCCGCGAGCGCGGCCCCGGCGAGAATTCCCCCCGCGGGCAGCGCCGTGATGTTGCCGTCGAGCGTGCGGAATCCGTGCATGACGGTGGCACGCTGCAGCCCGGTCAGCGAGGTCGGGTACGACTTTCCGTTGGCGGTGACGCTCACCCGCGCGATCGTCGCGGGCTCGACGGTGGCCACGCCGGGAAGCGACTGTAACTGTGCGCCAACGTCGCTCGCGCCGGCGCCGACCAGCACGGTAGCGTCTTGGCGTTGGACCGCGCCGAACTCGACGTCGAGCGCTGCCCGCACGCTGGTCAGCATTCCGGCCGACGCGAGAATCAGGACAAGCGCCAACATTCCGCCGACCATCGTCGCGCCGGTGCGACGTCGGTGACGGAGCAGCGAACGCAGTGCCATACGGGCCGAGACCGGCAGCAGGGTCCACCGCGCCGACAGCCGAGCGAAAGAACCAACGCGAATCGGATGCCCGGGTTCGCCGCGCATCGCGTCGGCGGGTGAGTTACGGACAGCTCCGATCGCGGGTGCGAGCCCCCCGATCACTCCGGCCGCCAGCCCGAGCGCCAAACCTATGCCGGCCGTGGGGATTCGGTGCTCGATCACGGCGTCCGGAAGTCCCAGCAGCGACGCGTAGAGCGAGGTGTACGCGGAGGTTGCAGCTGCCCCCGCAACAACACCGGCAGGCGCAGCGACGGCGGCGACGACGGCGCCGTACCCGACGTAGTGCCGGACGACGGCGCCCCGGCGGGCGCCAAGCGCGAGCAAGGTTCCGATCATGGGTCGTTCGGTGTGGACCAGACGTGCGATCAACACGTACTCGGCGATCGCCGCGGCACTCAGAAACAGCGCGGGAAACCCGATCGCCATGACCCGGAAGCCGTTGAAGTTCTCCTGCAACGAGGCATTGGACGGCTGATCGGCGCGCGTCTCGATTTCCTCGGCGCCAGCAGTGCGCAGCAGGCCGACGATGTTGTCGCGATCGGATCGTGTTGCAACGCTGTTCATTTCAACCAAGACTTGGTTGGGCTTCACGCGACCCGACAATGTCTGTGAGAGTGGTTCGCCTGCGAACACCACAGCGAACGCGTGCGGGTCGCCGAGGACGTCTTGGCGGTTGCGCGCAGGCCAGAGATACTCCGGGGATCGCGCGACACCGCAGACCGTGACATCGCGCCACTGTGTGCCGTCGAACACCCGCAGACGGTTGCCGGTGGCGAGTCCGAACGTGTCGGCGGTATGACGCTCGACGACGACCTCATCGCTGCGTGTCGGATCAGGACGTCGTCCTGCGACGAGGTCAATCTCGTTGATTTCGTGATCGGTTGCCGGGGGCACACCGACCACGCGTCCGACGAGCTTGGTCGTGCCGATGATCATCGGCTGGTCGGCTTGGATCCGTGTCGCGACGGCATCCACGCCCGGGGCATCGCGGACGGCCGCGGCGATCGCGTCCGCATCAGCGTCCGTCGCGGTCAGATCGGCGAAAT
>DASRFZ010000307.1:0-2291 GCA_035651275.1 Mycobacterium sp. | reverse complement strand
TCGACGACTTCAAGCTGGTCAACGACAGCTTGGGCCATCCCGCCGGCGACGTCGTGCTCAGCACCGTGGCCGAACGCCTTCTCGCGTGTGTGCGACCCGGTGACACGGTCGCCCGCCTCGGCGGAGATGAATTCGCCGTGCTCGTCGAGGGCGATGTCGACCACGTGCACGCGATCGCGTACCGGATCATCGAGGCATTCGAGCAACCCTTCGTCGTCGACGGCGACGAGCTGATGATCCGGCCCAGCGCGGGAATCGCGGTCGCATCGCGCGACGACCCCGACGTGTCCGCGGACACCCTGCTCAAACACGCCGACGTCGCGATGTACTCGGCCAAGCGCGCCGGCGGTGACACCGTGCACACGTTCAGCTCCGGGATGCGGTTGATTGACCCGGCCGGCCTTGGCCTGCCCGTGGATCCGCTGAGCGGAGTGCCATCCACCGGTGCGGCCGCGGTCCGGTTGCTTGTGGAGTTGCGCGAAGCCATCGACCAAAACCGGCTCACGGTGATGTACCAGCCGAAGTTCGACCTGCGCACCGCTGCGATCGTCGGTGTCGAAGCGCTGCTGCGCTGGCCACATCCGCGGCGCGGCATGCTCTCACCGGACCAGTTTCTGCCGCTGATCCGTCAGCACGGGCTGATGCGCGCAGTCACCGATCTCGTGCTTGCGCAAGCGCTCGACGGCGCGGCACAGTGGCACGCCCGCGGTGTCCACGTGCCCGTCGCCGTCAATCTTTTCGCGCCGTCGTTGGGCGATTTGACCCTCCCGACCAAGATCCGGCGAGTGCTGGCCGAGCGCGGGCTTCCCGCGGATGCGTTGATCCTCGAGATCACCGAAGACCTCCTCCTGGAGGACATCGGGCGGGCGCGCAAGGTGCTCGAGACGCTGCGGACGCCGGGAATCCGCATTGCTCTCGATGACTTCGGCACCGGGTATTCGGCGCTCTCCTACCTTCGCGACCTGCCTATCGACGAGGTGAAGCTCGACCGCGAGTTCGTGGCGCCGGTGTTAAGCGATCCGCGTGCGGCCGCGATCGTGCGCGCAGTCATCGAACTCGCGCACGCACTGGAAGTGACCACCGTTGCCGAAGGCGTCGAGAACGCCGAAACCGCCTGGAAACTACGCGAATACGGCTGCGAGATCGGGCAGGGCTTCTATTACAGCCCGCCGCTCGACGCGCTTGCGGTGTTGGATTTGTTGTCGTCGCCCCTTCAACAGCGGTGCCGCGAAGCGGCCCTCCAGGGGCGCTGATCAACCGATTCGTCGTCGACGATCGGCCGCGCGGCGACGCGTCATCGCCCGGGTGATCGGTGGCGTGTGGACGATCGCAGCGAGGCCGTCGACAACCGCCGTCGCCGATATCTCACCGAAGGGCCCCGCGCACGACAGCGTGCCGACGATCATCGCGGTGAGCATGTCGGCGACGGCGGCAGAATCGCCACTCGTCGCCAATTCGCCGCGCTGGGACGCGTCACGGACCGCCGTACTGGCGAACCCGTGAATCAGCCGCACGATGTCGTGCTGCGCTGGGCACCGATCATTCTGTTCGTGTGATTGTGTCGCGGAGCTCGTCAGGAAGGCGGCCACGCCCTCACGGTCCAGTCCCTCCAGCAGGTGCCGCAGTTGGTCGACCAGGGTGGGTTCGGCGAGCGCGCGATTGAGCACCTCGTCGACCGAGGCGGCCATCGCGGCCACCACCTCGCCGTAGAGTTGCCGTTTGCCGTCGAAGTAGTAGCTCACGGCAGGCCGGCTCACCCCGAGCCTGCTGGCGATCAACTCGAACGTGGTCGCCTCGTAGCCCCGTTCGCCGAACAGTTGGCGCGCTGTCGTCAGAGCTCGGCTGCGCAGATCCCTCGCGGGGCCGCGCGGGCGGCCGGGCCCGCGGGCAGCGCTTACGCGGCGGCGATCAGCCATTTCGCCTACCCCCTGTCCTCAGCAGCCCGCCGGCAAGGCGCGAGGATCGGCAGCTCGCACGTCGCGCCGCCCCTTGTCCGTCATACCAAAGGTCTGTGTCGATCTGTGAGTTTAGACCAATCGACTGTTTAGCGGCGATATGTTAGCTGATCAGTTTGCCACCGATCTCACCCGAGTCGACGGCTCAGCCGACCAGGGTCCGCCGCATCGTTCGATGCGTGCGCGCCGTCCGGGTGCCGACCGGTCAGCCTGGTCGTTTGCGACGGTTCCGAGGTAAGAAGTAGATATGTCCAATCAGGCATTCTCTACTGAATTGCCCAAACGCCATGCGGGCCGCTAATTCGACGGGACTAGGGCCGACGGCGAACAGAGACC
>DASRFZ010000306.1:0-34103 GCA_035651275.1 Mycobacterium sp. | reverse complement strand
CAGCACCGACATTTCGCGCCATGCGCTCATGGCCCTGCGGGACAGCAAGATTCGCGAGGTCGTCATCGCCGCTCGCCGCGGGCCCGCGCAGTCGGCGTTCACGTTGCCGGAGATGATCGGCCTGACGTCTGTCGCGCGGGTGGTCTTGAGCGCCGAAGATCACGAACGCGTGCGCGCGGATCTGGCCGACTGCACGGACAAGCTGATGTGTCACAAACTCGAGCTGCTCACCTCCTTGGGCGTGTACGACGAGAGTGACGATGGCCGCGTGATCCGGCTGGCCTATCACCTGACCCCGTCGCGCATTCTCGGTGAACAGCGCACGGCGGCAATCGAATTCACGGTGAGCGGCACTGACACGGTGCGTGACGTCGAGACGGGTCTCGTCTTGAGTTCGATCGGCTACCGCGGCCGGCCGGTGCCAAGCCTGCCGTTCGACGAGGACGGCGCCGTGGTACCCAACCGCGGTGGACGGGTCGTCGACCCGGAAACCGGTGCGCCCGTGACCGGTTCGTATGTCGCCGGCTGGATCAAGCGCGGCCCGACCGGGTTCATCGGAACCAACAAGTCCTGCGCGCAGGAGACGGTCAACGCGCTGGTCGACGACTACAACGACGGCCGGTTGCCCGACCCGGCCGAGTCGCAGCGTGCGTTGGCCCGCCTCGTGCGCGACCGTCAGCCAGGCGTGGTCGACCACGCCGGCTGGCAGGCGATCGACACCGCCGAAATCGCCCGCGGAGCGGCTGAAGGCCGGCCACGCGACAAGTTCACGTCGGTAGCCGCGATGCTGGATGCCGCCGCGGCGGGCCGGCAATCTCCGTCGCCGGGCCGCAGACTGCGCGCGGCGCTGCGGGGGCTGACGCCCTAGCTCTGGCTCATCGCCTTCGCGATCTCGTCGGGGCTGACCTCGCGAACCGGTTGGCCCATCGACCACTGGTGGCCGAACGGGTCGCGCAGCATCCCGTAGCGGTCACCCCAGAACTGGTCCTCGACCGGCATCAGCACGGTCGCGCCGGCGTCGACGGCTCGCTTGAACTGCGTGTCGACATCGGTGACGACGAGGTGGATGGTCACCGGCGTGCCGCCGAGAGCCTTGGGCGTGCTGGGCTTGCCGTCGTTCATCTCGGGGAAGTCGTCGTTGAGCATCACGGTCGAGCCGTTGATCTGGACCGCGGCGTGGACGAGCTTGCCACCGGGCCCCGGAACGCGGCCTAGTTCAACGCCATTGAACGCCTTGACGTAGAAGTCGATGGCCGCGGCAGCGTCGTCGACTACCAGGTGGGGCAAAACAGCGGGCGTGATTTCGATCGCCATGGTGATCTCCTTCGGATGGGCGTCGGTGCCGTCAGTACCGACTCGCCGCGCCGGGCGAATTCATCGGTACGCGCTCACCCAACCACCGGGCACCGACAGGTCGCGGGGAGAACGTCAGACCCCGACGGGCGCCACCGACGACCACCCGTCCACCGATTCCACGCTGCGCGGCCCCGGACCGACGTATACCGCCGACGGCCGCACCAGCTTGCCGAGCCGCTTCTGCTCGAGGATGTGCGCGCACCACCCGGCGGTGCGGCCGCAGGTGAACATCGCCGGCATCATCTTCGCGGGTACCCCGGCGAAGTCGAGGATGACCGCTGCCCAGAACTCGACGTTGGTTTCGATCGCGCGATCCGGCCGGCGCTCCCGCAACTCAGTCAAAGCCGCCTGCTCCAGCGCGGCGGCGACCTCATAGCGCGGCGCTTCGAGGCGCTTGGCCGTCGCCCGCAGCACGCGCGCCCGCGGATCCTCCGCGCGGTACACACGGTGGCCGAAGCCCATCAGTTTTTCTTTGCGATCGAGAATGCCCTTCACCAGTGCCCGTGCGTCGCCGGTGTTCTCGACTTCTTCGATCATCGGAATCACCCGCGCCGGCGCGCCGCCGTGCAGCGGTCCGCTCATCGCGCCGATGGCTCCCGACAGCGACGCGGCGACGTCTGCGCCCGTCGACGCGATCACGCGTGCGGTGAACGTCGACGCATTCATCCCGTGTTCGGCGGCCGACACCCAGTACGCGTCGATTGCCGCGACCTGCTTCGGATCGGGGTCGCCCTTCCACCGCTTCATGAAACGTTCTGTGACAGTGGCGCATTGGTCGATCTCACGCTGCGGAACCGCTGGCCGGTCGATTCCCCGGGCGGACTGCGCGACGTAGGACAGCGCCATCACCGACGCGCGCGCCAACTGGTCGCGGGCGGTCTGGTCGTCGATGTCCAGGATCGGCTGATAGCCCCAGATCGGCGCAAGCATCGCCAGGCCGGCTTGCACGTCGACCCGTACGTCGCCGGTGTGGATCGGCAGCGGGAAGGGTTCGGCGGGTGCCAGGCCCTGGCCAAACTTGCCGTCCACGAGCAGCGCCCATACGTCCGCGAACGTGACGCGCTGCTCAACGAGCTCTTCGATGTCGACTCCGCGATAGCGCAGCGCGCCGCCGTCCTTGTCCGGCTCCGCGATCTCCGTGGTGAAGGCCACCACGCCTTCGAGTCCGCTGACGAAGTCATCTGGCACTGCTGTCATGCGCTGATTCTCGCACCCGCCGCGGCCCCGCTCGCTACCGGCCGGTAACCGGCTCTGCGACCGCGGGCGTAGCGTTGCCCCAGTGGCGCAGCCCGGCAACGAGCACCTGGCGAGGATGCGAGTGGAGTACGGATCAGTGGAGAAGGACGGCCTTCCCGACCTCGACGTCGACTGGCTGTCTGAAGGCTGGGTTGTTTTGCTGCGCAAGTGGATTGGCGACGCCGAACGCGCCGGAATCGCCGAGCCCAACGCGATGGTGGTCGGAACGGTCGACGAGAATGGACGGCCGGTGACGCGGTCGGTGTTGTGTAAGAGCGTGGACGACACCGGCATCACGTTCTTCACCAACTACGACTCGGCGAAGGGCGAACAGCTGGCTGCGAATCCGTACGCGTCGGCGACGTTCCCGTGGTACGCGCTCGGCCGGCAGGTCCACGTCCGCGGACCTGTGAGCAAGGTCACCGCCGAGGAGACGGCCGAGTACTGGTCCAAGCGTCCGCGCGGGTCTCAGCTTGGCGCGTGGGCGTCGGCGCAGTCTCAACCGATTGCTTCGCGCGCCGACTTGTTGCACCAACTCGAGGTCGTCACTGCGCGTTTCGCCGACCTCGACGAGGTTCCGGTGCCGCCGAATTGGGGCGGCTACCTGTTGGCCGCCGAGGTGGTCGAGTTCTGGCAAGGCCGAGAAGACCGGCTGCACAACAGAATCAAATTGAGTGGCGGCCACGTCGAACGACTGCAACCGTAAGACCGGTGAGTCTTCTCGCCGACACCACTCCGCTGCGCACACCCGACTTTCGTCGGCTCTGGCTGGCCGGTGTCGTCACCGTCATCGGCGCCAACTTGACGATCTTCGCGGTGCCGGTGCAGCTGTATGCGCTCACCCGCAACTCCGCCTACGTCGGCCTGTCAGGTTTGTTCGCCGTCGTTCCGCTGATCGTCTTCGGGCTGTGGGGCGGCGCATGGGCCGACGCGATGGACCGCCGCATCCTGTTGATCATCGCGTCGTGCGGGCTCGCGGGCGCGTCGGTGCTGCTGTGGGCGCAGGCGGCGCTGGCCGTCGACAACGTCTGGGTAGTGCTGTGCCTGCTCTCGGTGCAGCAGGCGTTCTACGCGATCAACTCGCCGACCCGCGCTGCCGCGATCCCTCGCATGCTGCCCGACGAGCAGCTGCCCGCGGCGAACTCGCTGAACATGACCGTCACGCAGTTCGGCGCGATCGTCGGCCCGTTGCTCGCCGGCGTGATGCTGAAGTGGGTCGACCTGTCGACGCTGTATCTCATCGACGCGGTCACGTGCGTTGCCCCGATCTGGGCGACGATCCGGTTGTCGCCGATGCCGGCCACCGGCGACGTCGTGCGGAGGGGCTTCGCCGCGGTTTGGGACGGTTTCCGCTACCTGGCCGGGCACACCGTCGTACTGATGTCGTTCGTCGTCGATCTGATCGCGATGATCTTCGGCATGCCGCGGGCGCTGTTCCCGCAGATTGCGCACCAGAGCTTCGGCGGCCCGGTCGAGGGCGGCACCACGATGGCGCTGCTGGCGGCGGCGATCTCGGCGGGCGCGGTCGCCGGCGGGGTGTTCTCGGGTTGGCTGCCGCGGATCCGGCGTCAGGGCCTCGTCGTCGTCGCAGCGATCGTTGTCTGGGGACTGGCGATGGTCGGGTTCGGGTTTTCCAGCGGGATCGCGCACGGCCGGGCGGGACTCGTGCTGTGGGTGGCGCTGGGTTTCCTGGCGATCGGCGGGGCGGCCGACATGGTTTCGGCGGCGTTCCGGTCGACGATCCTGCAGCAGGCCGCCGCCGACGACGTGCGCGGCCGGTTGCAGGGCGTGTTCATCGTCGTCGTCGCAGGTGGCCCACGGTTGGCCGACGCCGCGCACGGCGGCGCAGCGGCGGTGGTCGGCACGACGGTCGCCGCGGCCGGCGGCGGGGTGCTGGTGGTCGTCGGCGTGCTGGTCGCGGCGGTGGCGGTGCCCGCATTTGTCCGCTACCGGGTCGGCGATGAGCCGCCTGCGCGAAGAGGACACGGCCGGTTCAGCGAGCAGCCCGCGGAACAGGACGACCAGGTCTGACCCTGCGCGCTACGATCCTGTTCGTGGTGGAGGTGGTCGGGGCAACAATTCCGGGCCTGCGTGAACGAAAGAAGCAGCGCACCCGCTCGATGCTGATCGACGCCGCCGTCCAGCTCTGCGACAAGCAGGGGTTCGACGGCACGACGGTCGACCAGATCGCCGCAGTCGCCGACGTGTCGCCGCGCACGTTCAGCCGCTACTTCGCGACCAAGGACGCCGTCATCATCGCGTTGATCGACGACATGGTCGACGCGATCGCGGTGCAGCTGACGCGCCAGCCCGCCCATCTCAACGAACTCGAGGCGCTGCTGGCTGCACACATCGACATGGTCAGGGCGACGGCGTCGGCGCCGCCCGACGGATTCACCACCGAGCGGCTCAAGACGACCGCACGGATCGTGAACTCGTCCCCGGCACTGCGCCTGGCCGCCAGCGAATTCCGGACCAACTCGGTGACGCTGGCGCTGGCCGACCGGATGGGCGTCGGGCTCGACGACAAGAAGCTGCGGCTGGTCGTCGCCGTCTGGTCGGCGATCCTGCTGGCCACGCCCGGCGACCTCGGCCCGGATACCGATTGGGATCAGGTCGACATCGACATGCTGATCGGCATCCTCAACGACACCTACAAGCAGTTCATCGACCTCTGTACGGGCCCGCGTTAGCTGGGTTAACGTGCAGTCGCACCCCCTCAGGCGCGGCCGCACGAATGCGGCTACCGTAGGCAACACCGACGCTGCGCAGCGAAGAAGGGATCCCCGTGGCTGATAAATCGTCCAAGGCTGAAGAGGTCGCGACCCTTCATTACCCGGGCGGCGAGATCGATCTGGAGATCGCCAAGGCCACCGAAGGCTCCGACGGCATCGCACTGGGCAACCTGCTGTCGAAAACGGGCTACACGACGTTCGACCCCGGCTTCGTCAACACCGCGTCGACCAAGAGCGCCATCACCTACATCGACGGCGACGCCGGCATCCTGCGGTACCGCGGCTACCCGATCGAGCAGCTCGCGGAGAAGTCGACGTTCATCGAGGTGAGCTATCTGCTGATTTACGGCGAGCTGCCGACCGGCGAGCAGTTGGCCGATTTCACCCAGCAGATCCAGCGCCACACCCTGCTGCACGAGGATCTCAAGCGGTTCTTCGACGGCTTCCCCCGCAACGCGCACCCGATGCCGGTGCTCTCGAGTGCCGTGAATGCTCTTTCGGCGTACTACCAGGACTCGCTGGACCCGTTCGACGACGAGCAGGTGGAACTGTCGACGACCCGGCTGCTGGCCAAGCTGCCGACGATCGCGGCGTATGCGTACAAGAAGTCGGTCGGACAGCCGTTCCTGTACCCGGACAACTCGCTGACGCTGGTCGAGAACTTCCTGCGGATGACCTTCGGCCTGCCCGCCGAGCCTTACGAGGTCGACCCCGAGCTCGTCCGCGCGCTGGACATGCTGTTCATCCTGCACGCCGACCACGAGCAGAACTGCTCGACGTCGACGGTGCGGCTGGTCGGCTCGTCGCAGGCCAACCTGTTCACGTCGATCTCGGGCGGCATCAATGCGCTGTGGGGTCCGCTGCACGGCGGCGCCAACCAGGCGGTGCTGGAGATGCTGGAGAAGATCCGTGCCGCCGACGGCGATGTGCAGGACTTCGTCAAGAAGGTGAAGAACCGCGAAGAGGGCGTGAAGCTGATGGGCTTCGGCCACCGCGTTTACAAGAACTACGACCCGCGGGCGCGGATCGTCAAGGAGCAGGCCGACAAGATCCTCGGCAAGCTCGGCGGCGACGACGACTTGCTCGATATCGCAAAGGCTTTGGAAGAGGTCGCGCTCACCGACGACTTCTTCATCGAACGCAAGCTGTACCCGAACGTCGACTTCTATACCGGCGTGATCTACCGCGCGATGGGCTTCCCGACGCGGATGTTCACCGTGCTGTTCGCGTTGGGCCGCCTGCCCGGCTGGATTGCGCACTGGCGGGAGATGCACGACGAGGCCGGCGGCAAGATCGGCCGCCCGCGGCAGATCTACACGGGTTACGGCGAGCGCGACTACGCCACCATCGACACCCGCTAGCGCCGTTTGCGCGAGGGTGCGTGTCTGTACGCCAACACGCCGGTAAGCGGTGGAATTCTCCGCACGCTCGCGCGCTGCTGAGCGTGCACCTTTGCCGCGTGGATAGTTGTAGTTTCACAATCGTCGGGTGAACACGCTCAGTCCTCGGCGCAAGGCGATCATCCTGACGTCGTGCTGCCTGAGCCTGCTGATCGTGTCGATGGACGCCACCATCGTCAACGTCGCGATCCCGTCGATCCGAACCGACCTGCACGCATCACCGTCGCAGTTGCAGTGGGTGATCGACATCTACACGCTTGTGCTGGCGTCGTTGCTGTTGCTTGCCGGCGCCACCGCCGACCGTTTCGGTCGCCGGCGCACGTTCCAGATCGGGCTGACGGTGTTCGCGCTGGGGTCGTTGCTGTGCAGCCTCGCGCCGAACATGGACGCGCTGATCGGCGCACGTTTGGTGCAGGCGATCGGCGGCTCAATGATGAATCCCGTTGCCATGTCGATCATTACGCAGGTGTTCACCGGACGGGTCGAACGCGCCCGCGCGATCGGAGTGTGGGGTGGAGTCGTCGGCATCTCGATGGCGCTGGGGCCGATGGTCGGCGGAGCGCTGATCCAGTGGATCGACTGGCGCGCAGTGTTCTGGATCAACCTGCCGATCTGCATTGCCGCCATAGCGTTGACCGCGATCTTCGTTCCCGAGTCGAAGTCCACGACCATGCGCGACGTCGACCCCGTCGGTCAGAGCCTGGGCGTCGCGTTCCTGTTCGGCGTCGTGTTTGTGCTCATCGAGGGACCCGGCATGGGCTGGACCGACGCGCGTACCATTTCCGTTGCGGCAGTTGCATTGGCGGCCTTCGTTGCCTTCCTGTTCTACGAAGCGCGGCGCCGCGACCCGTTCATCGACCTGCGATTCTTCCGCAGCGTGCCCTTCAGCTCCGCGACGATGATCGCGGTGTGCGCGTTCGCCGCCTACGGCGCCTTTCTCTTCATGATGTCGCTGTATCTGCAGGGCGAGCGGCACTTCAGCGCTCTACACACCGGGCTGATATATCTGCCGATAGCCATTGGGGCGCTGATCTTTTCGCCGCTGTCCGGCCGGCTGGTCGGCAGGTTTGGCAGCCGGCCGTCTCTACTGGTCGCCGGGATCATGATCACGGCGGCGACGCTCATGCTGACGAGGCTGACGACGAGCACGCCGGTCTGGGCTCTGCTCGTCGTGTTCGCGGTGTTCGGTGTCGGCTTTGCGATGGTCAACGCGCCGATTACGACGGCCGCCGTCAGTGGTATGCCGACCGATCGCGCCGGTGCGGCCTCGGCCGTTGCGTCGACCAGCCGCCAGGTGGGCGTGAGCATCGGTGTGGCACTGTGTGGTTCGCTGGCCGGTGGAGCTTTGGCCGCAGTCAGTTCCGACTTCGCCGCGTTGGCCCGGCCGCTGTGGTTCGTATGCGCAGGACTCGGGGTTGTCATCATTGTCCTGGCCATCACGTCGACGTCGCCGCGTGCGATGCGTTCGGCGGAGCGATTGGCGCCGTTGATCGCGGAGCCGGTGCGCCGGGAGTCGTCCCGTGCCGCGTGAACGATTGGCCGACCAGGTCTGGCGTCAGATGGCGGCTTTCGTGATCGACAACAAGGACAGCTGGCGCAAGGCCGCTGTCGAGCGAACGGGCCTGCCGTTCAGCAGGGTTCGCATTCTCCGCAGGCTGGCGCGTACGCCGATGACGGTCAAGGAACTCGCTGAGGCTGCGACCGTCGACGCACCCGCCGCCACGGTTGCGGTCAACGATCTGGAGGCGCGCGGGCTCGTGGTGCGGCGCATCGACCCGGACAACCGCCGGTGCAAGCTGGTGTCGCTCACCGATGCAGGCCGCGACGTCGTCGCGACGATTGATGACGTCGACGATCCGGCCCCCGACGTGCTGGCAGCGCTGAGCGCCGACGACCTGCGAACCTTGCGGCGGATACTGCGACAAGTGGCGACCCACGCTCGCGCCGATTAGGAATACTCCAGGACGGCCATCGCGGCGTTGTGGCCACCGACGCCCGACACTCCGCCGCCGCGACGAGAACCAGCACCGCACAACAGGACTCGTTCATGCTGAGTCGCGACGCCCCAGCGGCGGCCTGGCGTGTCGAGAGCATCGTCGTCGTCGGCGAACGGCCACTCGAGGCCGCCGTGAAAGATATTCCCCGCCGTCATGCCCAGCGCCGCGTCCAAGTCTGCGGTGGTTTTCGTCTCGACGCACTCCGGCATGATGACGCTCTGAATCGGTTCGGCGAGAACAGAATCCAGCGAATCAAAGACCGCCGACGTGAGCTGGTCTCGGTTACCGACACCGTGCGGCGTGTGCAGCCCGAAGACAGTCAGCGTCTGCGCACCCGTTGCTCGCAGTGTCGGCGACAGAATGCTCGGATCGGTCAGCGAGTGGCAGTAGATCTCGCAGGGCAGCGGATCCGGGACGATACCGGCGGCGGCCTGGCCGTACGCGGCCTCCAGTTGGCTGTAGGTCTCGTTCACATGGAACGTCCCGCCGAAAGCTTGCTCGACAGCCACGCTTTCGTCGCGCAGGCGGGGAAGACGCTCGAGCATCAGGTTGACCTTGACTTGACAGCCCGGCGCAGACGCCGGTGCGGCAGAACCGAGCAACGATGCCAGCACCGTGGGCGTCACACCCGCAAGCACGAACTGTCCGTGCGCCACACGTTCGACGTCGTCAAGCCGATATCGCACCTCGCCAGCGCCAGAGACAGCGAAAACCGCGGCACTGCATACGATTTCGACTCCGTACCGCGCAGCCGCCTGCGTAAGCGCGGAGGTGACCGCGCCCATCCCGCCGATTGGAACGTCCCAGTCGTTGAAAACGTGGTACAGAAGGCAGACGTTCTGGCGCAGTGATTCGTCGTCGAGCCGGGCGAACGTGCCGATCAATGCATCCGTCGCAATCACTCCGCGCGCAAGGTCGTCGGGAACCGCCGACGTGATCGCGCGCCCGATCGGTTCCTCGACCATCGATGACCACGCGGCGTCGTCACCCACCAGCCGCCTCGCGTCGGAGCGTCGCAGCAACGGTTCGAGCATCGTCGGCCACAGCGCCCGCGTGACATTCGCGCAGCGCTGGTAGAAATCCGCGGCGAAACCGTCACCGGATGCGACCAGCAGGCCGGTTCGGCCGCCGGTCGAAGGATCGGGCGTGTACGACGAATACCTCCGCCGCGCCAGGCGCACCAAGAGACCGAGCTCGTCGACGATGCGCGACGGCATCAGGCCGACCAGATACGAATAGCGCGACAGCCGGGCGTCGACACCGGGGAACGCCCGCGCGGACACAGCCGCTCCGCCGACGTGGTCGAGGCGCTCTAGCACCAGTACTCGCTTGCCGGCGCGCCCGAGATAACACGCAGCGACGAGCCCGTTGTGGCCGCCGCCAACGACGACGGCGTCATACGAAGAAGTCAGTTCAGGTAGCCCTCGACCTGGTCGGGCGGGCGTACGTGGGCCTCTTGCGGATCACCGCCGGTTTCGCGCAGCGCGCGCCGCTGCCGCAGCAGATCCCAGCATTGGTCCAGCTCCGTTTCGACCGCTCGCAGCCGCGAGTGTTCCTCGTCTTCGCTGATTTCGCCGCGCTGCACCTTGGCTCGCAGCTCTTTCTCCTCGGCGACCAGTGCGTTGATCCGCGAAAGTGTGTTGTCGTCTGCCACGCTCCCAGTGTGCCCCTGACGTTCATCCCGCGCGAGCGTGCGCCGCGGTACACCGAACATGGGCGTGTCGACGTGCCGACACGCACGCTCGCGGACTCAGAACGGGTCTGGTGGCGTCGGGCCCGGCAGCCGCAACAGCAATCGCGCGCCACCGAGCGGACTTGCCTCCAATGACGCTGTGCCGCCGTGCAATTCGGCCTGCTGGGCGACGAGCGCCAGTCCCAGGCCAGAGCCGGACTGCGACGCCGTCGAGCCCCGCGAGAACCGCTCGAACACCACCTTGCGCTCTTCCTCAGGCAGCCCGGTGCCGTTGTCGTCGACTGCGATCTCCACACCGGCGCGCGAGCTGACCGCCGACAGCTGAATCCGCGTCGCGCCACCATGTTTGACCGCGTTGGCGATCGCATTGTCGACGGCCAGCCGGAGCCCGGCCGGCAAGCCCACGATGATCACCGACGGCGACGGCATCAGCGACACGTCAAGTTCGGGGTAGACGCGCATGGCGTCGTGAGCAGCACGGTCCAGCAAGTCGGTGATGTCGACGGGGACGTGGTCTTCGGACGTCGACAGCTCACCCTGGGCCAGCCGTTCGAGCGCCGACAGCGTCGACTCGATCCGCGACTGCGTGCGGATCACGTCGTTGAGCACTTCCTTGCGCTGCTCGTCGGGCAGGTCCAGCGTGGACAGCACCTCGAGGTTGGTGCGCATCGCCGTCAACGGCGTGCGGAGCTCATGCGACGACACCGCGGCGAAGTCACGCGCCGACGCCAGCGCCGCCTTGGTGCGGTCCTGTTCGTTCCAGATCCGCTCCAGCAGGCCCTTGACCGCGTCGGCGATTTCGACGGCCTCAGTGGCTCCGCGGATGTCAATGTCCGGTGCCGGGTCGCCGGCCTCGATCGACCGGGTCTGTTGTGCTAACCGCTTGAAGGGCCGCACCGCGAATGCGGCCAAGATCCATCCCCCGACGGTCGCGGCTCCGATCGCGAGAGTGCAAATGATGATCACGCGGCGATGCAGGTTGTTGATGTCGGCGATCGTCGCGTCATATGTTGCGCCGACTGCGACGGTCATCGGCTCGGGCGCACGTATATCGACGGTGCGCACGCGGTAGCGCACTCCGTTGACGGAAGTGTCGGCGTACCCGGACGCCAGCGGTGGCAACACGACACTGGAATTCGAGCTGAACTTGTCGCCTCGCCGAACGGTGATCACGACGTCGTGAGCGTTGGGCGAGGGTGGAATTTCCCCGCGGCCGCTCACGATGAACGGGATCGCGAACCCGGCCGCCTCATCGAGCCGTCGGTCCAGCCGCTCGTTCCAAGCATTGGTGATGCCGACCCAGACAACCGTGCCTGCGATGACGACGACGATCGCCGCAGCGATCGCACTGGTGAACGCCACTCGCTGCCGCAACGACGGGGTGCGGCGGAAGATGTGCGACAACCAGTTCACTGTGTCCTTAGGACGAATCCCACTCCACGCACCGTATGCAGCAGCCGCGGCGCGCCGCCGGCTTCCAGCTTGCGGCGCAGATAACCGATGAACACGTCGACGACGTTGGTGTCGGCGGCGAAGTCGTACCCCCAGACCAGCTCGAGCAACTGAGCCCGCGACAGCACGGCCGTCTTGTGCTCGGCGAGCACGGCCAGCAGGTCGAACTCGCGCTTGGTCAAGTCCACGTCGACGCCGTTGACGCGCGCCCGACGGCCGGGGATGTCGACCTCCAGGGGCCCCACCTGAATGGTCTCGGACGAGAACGTCGCCGTCGAGCCGCGGCGACGCAGCAGCGCCCGCACCCGAGCCACCAGCTCGGCCAGCACGAACGGCTTCACCAGATAGTCGTCGGCGCCGGCTTCCAGCCCCGCGACGCGGTCGTCCACGGAACTGCGCGCGGACAGCACGCAGACCGGTACGTCGTTGTCCATCGCGCGCAGGGCGGTGACGACGCTGACGCCGTCAAGCACAGGCATGTTGATGTCGAGCACGATCGCATCCGGACGTGTCTCCGTTGCGCTGCGCAGGGCCTCGGCGCCGTCGGTGGCCGTCGCCACGTCGAACCCTGACAGCCGCAACCCCCGCTCCAACGACGCCAGCACGTCGGCGTCGTCGTCCACTACGAGCACGCGTGGCGAGGCAGCACTGTCCATGCGGTCAATCTTGCCTGATGAACGACTGCGAGGAAGGTAGGCGCGGGCGGCGACGCTGAACGGGTTGGCCGTGGCGATGCGAAATCCGCGTAATAGCAAAGCGACGATATTGACGCGGTGCTACCATCCGACTCTTATGCGTCCTTTCGCGCCGCGCGTGATTGTCGAACCTGATGACGGGTTGGCGCCGGTTCACGAATTCATCCAATCAGCGCAAACCTCGCTCCTGATAAAGCAATTCACGTTCACCGAAGAAAGCTTTATTCAGGCGGTCATCGACCGGAAGAACAACGGCGTCGACGTGCGTGTCATGCTGAACCCGGCCCGCTCTGGCGGCGACCGGGCGAACGACGAGACATTCGACAAGCTCGAAAAGGCCGGGGTAAAAGTTCAGTGGTCTAATCCGCAATTCTATGTGACCCACGAAAAATCGATTGTCGCCGACAAGAAGGCGGCGCTCGTTGCGACGTTCAACCTGTGCCCAAAGTATTTCTCGCTCACCCGCGACTACGGTCTGATTACCGACCATCCCCGGCACGTGGCGCAGATTGCCGAAGTTTTCGACGCCGACTGGGACCACCGCGAATGGACATGCCCCACCTACGAAGGACTGCTCTGGAGCAACTCGAATTCGCGTTACCACATGGCGCACTTCATCGACAGCGCGAAGGAACGGCTCGACATTCAGCATCCCAAGTACGTCGACGCGGTGATCCTCGATCGCATCGCGGCCGCCGCTGACCGTGGGGTCAAGGTGCGTGTGCTGTGCGGGGGGCGGCACGGTATCTCCGACTGGGACGTGCTCGACACATTCGCGTCGCTGCGCACGCTGCGCCGGATCGGCGTCAAGGTGCACAAGCAGAAGAACCTGCGGGTGCACGCGAAGCTGCTGATCGCGGACAGCCAGCACGCGATCGTCGGGTCGATGAACATCGACCGCAGCGCTTTCGATCTGCGCCGCGAGCTTGGTGTGACGATCACCAACCATGACGTTGTCGCGCGGCTGAAAGAAGTGTTCGACGCGGACTGGGACCTGTCGCACCAGTACGATCCGCCGGATCCGATGGACCCGTCGACGCACATAGAGGACGACTTCCCGCACGACGAAGACCTCATGCATGAGTGAGAGCGAGCTTGCGCGCGAAGAGGTTTCGCTGTTCGAGTTGGCATGGACCTTCAATCACATCGCACTCGCGTCGTTCGGCGGCGGGTTGTCGGCGTGGTCGCGCGAAGTGCTCGTCGTCGAGAAGAAGTGGATGGGTGAGGAAGAGTTCCTCAGCGCGATGACCATGTGCCGGATTCTGCCCGGCGCCAATCAAGTGAACATGGCCGTGTTCGTCGGCACGAAGATGGGCGGCATCCCCGGTGTGGTCGCGGCTCTGTTCGGGCTGTGCTTCATGCCGGTCGTCTTCATCCTCGCGTTGGGGTATTTCTACTTCCGGTTCAAAGAGGTGCCGGCGGTGAAGGGCAGCCTCCACGGCGCGTCTGCGGCGGCCGTGGCGTTGACGTTGGCGATGGTGATCAAGACCGGGCAGAAGTGTTTGACCGGGCTCATTCCGATCGCGCTCTGCGCGGTGACCTTCATCTTGAATGGTTTGCTGCGGTGGCCGCTTCCGTTGACGCTCGCGATCGTCGCGCCACTCGCTCTGTTGTGGGCGTGGCCACGGAAACGCACCGCGTGAGTACATACGTCCAAATTGCGACGATGTTCGCGACGCTGTCGCTGCTCTCGATCGGGGGCGGAAACGCGGTGCTGCCCGAGATGCACATGAAAGCGGTGCGCGTCGACCACTGGCTGACGAATCCGCAATTCGCCGACATCTTTTCGATATCGCAGGCCGCGCCGGGACCGAGCATCCTGATCGTCACGCTCGTCGGCTACGGCGCCGGTCTGTCGGTCGGTGGCGTCCCCGGCGCAATTCTCGGGGGCATCATCGCCACGGTCGCGATGATCACCCCGGCGGCAATCCTGGTGTACGTCTTGACGCTGTTTTGGCAGAAGGCGCAGAAGTCGCGTGTGCGGTTCGCGGTCGAGAAGGGATTCGCTCCGCTGACGGTCGGCCTGATCCTCGCCACCTCGTTGGTGATGAGCCGAGCCGCCGATCACGATTGGCGGGCCTATCTGTTGACGGCCATTTGCACCGGCATCTTTGTGTTCACGAAGTTGAATCCGCTCATCGTCGTGGTCGGCGCCGCAGTGATCGGATATTTCGGCGTGGTGTGACGGGAAGTCGTTGACCTAATCCTTTGTTGAGGTTTTACCGTGGGGAGCATGAGCCTTGAAACGGTCGCCAGGAGCACGCTGTACCGGCAGATGCATGCGCGAGGCGGAGAACTTCGGTCACTGGCCGATCGCGGACTGATCGGCCGCATCTGGCGTTTCGCCGACCGCCATCACCGGCGGCTGGGCGCGTTCGTCGCCGTGAGCATCGTGAGTGCGCTGCTTGCCGTCGCCACGCCGCTGTTGGCCGGCAAGGTCGTCGACGCGATCGTGCGCGGCGGTGCGGCGTCGACGGTCGTGTTGATCGCGCTTGTCATCGCGGCGGCGGCGTTGGCCGAGGCCGCCGTGTCACTGGTCACCCGCTGGCTGTCGTCGACGATCGGCGAGGGATTGATTCTCGACCTGCGCACCGCGGTGTTCGACCACGTGCAGCGGATGCCGGTCGCGTTCTTCACCCGCACCCGCACCGGCGCGCTGGTCAGCCGGCTCGGCAACGACGTGATCGGCGCGCAGCGCGCGTTCTCCGACACGCTGTCCGGGGTGGTGTCCAACGCGGTCACGCTGACGCTGACGCTGGCGGTGATGGTCGGAATCTCTTGGCAGATCACGGTGTTGTCGCTGCTGTTGGTGCCGTTGTTCGTGGTGCCGGCTCGGCGCATCGGAACCGCGATGGCGCGGTTGAGCCGCGAAAGTGCGATCTACAACGCGACGATGACCGACCAAATGACAGAACGCTTTTCGGCTCCCGGCGCGACGCTGGTGAAGCTGTTCGGCAGCCCGACACGCGAATCGCGTGAGTTCGCAGTGCGGGCCGGGCGTGTGCGCGACATCGGGGTGCGCTCGGCGATGCTGCAGTCGACGTTCATGAACTCGTTGACGTTGATGTCGGCGCTGGCGCTCGCGCTCGTGTACGGGCTGGGTGGCGCGCTGGCGATCGGTGGGCATTTGCAAGCCGGCGCGATCGTGTCTCTGGCCCTGTTGTTGACGCGGTTGTACGCGCCGCTGACCGCGCTGGCCAATGCGCGCGTCGAAATCGCCAGCGCGCTGGTGAGTTTCGAGCGGGTCTTCGAGGTGCTCGACCTCGTGCCGCTGATCCGCGAGAAGCCCGATGCGGTCGCCGTGCCCGACGGCCCCGTCTCGGTGGAGTTCGACGACGTTCGCTTCAGCTATCCGTCGGCCGAGAAGGTCTCGTTGGCGTCGTTGGAAGAAGTCGCCGAACTCGACGACCGTGGGGGAGTCGAAGTGCTGCACGGCATTTCGTTCACCGCTGAACCCGGCAAGATGGTGGCGTTGGTCGGCTCGTCGGGTGCGGGAAAGTCGACGATCGCATCGCTGCTGGCGCGCCTTTACGACGTCGACGCAGGTGCAGTACGGCTCAACGGCGTCGACGTCCGCGACCTCACCTTCGCCTCGTTGCGCGACACCGTCGGGATGGTCACCCAGGACGGGCATCTCTTCCACGAGACGATCCGCTCCAACCTTCTACTGGCGCAGACGGATGCGACAGACGCCGAGCTGTGGGAGGCGCTGGAGCGTGCGCGGTTGGCCGACGTCGTCGCTGACATGCCCGACGGCCTCGACACCGTGGTGGGAGAGCGGGGCTACCGGTTGTCCGGCGGACAACGGCAGCGGCTGACGATCGCGCGGCTGTTGCTGGCCGGGTCGCGTGTCGTGGTGCTCGATGAAGCGACGGCGTCGCTGGACTCGGCGTCGGAAGCCGCTGTGCAGCAGGCGCTTTCGGAAGCCTTGGCCGGACGGACGTCGATCGTCATCGCGCACCGGCTGTCGACCGTGCGAGCGGCTGACGTGATCCTCGTCGTCGAGGATGGCCGGATTGCCGAACGCGGGACTCACGAGCAGCTTCTGGCCCGCGGCGGGCGCTACGCCGAGCTGTACCTCACGCAGTTCGGCGGCGAGCCCGATCCCGACGCGGCTGCGGCCTAGTTCTCTTGCGCCGAAATAGCATTCCAGGTCGTTGATTTCGAGGAAATCACGACCTGGAATGCTATTTCGCCGACGACGCCTAGCGGTACACCAGCCCGCTGAGCCGCCACGTCAGCGCGTGCTGCACGAAGGGCACGTGCGACGCCGCCATCATCGCGACGTTGCGGGCCGGCCGCAGTGCCGTCGGCAGCGTCGCTATCCGGGTCAGCTGGTCGGTGAACCGCACCACCTGCTGAGCCAGCGGACGGCGTGCGTCGCTGTAGGCATCGAGCAGCTGGTCTGACGCCCCGTCGACGACGCGGTCCAACGCGTCGGCCAGTGCGACTGCATCCTGGATGCCCAGGTTCATCCCCTGCCCGCCCGCGGGACTGTGCACATGGGCGGCGTCGCCGGCGAGGAGGAGGCGGCCAGACCGGTAGCTGTCAGCGACGCGGTGGTGAATCTTGAAGTGGGAGCCCCAGATAACGTCCGTTACAGCCAACCGGCCGGGGCCGAATCCGCGCGAGTCGAGTAGTTTCTGGACGAAGTCCTGGGTCGGCTGAGGTGGCGCGTCAGCGACCGGTGCGACGATGCGGAAGATGCCGCCGGGCAGCGGCGCCACCACCAAAAGGCCCGTCCGGGCGTAGAAGAGGAGGATCTCGTCGACCGGAGCGCCGCCGGTGAGCCGGACGTCGGCCAACGCGAACGACTCCGGATACGCATGGCCACGGAAGCCGATGTTTGCTGCCGCCCGCACGGTGCTGTGCATACCGTCGGCACCGACCACATAACGCGCGCGGATCTCGTCGCCGTCGTCGAAAGTGGCTGTAGCCCAGTTGGTCTCCTGGCGCACTCCGCTCAGCTTTTTCGGCCGTATCACAGCTCCGCCGAGTTCCTGGAGACGGTCGAGCAGCACGCGTTCGGTGTCTGCCTGCGAGATCATCAGCGTGTAGGGGTAGGCGGTCGGCAGGCCGCTGAAGTCCAGCGGCATGAGGACGTGGTCGCGGTCCCGCATGCTGAACCTCGGCGCCTTCATGCCGTGCTCGACGAGTCGCTCGCTGACGTCGATTTCTTCAAGGACCTCCAGCGTCCGGGCAGCCACCGCGGCCGCCCGGGACGTATTCGCGCCGGCGGGCAGCGCGTCGACCAACGTCGTCTGCACGTCCCGCTGGGTGAGCGCCGCGGTCAACGTCAATCCGGTGGGCCCGGCGCCCACTACCAGCACATCTGTCGTCGTCGTCATCTCACACCCTCCTTTGTCAACGCTTGTTGACATCAACACTGCACCCAATCGCGGCATATGTCAACACCTGTTGGCCTACAATCGTTGACATGGCCAGAAACTCCGAGCGCACGAAGGCTGCGATCCTCTCTGCCGCACGCGAGCGCTTCGCCGCGGTCGGCTACGACGCCGCGACGATCCGCGCGATCGCCGCCGACGCGGGGATCGACCCGGCGATGGTGATGCGCTACTACGGGAGCAAGGACCAGTTGTTCGCCGCCGCAGCCGAATTCGACCTACGGTTCCCCGACCTCTCCGGCGTCGACGAGAGCGATGTGGGCAAGGCCGTCGTCACCCACTTCCTCAACCGGTGGGAGGACGACGAGGCTCTGGTTCTGCTACTGAGAACCAGCACGACGAACAGCGAAGCGGCACAACGGATGCGGCAGATCTTCGTCGGTCAGCTCGAACCGTTGGTCGCACGGTTGGTGCCACGCGACGCCGCGGCGCGCGCGGGATTGATCGCAACACAGATCCTCGGCCTTGCCCTCTGTCGCTATGTGCTGAAGCTGCCGCCCGTCGCCGGCATGTCGCGCGAGGACGTCGTCGCATGGATCGGACCGACGCTGCAGAGGTATCTCGCCGGGTCTGTCGACTGCTAGGCCTGGATCTCGTTGGCGATCTTGCGTTCGATGCTCGCCCGGGTGGTCGTCGGCAATGCGATGAGTCCGTCAAGTTCCTTGCGGGCCTTGGTGTATGCGCTCTGCCGTTCCTGCGGGGTAGCCGCGTCGTCGGTGGCGAGCCGCATCAGGTGCTGCGCGCGTTCGATGCGTTCTTGTTCGTCCGATGAGAAGTCGCTGCGGCGGCGCCGGATCGCCTCGGCTTCGGCGATGTCGAAAGCGCTGACGTAGTCGGCGACCGCATCGCGGTACGCGAGTTGCGCGTCACGATCGCCCGCCAGGTCGTCGACGTTTTCCGGACGGAGCAGGTCGGCCCGTCGGCGAGCTTTGTGAAACGCGATCGTGAGCGGGTTGCGCATGTCGGTCATCATCGGGAAGTCGAGCAGCTTCGCGATGTCGAGCTCATACTCGAGCCACTTCTCGTCGTTCCTGCGGTGCTCGTCGAGAACCCGCATCATTTCCCGACGATTCGCGGCCTCGTTGGTGCGGCCGCGTCCGGCGGCTTCGGCGACGGCGATCTTGGCCTGCTGCTTGATGCGATAGCGCTCGAGCCGCCGTTCGGCGCGCCGCTCGTTGGCGGCGGCGAGCGCTCTCAACCCAGCACCGATGGCACCACCGAAGGGGAAGATCAGCCACCAGTAATGCCACCACATGACGCCAGCATGCCACTGGGATGGGGCTGCGTAACCGAGCAGTCGGCTGCCAGGAATGATGGCCTAGACAACCGTTGAGAAGGAGCACGTCATGACATTCCCGACCGGACCGGGCCCCTACGGCCAGGGATACGGATACGGCCAGCCGCCGGGCTACCCGGCACCGCCGCGGCAGGGCAGAGGGGTGTCGTTCTTCCTCAACCTCGCTGTGGTGGCCCTCGGCATCATCAGTTTCTTCCTCGCTTTCGCGCCGTACGCGAAGACGAGTCTGAACGTGGATCTGACCAACGTCGACAAGTCGAATGTCGACATGTCGCACCTCAGCAGGTCTGTCAGCTTCTTCCAGAACGCCGGCAACGGTGTTGGTATCGCGGGGCTCGGCTTGCTCGTCGCGGCCGCGCTCATCGCGCTGCTGGGGGTGATCCGCAAACACCAGGCCGCCGACGCTGTGGTCGTTGGGCTCTCAATCGCCGGGTTCCTTTGCCTGCTCTTTTTGCTCATTGGGTTGGGAACCTCTTCGCCGGCAGAGGTTCCCGGAGTGAAGATCAGCGTCGACCCGGGCGTCGGCCTGATCTTGGTGCTGGTCACGTCGTTCCTTCAGTCGGCTGCGGCGATTGCGGCGTACTTCCTGCCCTCTGGGGTGGCCAAGCCGACTGAGCAAGCTCCGCAATACGCGGACTATGGAAGCCAGCCGGGCTACGGACAAACACAATTTGCGGGACAGCCGACGCCGGTGGTGCCAGAACAGGAAACACCCGGGGCGGGAACGACGTACCAGCCGCCGTATCCGTCGCAGTAGCAGTTTGCGTTCGCTCCGAAGCGGGGATTGATTCGGGGTACGGACCCGCCGAAGGCGCTACAGTCAGGGCGCGCCTGCGGCGCGGGAAAGCCAACCGATTGACGGACGTGTTCCACCGGACGCGTTCTGGACAAGGAGATTGTGATGAGTTACTCGACCGGACCCGGCGGTTACGGCGAACAGCCGCAGGGACAGGGACCGAGCGGCCAGGGATATAGCCAGCAGTCCGGCTACGGCTCGTCGCCGGCGCCCAGCCAGGGTCAGAGCAGACCCCTCTCGTTCTTTCTGAACCTTGGCGTGATCGCCCTCGGCATCATCAGCTTCTTCCTCGGGTTCGCCCCGTTCGCGAAAGCGAAAAGCGAATACAGCGTTGGCAACAGCAGCGATTCGGTCAACTTCTTCCAACACGGCGCCGGCGGCGTCGGTGTGGGCGTCCTCCTCGCCGCCGCGCTGGTCGCTGCGTTTGCGATGCTTCCCAAGCAGGAACCGCATGATTCGGTGGTAGCCGCGCTGTCGGTCGCCGGCTTCATCTCGCTTCTGTTTCTGCTGATCGGCCTGCCCAAGGAGGCGAGTGCCGGATTCGGCCTGATCATCGTGCTGATCACGTCGTTCCTCGAAGCCGCACTCGCGATCGCTGTGCTGCTGTTCGCGTCGGGCATCCTCAAGCCGCCGCAGCCGCGCCAGGCGAACTACGGGTACTACGGCCAGCCCGGCGGCCAACCCGGCTACGGCCAGCCGCAACAGCCGTACTACGGCGCGCCCGGTTCGACGCCGCCGTCGTATCAGCCGCCGCCACCACCGTCGCAGCCGTCCCAGCCACAGCAGCAGCCGCAGGGACAGCAGAGTCCCCAAAACCCGCAGAACCCTTGGTGATTCAGGCCAAACCGATCCGGCGGTAACGCGTCAACCGAGCGGTGTAGCGCCCCTCGGTCGGCGCGGCTCGCAACGCGGACACCTCGCCCGCGATCGCCGTCGACAGCCGCTTCGTGAACTCGATCGGCTCGTCGGCGGCGTCGGGATGCTCGGGCACGATCGCGTCGACGATTCCCGTGGCCAGCAGGTCGGCGGACCGAATCCCTTGCGCCGCAGCCAGTTCCGGTGCATGCAGCGTGTCTCGGTACACGATCGCGCTGGCGCCTTCCGGCGGCAGGGGCGCCAGCCAACCATGCAAAGCGGCCAGCACACGGTCTGCGGGCACCATCGCCAATGCCGGTCCGCCGCTGCCCTGCCCCATCAACACCGACACAGTCGGCGTCGGCAGCGTCACCAGATCCGCAAGGCAGCGGGCAATCTCGCTCGCGAGGCCCTGCTCCTCGGCCTCCGCCGACAACGCCGGCCCCGCAGTGTCGATGACAAGCACGAGCGGCAACTGCAGCCCCGCCGCCAAAGCCATCCCGCGGCGCGCTTCACGCAGCGCAGCCGGCCCGACGTTGGCCGCGCGTCGTTGACCGAGAATGACGGCCGGCTGGCCGCGGAATCTCGCCAGCGCCAGCACCATCGTCGCGGCGTCTCGGTGCCCGGTTCCCGACAGCAGCACACGCTCCGTGGCACCGTGCCGCAGGAGGTGGCCGACGCCCGGCCGGTCCCGTCGGCGCGACGCGACCACCGAGTCCCAGGCGGGCACGTCGGGAAGCGGTTCGGGCGGCACTGCGGCCGGCGGCGCTGACGGAGCGTCGACAATCACCTTCAGTGCCCGCTCCACCGTGCGGCGCAGCCACTTCAGCGGCACGACGCCGTCGATGACTCCGTGGTGCTGAAGGTTTTCCGCTGTCTGCACGCCCGACGGAAACGGCTCGCCGTACAGATGCTCATAGACCCGAGGGCCCAGGAAACCGATCAGCGCGCCCGGCTCCGCGATCGTCACGTGGCCAAGCGAACCCCAGGACGCGAACACGCCCCCGGTCGTCGGGTGCCGCAGGTAGACCAGATACGGCAGATGCGCCCGCTTGTGGAGTTCCACCGCCGCGGCGATCTTGACCATCTGCAGGAACGCGACCGTGCCTTCCTGCATCCGCGTCCCACCCGAGCTCGGCGACGCGAGCAGAGGCAGCCGCTCGGCGGTCGCGCGTTCGACTGCCGCGGTGATCCGTTCGGCGGCGGCCACGCCGATCGAGCCGGCCTGGAAGTCGAAATCCGACGCGATCACGGCGACGCGACGCCCGTGCACGCGGCCCTCTCCGGTGAGCACCGACTCCGCATCGCTGGAGTCCCAGCTGGCGAACGAGCCGGTGTCCAGCACGGCTTCGCGCAGCGCGGACGGCGGTATCCGGCTCACCGGACGAGGCTATCGGCCCTGTCGTTAGGGTGGGTCCATGATCGGTGTCACCCGCCTCGACAACGTCACGACCATCGAGATGCAGCGGCCCGACCGGCGAAATGCGCTGAACAGCGAGCTGGTCGACGGCCTGCGCGCCGCAATTGAACAAGCCGGGGCCGACGACATCCGCGCGATCGTGCTGACCGGGCAGGGCAGCGTGTTCTGCGCCGGCGCCGACCTGTCCGGGGATGCGTTCGCGGCCGACTATCCCGACCGGCTCATCGCGCTGCACAAGTCCGTCGACGAGGCGCCGATGCCGGTCATCGGAGCGATCAACGGCCCGGCGATCGGGGCAGGACTTCAGCTCGCGATGATCTGCGACCTTCGGGTCGTCTCACCTGACGCGTTCTTCCAGTTCCCTACCTCCAAATACGGTCTGGCCCTTGACAATTGGAGCATCCGACGGCTGGCCTCGCTCGTTGGCCACGGGCGGGCGCGATCCATGCTTTTGACCGCGGAGAAGCTCAGCGCCGACGATGCGCTGATCACCGGGATGGCGAACCGGATCGGCACGCTCGCCGACGCGCAGAAGTGGGCCGACGAGATCGCCGGGCTTGCGCCGCTGGCGTTGCGCCACGCCAAGCGCGTGCTCAACGACGACGGCGCCTACGAGGAACAGCGGCCCGAGCACAAAGAGCTGTTCGAGAAGGCGTGGGCCAGCCAGGACGTCATAGAGGCGCAAGTGGCGCGCATCGAGAAGCGTCCGCCGAATTTCAAGGGCGCCTGAGCCGCGATGCTGCGCGGAGCGCTGCGGTTGGGAATCGGCACCGCCACGCTGCTCGGGGGCGGCTGGGCTCTGCGCGCGCTGCGTGGCGCACCGGCGGCGCTGGGCGCTAGCCCGCTGGCGATCAGCGCGGTGGCCAACGGCTCGCCGAATTACCGCGATGGCGCGTTCATCAATGTCGACCCCGCCGCGATGATCGAGGTCAATCGCGAGGAGCAGCGGATTCTGCTGCGGGAAATGCTGCACGGCCGCGCGGGCCGTCCGGGCGCCGACATTCCTCTGGCGCAGCCAGACGGACTCGGCATGCCGCCGGCTTCGCTCGCCGTCACATGGTTCGGGCACTCGACGACGTTGGTCGAACTGGACGGCTACCGCATCCTGACCGACCCGGTGTGGAGCGACCGGTGCTCGCCGTCGCGCACGGTCGGCCCGGAGCGGATGCATCCACCGCCGATCCCGCTGGAGTCGCTGCCTGCCGTCGACGCGATCGTGATCAGCCACGACCACTACGACCATCTCGACCTCGACTCGGTGCTTGCCCTCGCCCGCACTCAGCGTGCGTCGTTCTTTGTGCCCCTTGGTGTCGGAGCTCACCTGCGTGAATGGGGCATCGCGTCCCAGAGAATCGTCGAATTGGATTGGGGGCAAAGCGGATCCGTCGACGACCTGAATCTGGTGTGCACTCCGGCCCGGCACTTTTCCGGCCGATTCCTCACCCGTAACACGACTCTCTGGGCGTCCTGGGTGTTCGCCGGTCCTGACCACCGTGCCTACTTCGGCGGCGACACCGGCTACACCCGCAGCTTCGCCGACATCGGTTCGGAGCACGGCCCATTCGATCTCACGCTGATGCCCGTCGGCGCTTACAACCGGCTCTGGCCCGACATCCACATGAACCCCGAGGAAGCTGTGCGGGCACATCTCGACATCGCCGGGCCCGGAAGGGGTCTACTCGTACCGATCCACTGGTGCACTTTCCGGCTGGCACCACACCCGTGGGCGGAGCCCGTCGAGCGTCTTCTCGACGCCGCGCAGACGTCGGATGTGACCGTCGCCGTGCCCAAGCCGGGTCAGCGCCTCGACGCCGACGACGGGCACACGATCGACCCGTGGTGGCAGCTCTGACGGTAGCGTTTCTGACGTGATCCACCGGGCCGCACGGGCGGTGCTGTCTGCTCTTCGCGCAAGCGGCTCATCGCTGCTCCCGCTGTTGCTGTTGCTACTGGTGGCATGCGGGTCGTCGCACCACAATGCCCCCTCGTCGACGCGGCAGTCCGGCGTCCCGCCCAACGAGGTCTCCGGCGTCGACATTCCCGCGGGCCGCGTCGACGACGCCGTCGCGAAACTCGATGGGCTGGCCGACGACCTGATGAAGCACTCCGGCATCCCGGGGATGGCGGTCGCCGTTGTCCATGACGGAAAGATCGTGTACGCCAAGGGATTCGGCGTGAAGGATGTTCGGACGGGCGCAAAAGTGGACCCGGACACGGTGTTTCAGATCGCGTCGCTGTCAAAGCCCGTCGGCGCAACGGTCGTCGCCAACCAGGTGACTCACAACGTCGTCGGCTGGGACATGCCGATCTGGGTCACGATGCCGTCGTTCGCGTTGTCCGATCCCTACGTCACGCACCACGTGACGGTCGCAGACCTGTACGCGCACCGCTCCGGGCTGCCCGACCACGCCGGAGACAGCCTCGAGGACTTGGGCTACGACCGTCAGCAGATCCTGGACCGAATGAAGTTTCTGCCGCTGGATTCCTTCCGGAACACCTACGCCTACACCAACTTTGGCATCACCGCCGCGGCAGAGGCCGTCGCGGCAGCGGCGAAGAAGCCGTGGGACGTGCTGTCCGACGACGTGCTGTATCGGCCGCTTTCAATGACGTCCACCAGCTCACGGTTCGCCGACTATCAAGCCAGGCCGAATCACGCGGTCGGCCATGTGAAGACGCCCAACGACGGGTATCAGCCGCTCTACACTCGCGATGCAGACGCGCAATCGGCAGCGGGCGGTGTCAGTTCGTCGGTCAACGACATGGCGCGCTGGTTGATGATGGTCCTCGGCGGCGGCACCTACAACGGCATTCGCATCGCAGCGCAAGAGGCGCTGATTCCGGCTGTGACACCGCAGATCGTCTCTGTGCCCGCAGGAAATCCCGGCGCGCGCGCATCGTTCTACGGCTACGGCTTCAACGTGTCGGTGACATCCGCGGGACGCACCCAGTACAGCCATTCGGGTGCTTTCGCTTTGGGGGCGGCGTCAGCGTTCGCGGCGCTACCGTCGGCGAATGTCGGGCTGATCGCGCTGACCAACGCCGCTCCGGTCGGCGTACCGGAGACGCTGGCCGCCGAGTTCATGGATCTGGTGCAGTACGGCGAGATTCACGAAGACTGGTCAGCGCTCTATGGGCAGGCCTTCGACTCGATGGACAAGCCCGAGGGCTCGTTGGTCGGCAGGCAGCCGCCACCGCACCCGGCGCCCGCGCGGCCGTTGAACGAGTATGTCGGCGAGTACACCAACCAGTATTGGGGACCGGCGAAGATCAGCGAAGCCAACGGCGTGTTGCAGCTGTCGCTCGGCCCGCGCGGCGACACGTTTCCGTTATCCCATTGGGACGGCGACACATTCACGTTCACCCTGCAGAACGAGAATGCGCCGCCGGGCACGGTCTCCAAGGCGACTTTCGCGGGCAACGACCTGACACTTGAGTATTTCGACCGCAACAAGCTCGGCACTTTCACCCGCTGAGTCGTTACGCTGCATCCCATGAGCTCCGACGTCGCCGGCTCTGCGACCGGCGTCTCGCTGGTTGGCCTGACCGACGCCGACGTCGCGCAACGGATCGCCGACGGCAAGACCAACGACGTGCCGACCCGCGCGGCGCGCAGCGTGTCCGAGATCGTGCGGGCCAACGTGTTCACCCGCATCAACGCGATACTCGGTGTGCTCTTAGTGATCGTGTTGGCGACGGGCTCGCTGATCAACGGCCTGTTCGGAATTCTGATCATCGCCAACAGCGTGATCGGCATCGTCCAGGAGTTGCGGGCGAAGCACACCCTCGACAAGCTCGCGATCGTCGGGCAGGCCAAACCGCTCGTGCGCCGTGAGGCCGGCACCCGCGCGTTGTTGCCCGGCGAGGTGGTGCTCGACGACGTCATCGAACTCGGGCCCGGCGACCAAATCGTCGTCGACGGGGTCGTAGTCGAGGAGGCCAACCTCGAGATCGACGAGTCGCTGCTGACGGGCGAGGCCGATCCGATCGCGAAGGACGCGGGGGACCAAGTGATGTCGGGCAGCTTCGTCGTCGCGGGAAGCGGCGCGTACAGCGCGACGCGGGTCGGTCGCGAGGCGTACGCGGCGAAGCTCGCCGAGGAGGCCAGCAAGTTCACGCTGGTGAAATCCGAACTGCGAACAGGGATCAACACGATTCTGCGGTTCATCACGTACCTGCTCATCCCCGCCGGGCTGCTGATCATCTACACCCAGTTGTTCACTACCGGCGCGGACTGGCGGGAATCGGTGCTTCGGATGGTCGGCGCACTCGTCCCGATGGTCCCCGAGGGACTGGTGCTGCTGACATCGATTGCGTTCGCGGTCGGTGTGGTCCGGCTGGGCCGGCGGAAATGCCTCGTCCAGGAATTGCCGGCGATCGAAGGTCTGGCGCGCGTCGACGTGGTCTGCGCTGACAAGACCGGCACCCTGACCGAAAACGGGATGCGGGTGGCGGAGACAAAGCCGTTGACGGAAGCGGCAATTGGGGAAGTGCTGGCCGCTCTGGCCGCCCACGATCCGCGACCCAACGCCAGCATGCAGGCGATCGGCGAGGCTTACAAGATGCCTCCCGAATGGACCGCGACGGCTACTGCGCCGTTCAAGTCGGCCACTAAGTGGAGCGGCGTGTCGTATGGCGAGCACGGCAACTGGGTGATCGGGGCTCCCGATGTGCTGCTCGACCCGCACTCGGCCATCGCCGGAGAAGCTGAATCCCTTGGTGCACAAGGGCTTCGGGTTCTCTTGCTCGCATCAACAGCTCTGCCTGTCGACCACGCGGACGCACCCGGCCGCATCACCCCCGCGGCGCTGGTGGTTCTCGAACAGCGGGTCCGTCCGGATGCCCGCGAAACGCTCGAATACTTTGGCTCGCAGAATGTTTCGGTGAAGGTGATCTCAGGCGACAACGCGGTCTCGGTCGGGGCGGTCGCGTCGACTCTCGGCATCGAAGGAGAGACGCTGGACGCTCGTGAGCTTCCCGCCGACCCCGGCCAGCTCGCCGACACGATGGACGCGTTCGCCACGTTCGGCCGAGTCAGGCCCGACCAGAAGCGGGCGATGGTGCACGCGTTGCAGTCTCGAAGTCACACGGTCGCGATGACGGGCGACGGGGTCAACGACGTCCTCGCTCTGAAGGACGCCGACATCGGCGTGGCGATGGGAGCCGGCAGCGCGGCATCTCGCGCAGTGGCCCAGATCGTGTTGCTGGACAACAAGTTCGCGACCCTGCCATACGTCGTCGGTGAGGGACGTCGAGTGATCGGCAACATCGAACGGGTGTCGAATCTGTTCCTGACGAAGACCGTGTACGCGGTGCTGCTGGCGATTCTTGTTGGCCTCGCGGGCATCTGGTCGAAGATTTTTCACACCGACCCGTTGCCCTTCCCGTTCCAGCCGATCCACGTGACGATCACCGCGTGGTTCACCATCGGCATCCCCGCGTTCATCCTGTCGCTGGCACCGAACAACGAGCGGGCGCAGCCGAATTTCGTGCGCCGGGTGATGACGGCGGCGCTGCCGTCGGGGCTGATCGTCGGCATCGCAACCTTCGGGTGCTACCTGATTGCGTACAAGGGGCTGCACGCAAGCCCCGCTCAGCAGATCCAGGCGTCGACGTCAGCGTTGATCACTCTGTTGGTGGGCGCGCTGTGGGTGCTCGCGGTGGTGGCCCGTCCGTATACGTGGTGGCGGCTGGCGCTCGTCGCGGTGTCGGCGTTGGCGTACGTCGTCATCTTTGCGCTTCCGCTTGCCCGCGAACAGTTCATGCTCGACCCGTCGAACATCGCATTGACCTCGGGCGCGCTGGTGATCGGGCTGTTCGCGGCCGCCGCGGTCGAGGTGGCGTGGTGGGTGCAGGGCAGGGTCGTCGGCGACCGCCGTCGCTTGTAGAGATGACAGGCACCGACAAGAATGACGGCGGAACCAACCAACGAGGGGTGAACCAAATGGGTTTCATGGACAAGGTCAAGGACCTTCTGTCGCAGAACGCGGACAAGGTCGGGGGCGCGATTGACAAGGCCGGCGACATCGTCGACGAGAAGACGCAGGGCAAGTACAAGGACACCGTCGACAAAGTGCAGGACGCCGCCAAGAAGGCCGTCGACAAGCCTCAACAGCCTGGTGGTCCGCAAACGCCGTAGCGCATGGCCAAACTTTCTGTCTCCGTCGATGTTCCGCTGCCGCCGGCGACGGCATGGGATTGCGCCTCTGACCTCTCCCGCTACAAGGAGTGGCTGACCATCCATCGGGTGTGGCGCAGTAAGTTGCCGGACGCGCTTGAAAAGGGCACAGTCGTCGAGTCGATTGTCGAGGTCAAGGGCATGCCGAACCGGATCAAGTGGACGATCGTGCACTTCAAGCCGCCGGAGGCAATGACGCTCGACGGCGATGGCAGAGGCGGCGTCAAGGTCAAGCTGATCGGCAAGGTGAAGCCAAGCGAGCTCGGCTCGACCGTGACGTTCGACGTGCATCTGGGCGGGCCCGCGCTGTTCGGGCCGATCGGCATGGTCGTCGCTGCCGCGCTCAAGGGCGACATCCGAGACTCGCTGAACAACTTCAAGAAGGTGTTCGCGACGGTCGCCTAACCGCTCGGCGTGCTCGGAGAGTGCGTCGATAGACTCCGGCAATGGCCCAAAAGTACCAGTACGGCATCGATTTCGCGCGCGTCGACGCCATCGATATTCACACGCACGTCGAAGTCGACTGTCACGGTCACAAAGCGTTCGACGACGAACTGATCGAAGCGACTCAGCAGTACTTCAAACTCGGTCCGGAGCGCGACTTCACCGTCGACACGCTGGCCGAGCACTACCGCGAACGCAACACCGTCGCAGTGGTGTTCACCATCGACGCCGAATCCGCGACCGGGCATCCGCCCAACTCCGTCGAAGACTTGATGGAGGGCGCCGCGCGTAATAACGACATCCTCATCCCGTTCGGGACGGTCGACCCGTGGACATCGAAGCGCGCGGTTCGCCGAGTGCACACCCTTGTAAACGACTACGGCGCAAAGGGATTCAAGTTCCACCCTAGTATGCAGGCGTTCGAGCCCAACGACCGCAGCTTCTATCCGATCTACGAGGCGATCACCGAGGTAGGCGTTCCCGCGCTGTTTCACACCGGCCAGACCGGCGTGGGTTCGGGGTTGCCCGGCGGCCGCGGCACCAAGCTGCGGTACTCCGACCCGATGTTTCTCGACGACGTCGCGGCCGACTTTCCAGACCTGACGATCGTGATGGCGCATCCGGCTGTGCCGTGGGTCGACTCGCAGATCGCGATCGCCACGCACAAGTCCAACGTCTACCTCGATCTGTCTGGCTGGTCGCCGAAGTACTTCCCGCCGCAGCTGGTGCGTGCCGTCAACCGTCAGCTCAAGACGAAGGCGCTCTTCGGGACCGACTTCCCGTTCATCCAGGTCGACCGCTGGCGTCGCGACTTCGACACTCTCGACATGAATCCCGACGTGCTGCCGCTGATCTTCAAAGAGAACGCGATGCGGGTGCTCGGGCTCACCCCTTAGCGCGAAGAGACGCGGAATCGCATTACCAGGTGCCCGGTAATGCGATTCCGCGTCTGCTCGCGAGCGGAGGCGATGAGTTTTCCGGCGCCGCGTAGTCAATACCGGCGACCCGAAAGGAGACTTGCATGACCACTGGTTACCGCGCCCCGCTGGGTGCTCCGGCCTGGATCGACCTCGCAACGTCGGACCTCGACCGCGCAAAGGAGTTCTACGGCACGATTTTTGGCTGGACCTTCGAGACGGCCGGAGAACAATACGGCGGCTACGTCAACGCGTTCAAAGGCGGCAGTCCGGTCGGCGGCTTGATGGCGACCAACCCCGAATGGAACGCTCCCGACGCGTGGACAACCTACTTCCACACCGACGACATTCAGTCCACCGCGAAGGCCGGCGCGTCTGCCGGCGGAACGAGCTGCGTCGGGCCGATGGAGGTGCCGCAGAAAGGCTGGATGGCGATGGGCACCGACGCCGCGGGCGCCGTCTACGGACTGTGGCAGCCGACGGGCCACCGCGGCTTCGAAGTGATCGGCGAGCAAGGCGCCCCGGCGTGGCATCAGCTGACGACTCGCGACTTCCCCAAGGCCGTCGACTTTTACCGTACGGTGTTCGGCTGGGAGACCCGGGTTGAATCCGACACCGACGAATTCCGTTACACCAACGCGGTTTTCAACGGTGAGCCCCTTCTCGGCGTCATGGACGGAAGCGCGTTCCTGGGCGAGACCCCGTCGCATTGGTCGATCTTTTTCGGCGTCGACGACGTCGACAAGACCCTGCGGGTGGTCACCGAGCTCGGCGGCGGCATCGTGCGCGGCGCCGAGGACACCCCGTACGGACGGCTGGCGGCGGCCTCCGACCCGACCGGCGCTGCGTTCAACCTGTCTTCGCTGCGCTGATCCCGAACTGGCCCTTGCGCAACGTTTCGAGCAATTCGCGGAACGGGCCAACGAGATACGCAGTGTCGCCGGCCTTCAGCGGGGTGTCGCGGCGCGGATGCATCCTGAGCTGACCGTCGTCGCGGCAGATGGCGATCACGCGGGTGCGAGTGGAGATGTCGATCATGCGCGTCCCGTCGAGGTCGCTGCCGCGCTCCACTCGCACCCCGCCGACCATGAACGAGCGGTGCCCAACGAAGAACGTGGCCAGCACCTGCAGGCCCAGGGCCGCACCGATGAACCACGGCGTCGCCAACTCGACGGTGGACCGCACGTTCGCGAACCCGAACCGGTGCGCGACGGCCGCGCCGAGTTCGCGGTCGTACACCCGCAGCACCACCGGCACTCCGGGCCGATTGCCCTGGGCCTTCCACCGCGGACCCAGCATCTCCCGCAACACGATCCCGGTTTCGATGTTGACCATGTCGTCCTGCGTCAGCACTGCCACCGCGCGCGCGTCGCGGGCACGGGCCGCGTCGAGCGTCTGCCGCAGCGTCGCGTCGCCGAAGATCACCGGCACGTCGAGCTGCGCGGCCGCCGAGAGGTACCGGTTGGCGTCGTTGCGTTCGATGACGGCGACGTCGTATCCGGCTGCCCTCAAATCGGTGACGACGCGAATTCCGAACGAGCCCAGGCCGACGACGATCACGTGCCGGCGGAGCTCGCGCACCCGCCGCCGTCCGGCCGAATGCACCACCCGCCGCGACAGCAGGAGGTCGGCAACGAACGCGATCAAGATCGCGGTCGTCGTCACACCGGCGAACATCAAACCGATCGCAAACAACCTCAGCCATGTCGGCTGACCGATGAAGCTGAAATCCCCATACCCGACGGTCGCGATGGTTTCGGTGGAGAAGTACAGCGCATCGATGAAGCTCATGCCGGGCCGTTGATACGCGAAGCGCAACAGGATCGTCGACCCGATCAGCAACGCCATCGCCACCGCCAGCGCACCGTAGAACAACGGATTGACGTCGTCGCGAATCATCCGCAGCATGTCGAGTGCCCGGCCCAGCCAGCGGCGGCGGTACTGCCGGCGCGGAGTGCGGCTCGGAAACGTGATGCCCTGCGCGGCCAGTTCGTCGGCGCTGCCGAGCATCGCGGTCCAATCGCCCGCCTGGACCGTCAGGTCGCGTCCCGGGCAGGCGATGACCTCACCGGCCGACGGCGATGCTTCGCCCTTGATCACCGCGACGGGCGCCAGGTCGCCGTAGAGTTCCCGCAGTGTCGCGTCGCGCGGCGCATGGGTTCCGGAGACGACGAACTCGACGCCGGCGATCGTGATCGCGTGGGTGGTGCGGGCAAGGCACGCCTCGACCATCGACGAGGCGGCGAGATCGGCAACGTCGAGGATCGCGCCGGGTCCGTTGTCGGCGGCGACCGCCTCGCGCAGCACGCTGTTGACCAGACGCGCCACCACCCGCACGTCCGGGTTGGCTTTGCGTGCGAGCAATGCGATTTCGAGGTTCGTCGCGTCGTCGTGGGCCGCGCACACCACGGCCGTCGCGTGCGCCACGCCCGCTTCGGCGAGCTCGGCCGCGGAGGACAGCATGACGACCGACGCACCGGCGCTGTTGAGCTCCTCGACGATTCGCATCGCCAGCGCGTCGTTGCCGCAGACGATGATGTGACCCCGCATTCTGCGTAAGGCTACTCCGCGGCCAACCCGAAATCGGCGTAGTCGAAGCCGGGGACGACTACGCAGCTGACCAGGCTCGGCTCGTCGTCGCGGGGACGGGCCCGCTGCCAATGTCCCGGCGGCACCAGCACTTGGGGCGCCTGTCCGGCATGAAAGTCCGCGCCCACCAGATATGTTGTGGCCGTAGACTGTTCGCTACCGACCTCCAAGAGCAGCGGGCTGCCCCGGTGAAAGAGCCACAGTTCCGCGCTGCGGACGGTATGCCACGCCGACTGCTGGCCGGGCATCAGCAGGAAGAGGATGGCGGTACCCGCGCTGCGCGGGCCGCTGTACTCCGGAGGCAGCGCCGACTGCGCGATCGTCAACTGGCTCCGCCAGGTCTCGACGAACCAGCCACCTTCGGGATGCGGCGTCATGTTGAGCTGCCGGGCCCATTCCGGGATGTCCGTCATCGCTCACCCCTTCGCTCGCGCGGGCGTACGGGCCCGTGATCCTCCACAGTAGAGGTGAACCAGCGCGCTATGGTGCCAACCATGACCCGCCTGCGTCCCGGTTGGTTGGTGGTCGCATTCGCCGTGGTGATCGCGATCAGCGGCTGGCTCCCGTGGCGGACGAAGACAGCCGACGGCTCAGGGCACGCCAGCGCGATCGGCGGTGTGGTGGGCAACATCGCTGTGCCGTCGAAATTCGACGCCGGCCAGCTGATCGTGCTGTTGGCGTCGACGCTGATCGTGGCCGGCGCGATGGCCGCGCGCGGACTGTCCGCGCGGATGTCATCCGTTGCCGCCCTTGTCATTTCGTTGTGCATCGGCGGGTTGACCTTCGTCTATTACCACCAGAAGATTCACCCTGGCATGGCCGCCGGGTATGGGTTGTACATCGGCGCGGTAGCGACGGGCGCGGCCGCGGTCTGTTCGGTGTGGGCGCTGCTCGCGGCGTTGTCGCCGGAGCGGGTCACGACGTGAGCGGCTTCGTCGAGCCTGTGACGCTCATCGGCGAGAAGTGGGTGCGCCTCGAACCGCTGACACACCAGCATGTCGACGAAATCGCCTCTGCGGCAAGCGATGGCGACCCGGGCCAGTTGTGGTTCACGACCGCCCCGTCACCGCACACGGCAGCGGAGTGGGTGGACCGGATACTCGCGCTGCAGGGCGGCCTGACGTTTCTGGTCCGCCGCCTCGACGGCACGCCCATCGGGTCGTCGAGCTATCTCAATGTCGACGGGCCGAACCGGCGGCTGGAGATCGGCGCGACGTGGTATTCGGCGTCGGCCCGACGAACCGGGGTGAATTCGGAGACCAAGCTCCTGATGCTTTCTCATGCCTTCGACACGCTGGGATGCGTGGCCGTCGAATTCCGTACCCACTTCTTCAATTTCACCAGCCGCAACGCCATCGAAAGGCTCGGTGCGAAGCTCGACGGCGTGCTGCGCAGCCATCAGCTGCTTGCCGATGGGTCCCGCCGCGACACCGTGGTGTACTCGATCCTCGACAGTGAATGGCCTTCTGTGCGAAAGAATCTCACGTTCAGGCTGCGCCGCGTGCCCAGTTGATTCGCCGCGACTGTGCGGGTTGTGGACGACGAATTGCCGAAAGTTCGCACACAACCCCACGGTCAGCCTCAAATTGGGCAACCCGCGGCGCGCAACTTCTCCGTCACTCGTGCGATGATCACGTC
>DASRFZ010000305.1:0-5275 GCA_035651275.1 Mycobacterium sp. | reverse complement strand
GGCGCGTTGGGGCTGCCGACGACGTCGTTGTAACCCTTGTTCTCCAGATAGACCATGAACACATGGTCGAGCGAACGGACCGTCGACACCGGCGGCGTGAGCGGGGCTGCAGCAAGACCGGCTGCGCCGACAGTGAACGAGAGGTTGTCGGCGGCGGCGTTGTTGTAGTTACCGGGCGTCGGGTTCTTGTCCGCGAGCGTCAGCACCACTTGCGCGCTGCGGGCGCCCACCGGAATCGTCCCAGAGGTTGAGCGTTCTACGAGCTCAGACTGAAACAGCCGATCGAGCGCGGTGACCGGCCCGATCTGGCCGCTGCCCAAGTACGTCTTGTTCGCATCGAGGAAGTTCACGGTGACCGACGCCGCGGAGGGGTCTAGGAAGGCGCCGCCGAGCTCGCCGCTCAATGTGTAGGGCACCGCGCCGGCGTCGATCGCGGCCGCCGCGCCGTTGAGGTCGACGGTTTGACTGAGTGTCGACGTGGCGACGTTTCCGCCGCCGAAGTACTGTGCGCCGCCGTCGGCGGGCTTGGTGCTCGTGCCCGCAAATCCCAGGAACGCGGGCAGAGTCGGCCCCGGGAACGAGAGTCCGAGCGGAAAACGACGCAGCGCCCCGTACGGGATCACAGTCGGCGTGCCCGTCACCGTCCAGCCCGGGATGGTCACCGAGCTGTACCCCGACAGTGACGGGTCGGCGATCTCAGCGCCGGGATTGACCAGCAGATTGGGGCTTTCGACGAGTGTTGCGACGGTGGGAGTGGCCGTCGCATCGGTGATGCCGAGGAAGCCGTCGATCTCGCGGCGTGCCCATGCCAATACCGTCCAGAGAATCGGGGTCTGGGCGGGCGCACCGGAAGAATCGGTCATCGACGGGCCCAAGCCCACGATGCTGAGCACCGTGGAAATGACACCGGTGACAAGGTTCAGCGGCGCCAATATTCCAGTGAACGGAGCTGCCGCAGTTGGCGACGTGACGGTGGTATTTGGCGTGACGGTCGTGGTGACTGCGGACGACGTGACGTTTGGTGAAACCGCGGCGAGAGATTTGAAACTCGGGCTCGAACTCGGCGTCGTCAAACTGAACGTGCTGGGCGACTGCAGTGTTGAGGCAGTGTTAACCGAATTCGTTTGCAACACCGAGGATGTCGGAACCTGAAGTGACGAACTCTGTGATTTGCGGGAATTGTCGGTCAGCGTCGTGGAGGGATTGGTAGTCGTCGACGTCGAGGCGCCGCCAAGTGATAGCAGCGTCGGCGTGCTCAACCCGACCGGCGTGGTAGCGGACGAGGTCGAATCCTGTTGTGCGCCACCGGTACTCTGTACGACGCCGGTTTGCGCATCAGACGTCTTCGACGAATCCGTCGATGAGGAGCTGGTCGTTGTGGTGGACGATGTCGACGGAAGTGTCGATGACGACGTAGTCGATCCCAACCCCGGCGTGGACGCCGACGACGAGCTCGAGGAACCGCTCGACGCACTGCCGCTGCTGGTTGACGAAGTGCCGCTGCTGGTCGACGAAGTGCCCGACGAACTCGATGAGGCCGATGACGAACCCGACGAGCTCGACGAACTCGAGGACCCCGACGAGTCCGAAGTAGTTGGTCCTGCCACGGCGATCCCGGGCATGGTCGCAACTGCAGACCCCACCCCCAGCGCAACCGCTAACGCACCGACCCGACCGACATAACTGACGTGGCCCATCATCGCTCCTTGCTGGATGGGATGTCCGGCGGCGAAAACACTACGCCGCCCGACGGCGAGCCGGGTCGAAACGAGGGATGCTCGAATCGACGGCGCCGCTGTCGTCGAATCTGGCTGCGCCCGAACGTTGCTCGTGCTGCGTCCACTCTGCGCTGAGGGCGCTGGCTACTCGCACTTCCTCGCCCTAGACGCAGCGTCAACGCGGCCGCGATTGTGTTTGCCAGCTGCTACCCGGATGAGGCGGTCAGCACCCCATCACCTGCGCCAACTCCTGCAAGTCGTCCACCATGACGTCAAAACGCCGTGCCTCTGGCTTTTCGACCACGCGGCCGGGTCCGTACTCCCATGGCCGGGACACGTGGCACGTCCTCAGCCCGCAGCGGGCCGCGGCATCGAGATCCGACGCGTGAGCCGCCACCAGCATCACCTGCGACGGCTCGCAACCCAGCAACCCGGTCGCGCCGAGATAGGTTTCCGGGTCGGGTTTGTAGTGCCGGAACACGTCGGCGCCGAACACCGCATCCCATGTAATGCCAGCGGTTTTCGCCAGTCGCACCAGCAGCGCCACATGCCCGTTCGACAGCGGCGCGATCACGAACCGCGTGCGCAACCTGCTCAGCCCTTGGACCGAATCCGGCCACGGCGGCAACGCGTGCCACATCCGGACCAGCTCGTCGAGCGCTGCGCCGTCGAGTCCGACAGCCCCGAACTCAGGCGCCAAGATCTCAACCGACTCTCGCTGCAACACATCGAGATCGGCCCATCCCCGCTCCCCCGTGCGCACCTTCGCCATCGACGGCACATACGCCGCTCGCCACGCGTCCGCGAGACCCGGCCAATCCGCTGTGATTCCGCGGGCCAGTCCCCACGCCTGCATGGAGGAAATCAATCCTGCCCGCCAATCCACGACGGTGCCGAACGTGTCGAACAGCAGCGCGCGCACGTCGGTGGCGGTCATCTCTTCATTCAAAAGTGCGTCCGGACAGCGGGCAAGATGCCGGACCGGCTGGGTACGGTACTGGACTGTACTGCGGCAAGGGCTCTACGGTGGCCCTGTGCCCCGGACCGCGAATCGCACCCCCGCGCTCTCACCGTGGTCACCGCGCGAAGCCGAACTGCTCGCGGTGACCTTGCAGTTGCTGCAAGAACACGGGTACGACCGGCTGACGCTCGACGCGGTCGCGGCCACCGCCCGCGCCAGCAAGGCGACGGTGTACCGGCGCTGGCCAACGAAAGCTGAACTCGTGCTCACCGCGTTCATCGAAGGCATTCGTCAGGCCGCAGTCGCCCCCGAGACGGGCACCCTGCAGGGCGATCTGCTCCAACTGGGACGGGTGATCTGCCAACAGGCCCGTCAGCACGCGGCCACGATCCGCGCGGTAATGGTCGAGGTATCACGCAATCCTGCGCTCGCCGACGCGATGCAGCACCAGTTCCTCGACCAGCGGAAAGAATTGATCCAGCAGATCTTGCAGGAAGCCGTCGACCGCGGCGAGATCACCGCCGGTGCGATCAGTGACGAACTGTGGGACGTGCTGCCCGGCTACCTCATTTTCCGGTCGATCATTCCCAACCGCCCGCCTACCGATCACACGGTGCAAATCCTCGTCGACGAGGTCATCATCCCCAGCTTGACCCGAACCGCCGTGTGACGGCTCTCGACGGTTGCGGCTCGCCTTGGTACGAGTGTCCCTATCTCTTGTGCCGTCCGGTCCCGTACCGTACTGTCCAGAGTGCGCCGAAATTGCATTCCGCGCGCTCGTTGCTCGGGCTTTTGCGCGTGGAATGCAATTTCTGCGCAGTCGGAGCTCGTTATCGAAAGGCTAACGGGTGCATAGGATCTCGATCAGCCGCCTGGTCAGGCGAGGCTGGATGCTGCTGATCGCTGTGGCCGTCGTCGCGGCCGCGGGCTTTTGTGTGTATCGGCTGCACGGAATTTTTGGCTCGCACAACAACACGGCGACGGCCAGTGGCTTTGCCAACGAGATCGTGCCCTTCAACCCGAAGCACGTCGTGCTGGAGGTCTTCGGGCCGCCGGGCACGGTGGCGTCGATCAACTACCTCGATGTCAATGCGCAACCGCAGCGCGTCGACAACGCACCGCTCCCGTGGTCATACGACGTGACGACCACCGAGCCGGCGGTGTTCGCCAACGTGATGGCCCAAGGCGACAGCGATTCCATCGGCTGCCGTATCACGATCGACGGTGACGTCAAGGATGAGCGAACGGTAAATACGCACAACGCGTACACCTACTGCTTGGACAAATCCGGATGAGCGATCATCATGCGCAAAACAGTTCGTTCACCCACAGGATCGCGCAGACCATCCGCTGGCTTTGCGTGCCAATCGTGTTGTTGTGGTTGGCAATTGCCGCGATCACGAACGTGGCCGTCCCGCAGCTGGAAGAGGTCGGGAAGGCACACAACGTCGCGCTGAGCTCACCGGACGCCCCGTCGCTGCAGGCGATGAAGCGGATGGGCAAGGTGTTTCACGAATTCGATTCCGACAGTGCGGCAATGGTCGTGCTGGAGGGCGACAAGCCCCTCGGCGCGGATGCACACCGGTTCTACGACACACTGGTCCAACGGATTTCGGCCGACCGCAAGCACGTCGAGCACGTTCAGGATTTTTGGGGGGATCCGCTGACGGCGGCGGGCTCGCAGAGCACCGACGGCAAGGCCGCCTACGTTCAGGTGTTTCTTTCGGGCGATCAAGGCGAGACCCTGTCGCTGGAGTCTGTCGACGCCGTCCGCGACATCGTGAACCACTCGCAGCCACCGCCCGGCCTGAAGGCCTACCTCACCGGCGCCGCGCCACTGATCGCCGACCAGTTCGAGGTGGGCAGCAAGGGAATTGGAAAAGTCACCGTGATCACCTTCGTAGTGATCATCGTGATGCTGCTGTTCATCTATCGGTCAATCCTCACAACGGTTCTCGTGATCGTCACGGTGCTTGTCGAGTTGGCTGCCGCCCGCGGTGTCGTGGCCGTGTTGGGGCACTACGGAATCATCGGGCTGTCAACGTATTCGACGAATCTACTCACCCTGCTTGCCATCGCGGCGGGAACCGACTACGCGATATTCGTCCTGGGCCGGTACCAAGAGGCCCGCGGTAACGGCGAGGATCGGCAGACGGCGTTTCACACCATGTACGGCGGCACCGCCCATGTGATCCTGGGTTCGGGTCTTACGGTTGCGGGCGCGGTGTTCTGTTTGAGTTTCACCCGGCTGCCGTATTTCCAAAACATGGGGGCGCCCTGCGCAATTGGCATCCTCATCGCTCTTACCGCCGCGCTCACTCTCGCTCCGGCGGTGCTCACAATTGGCAGTCGCTTCGGCGTCTTCGATCCGAAGCGCGCGATGCGCACGCGGGGGTGGCGGCGGATCGGGACGGCGATCGTGCGTTGGCCGGGGCCGATTTTGGTGGTGACGATCGGGGTGGCGTTGGTGGGTCTGCTCGCTCTGCCGGGTTACAAGACCAGCTACGACGAGCGCAAGTACATGCCGATTTCCGCCCCGGCCAACACCGGATACGCCGCAGCAGACCGGCATTTCTCAGAGGCCCGGCTCAATCCG
>DASRFZ010000304.1:0-6849 GCA_035651275.1 Mycobacterium sp. | reverse complement strand
CCGACCACGTCGCCGCGGTCGCGCTGTTCGGAAATCCACGCAGCACGTACGCAGCCTCGTTGGCCGGCTTCCCGCTGCCGACGATCAACCCGCTTTACGCACCCAAGACCACTGACCTGTGCGTGCAAGACGATGCGATCTGCTCGGAAGGTCAGAACCCGTTCTCCCATTCCCTGTACGCGTTCACCGGGCTGACCACCAAGGCCGCGGAGTTCGTGGCCGGAAGGCTGTAGCCCTCACGAGGTAGCCCAGAAAAAAGTGTCACCGGCGGGGCGTTGCGCCCCTCCTATAGACATGAACATGCAATATGCGGCGGCCGTGGTCGCGCATGAACGGGCCTACCTGCAGCATTTCCAAGCCAAGCAGGTCGCCGACCATCGCCGCCCGGCGGTCGACATTCGACGCGCAGCCCCGAAGCGGTGACTGCGATGTGGCTGCAGGCCTATCTTTGCGGCTGGGTGGTGACGACGATCGGCGCTTTGGTCGTCGCCAATGCGTTTCCTGAACCCTCGCCGCCGCGTGCCCGGGGACTACTCGCCATCCTGGCCGGTGCGCTCTGGCCGATCATGCTCGCGGGCCTGCTGCAATTCGCGCTCGTCGCGTATGCGGCCAACCGGGTCCGATCCCGGGCTAGTCGTGTTCCTCGCCGATCAGCTCCGGATGCAGCATCGGCACGTCGCGCAATTGCTCGGGAATGCCGAACCCGTCGACAAGCGCCTGCGCATAGGGCCGCAGCGTGCGACAGCGTTCGTTGATCCCACGCGTGACGGCCTTCGCCCGCTCGGTCGACAGGTAGGTGTGCTCGGTGAACCACGCCTTGTCCTTCTCGATCACCGACAACACGTACAAATCGCACACCATGCTCAGCACCTTGCGGGCCTCCTCGTCATCACACGACTCGATGCCGGCGATGAAGGCCTCCAAGATGATTCGATCGATGTGTGCGGTCGCGGCATGCAGCACGTGGTCCTGCACCTCGTTGAACGCATCGAACGCATCCTCGTCCTTTCTGGACTGCAGTCGGCGCGCGACGGTCGTCACCAGGTACTCTTCGCGGTCCTCGAACATCTTCATCTGAGTTCCCCGGTTGAACAGGCTGCCCTCTTCTTCGTTGTCTTGGCGGGTGTCGATGATCCGCTGCCAAAGTGCTTGCGCCAGTGTGCGTTTGACCACCCGATCGCCCACGGTGCCTGCTGCGAACCGCACCCACTCGACCGGACTCATGCTGTGGATGTCGTCGGCGTAGGCGGTGAGCAGCTGCTTGGCGACCAACTGGACGAGCACATGGTTGTCGCCTTCGAATGTCGTGAAAACGTCTGTGTCACCCCGTAATCCGATCAGCCGGTTTTCCGCCATGTAGCCGGCGCCACCGCACGCCTCCCGCGCTTCCTGGATCGCGCGGCTGGCGTGCCACGTGTTCGCCGCCTTCAGGCCCGCCGCGCGGGACTCCAGCTCCCGCTGCTCCTCGGGATCGGGGATCTCGGTGGTCTGCACTTCGTGCAGTGTGCCCACCAACTCGTTTTGAGCGAACTGCAACGCGTAGGACTCTGCGATCAGCGGCAGCAGCCGCTTCTGATGGACGAGGTAGTCCATTAGAAGCACCTCGGTGTCGTCGTCCGGAGCCTTGAACTGCCTGCGCTGCAACGCGTATCGGACGGCGATGTCCAAAGCTACCCGCGCCGCGGCCGCCGCGCTGCCCCCGACGGTTACTCGGCCCCGCACCAGCGTGCCCAACATCGTGAAGAAGCGGCGGCTCGGGTTTTCGATCGGCGACGAATAGGTGCCGTCGTCGGAGACGTCTCCGTACTTGTTCAGCAGGTTGTTTCGCGGAATTCGAACGTGGTCGAACATGATCCGACCGTTGTCCACGCCTGACAGCCCGCCTTTGTAGTCGCAGTCAGAAGTGGTGACGCCCGGCAAGTCGTTGCCTTCGGCGTCGCGGATTGGCACGACGAAGCAGTGCACGCCGTGGCTCTTGGGTTCTTCGCCCGGCCCCGCCGTGATCAGCTGTGCGAAAACCGCTGCCACCCGCGCGGTTTCGGCCGCGCCACCGATGTAGTCCTTTCGCGAGGTCTTGGTCGGTGAATTGATGACGAACTCGTCGGTCTCCTTGTCGTACGTCGCCGTCGTCTCCAGCGACTGCACGTCACTGCCGTGACCGGTCTCGGTCATCGCGAAGCAGCCGAGCAGGTCGAGGTCGATGATCTTCTGGACGTACGCCTCGTGATGGCGTTCGGTACCCAGGTTTTCGATGGCGCCACCGAAAAGGCCCCATTGCACACCGGCTTTCACCATCAGCGACAGGCTCGACATCGCGAGCATCTCGATGGTCGTGACCGCTGCGCCGACGTCGCCGGTACCACCGTGCTCCTTGCGAAACCCGTCCTCGGCCGCTCCCGCCTCAGCGATGATTTTCAACTGCTCCATCGCCTTCGCCCGCGCGATCGCGGTGTTGGGCGTGTAGTGCGGCCGGAAAACCTCGTCAGCGAGCTGCTCGCGGGACTTGTTCTTGGCCACGTGCCAGCGCCCGTCCAAGGCATTGCGCAGGTGAGTCGAGAGGTCAGGGGAGATCTGAGCTGATGTCGACGCCATACCCTAGGTTAACGGCCATGACATCGTCAGTGGACGGCCTTCCGCACGAGTTCGACCACACGCACAGCGACGTGTCGGGCGGCTGGCTGCGGGCGGCAAGCTTCGGCGCGATGGACGGTCTGGTCAGCAACACCGCGCTGATCGCCGGTGTCGCGGCCGCGGGTACCACCCACGCCGTCGTGCTCAGCGGGATCGCGGGCCTGCTGGCGGGGGCGTTCTCCATGGCTCTCGGCGAATACACGTCCGTCACCACGGCCAATGAGCAGATCGACTCCGAGGTCCGCCTCGAGCGCCGGGCGTTCCGCGCGCATCCGGAGGCCGAAATGGTCGAACTCGTCCAGATGCTCGTCCAGATGGGCATGACCGAGAGCACGGCGCGGGCCGCCGCCGAGGAGATCCATCAAGACGAGAACCAGGCGCTGAACCTGCACATGGTCACCGAGCTCGGCGTCGACCCCCGCGAGAAGCCGTCTCCGCGGTTGGCCGCGTTGTCGTCTTTCCTGTTGTTCGCGATCGGTGCGATCGTCCCGCTGGCTCCGTACCTGCTCGGCTTCAACTCCCTTGTCGCCGGGCTGGTCTGCGGCGGCGTCGGGCTACTCGTGGCAGGTGCTGTCGCCGCGCGCTACACCGGCAAGCCGATGTGGTGGGCGTCCGCTCGCCAGTTGACATTCGGCGCGATCGCGATCGCCGCGACGTATGTCGTTGGCCTGCTTATCGGTTCAGCTGTGTGAGTGGTGCTCGCTCAGCCGCGCGAGTGAGGTGCTTGCGGCCCCATCTGGTTCGAGCCGCCGGGGTGCGCCCAGTAGTTGTAGAGCGAGTTGATGTTGTTGCCCTGGATGTTGCCCAGCATCAGCTCGGCGTTCTGGGTCCAGGTCAGATCCGGCGTGCCTTGGTAAGTGCCGCAAGCGATGTGGCCGGCGACCTCGTTGGGTGTGTTGTTGTAGTGCCAGTCGCCGGGTGACTGCATGCCGCCCGGGCATTCCTGCATCTTGTCCTCGGAAACGAAGACCTGGAACTTGCTGTCGAGCGTGGCCTGGTCTCCGAACAACGCAAACCGTGCCGACGACGGCCCGTTCGACTGCGAGTTGCTAGTGCAGTCCACCGTCGCCAGCGCATCGGCAACACCCTGGTTCGCGGCCGAGCAATTGCTCGAGTTGAAGCCGGGCGGCAGCATGCCGATCAGCTGCGACTGCGCGTCGCCGTTGCCTGGCGCCGGGGATTCATTGCTGGAGGACTCGGTTGATTCCTCGGACGACGAACTCGCGCTGCTGCTCGCTTTCGACGACGTCGTGGCGACTTCGGTGATGTGGAGTCGGTCGCTGCTGATGCCGTTGCCGGTCGCGGTGTCATGGCTCATGACCGCGCCGACGCCGCCGAGCGCGGTGAGTCCCGCAAGTGCGGCAGCGCTGATGACGGTGCGCGGGATTTTGAGGCTGGTCATGTGATCTCCCCTTGGTGTGGTCACGGTTTCCGTGATCGTTCTGTCAAGCCAAACTAACCGCCCGGGTTCGGTTCGGCGGGAAAACCGCATTATTGCGCTACGTCTCGCTTCCGACGGTGATTGCGGCTGCCTGATTGGTGATCTCGTCGAGCTCGTTTTCGTCGACGTCGATACCGATGAGATGGCGTCGGATACCGGCCAATACGACGACCCCGCACCCCACCGCCGCTGCACCGACCCAGAACGGGAGGTGTGCGCTGATGTGCTCACCGAGCGTGCCGGCCAGCCACGGTGCCACCGCACCACCGGAGAACCGCACGAAACTGTAGGCGGCCGAAGCCACTCCGCGTTCGACGGGTGCGGCTTTCATCACGGTTTCGGTGATCAGCGTGTTGTTGATGCCGAAGAACAAGCCCGCGACCACGACTGAAATGGCAAGTATCGCTTTGCTGTCGGTGAACACGGCCATCACGGCGAGCACGGCCGCGATCGCAGTGAGGTTCACCAAAAGTGTTGCGACAGTACCGAACCGGCCCTGCAGTCGGGGCGCGACGACAACGGACGTGAACGCCAGTGCCACACCCCAGCCAAAGAAGATCAGCCCAATTTGGTGTGCGCCCATGTCAAGTGGAAAGGGCGTGAATGCCAGCAGCGTGAAGAAGCCGAAGTTGTAGAGCAGCGCCGTGATCGCCACACCCAGCAAGCCGGGGTGACGCAGCGCGCGGAACGGGTCGGCCAAGGTCGTCGCCTGCTCGGCACGCGGCGTCGAGGGCAACAGGAATGCGGTGACGACGAGCGCGACCGTCATCAGCACCGAGACACCGAAGAACGGCCCGCGCCACGAGATCGAGCCCAGCACACCGCCGACGAGCGGTCCGACCGCGATGCCCAGCCCGAGGGCCGCCTCGTACATGATGACCGCCTGGGCGACCGAGCCCCGGGCCGAACTCACGATCGTGGCCAGCGCCGTCGCGATGAACAACGCATTGCCCAGTCCCCACAACGCTCGCCATCCGACGATTCCCATCACGGTCGCCGAGCATCCAGCGAGTCCGGCGCCAACGATGATCACGGCCAGTCCCAGAAGCAGTGTCCGCTTCGGACCGATCCGGCTCGCGACCACGCCGGTGACGAGCATTGAAATACCCATCACCGCCATGTAACTCGTGAACAGCAACGACACTTGCGACGGCGTCGCGTCCAAGTTGTCTGCAATCGGTTTGAGAATTGGGTCGACGAGACCGATGCCCATGAACGCCACGACGGACGCAAAGGCAACGGCCCAAACGGATTTGGGTTGGCGCCACATGTGGTGCGGCTACTCCTTTTTACTTGTCAGTTCGTGTTGTGGACGCCGCATCCTCGAGCAGGCGCTGCAGAACCCGAATGCCGGCGGCAAGGGTCTGCCGGTCCTGCTCGTCCAGCGCGGCGATGTGCGGGTCGACCACGGCGGCGCGGTCGGCCCGCGCTTGCCGCAAGGTCTCGCTGCCCGCGGGAGTGATCTCGATCAGCACGGCCCGCGCGTCGGCGGGATCCGCGGTGCGGGTGACGTAGCCGGCGTCTTCGAGCCGTCGCACCTGCATCGTCATCGTCGGCTGCGAACAGTGGTCCAGCGCGGCGAGATCGGAGATCCGCGTCGGACCCTGGTCGTTGATCGTCGACAGCAGCCGGGCCTGCGCCCAGGGCAGCGGAAGCCGGGCGCGCTGGGTGGCCAGCCGGTTCAGTTTGCTCACGACGCCTAGCAGGTCAACGCCGAGCGACGCCTGGGTAGACGGCGAAGAGCTCATACCACCAAATTACATAGGTTCCCTATGCAGATCAACGTGTTGGTGTTCACAACCACCGCAGGGCGGCTGGCAGAATCGAGAAGTGACTGGGAGCGGCACCACGCACGAGAAGCTACGCGGGCCGCTCCGTCCCAACGAACTAGCGCAAGCGTCGATGATGGCGGCGCTATCGGCGGCCCTGGCGATCACCGCGGTCGTCGTCCCGTTCGCGGCGGGGTTGGCGCTGCTCGGCACTGTGCCGCCGGGCCTGCTGGCCTATCGCTACCGCATTCGGGTGTTGTTCGCGGCCACCGTCGCGGGCGGATTGATCGCGTTCTTGGTTGCGGGCTCGGGCGGAATGACGACGGTCGTGGAATGCGCGTACATCGGCCTGTGTATCGGCCTGGTCAAGCGCAGGAATCTGGGGACGCCGACCGTCGTCGTGGTGGCGCTGGGCGCGGGCGTGGTGTTCGGCGCGGTGTCGGTTGCGGCGCTGGCGGTGCTGTCGCGGCTGCGGACGTTGATCTTCGAATCGGTGACCGCCAACGTCAACGGGCTGGCGCGGTTCATCTCGAACTTCCCGTACATGAAGCCCGTTGCCGACGGGCTCAAGCACTACTTCGCGATGCTGCTGGCGTATTGGCCGTGGCTGATCGGCGGCCTGTCGATGGTCGGAATCCTGGTCGTGACGCTGATCGGCTGGTGGGCGTTGTCGCATGTGGTCGCGCGCCTCGCAGGTGTGCCGGGAGTGCAGAAGCTGACTCCGCCACCCGACGCTGGGTCCGTCGACCCGCTTCCTGTGCGGTTGTGCGACGTCACGTACCGGTATCCGGGCGCCGACCACGACGCGCTGGGTCCGGTGACCCTCGGTATCGACACGGGCGAGCACGTCGCGGTCACCGGCGTCAACGGTTCGGGCAAGACGACGCTGATGCTGATCTTGGCCGGGCAGTCGCCGACGTCGGGGATTGTCGAGCGGCCGGGCGCCGTCGGGCTCGGCAAGGTCGGCGGCACCGCGGTGATCATGCAGCACCCCGAAAGCCAGGTGCT
>DASRFZ010000303.1:0-16859 GCA_035651275.1 Mycobacterium sp. | reverse complement strand
CCGGAGTACACCGAACCTTCCGGGTCGGCGCCGACGACGCGCACGCGCCCGTCCGATACCTCCTTCAGATACCGGCCCGCACCCGTGATGGTCCCGCCCGTCCCGACGCCGGCCACGAAGTGGGTGACCGTCCCGTCGGTGTCGTTCCAGACTTCCGGGCCGGTCGTTTCGTAGTGGCTCGCAGGGCCGTTCGGGTTCGAGTACTGGTCGGGCTTCCATGCGCCGTCGATCTCATTTACGAGGCGGTCGGAGATGCTGTAGTAGCTGTCCGGATGGTCAGGTGGCACGGCCGTCGGGCAGACGACGACCTCCGCGCCGTACGCGCGCAGCACGTTCTGCTTGTCTTCGCTGACTTTGTCGGGGCACACGAAAATGCATTTGTAGCCGCGTTGTTGGGCAACCAGCGCCAGCCCGACGCCGGTGTTGCCCGACGTCGGTTCGACGATCGTTCCGCCGGGCCGCAATTCACCGCTCGCCTCGGCGGCGTCGATCATCTTGACGGCGATGCGGTCCTTCGCGCTGCCGCCGGGATTGAGGTATTCGATCTTCGCGACGACCCGGCCGGCTCCCTCGGGCACCACCGAAGTCAGCTCGACCAACGGGGTGTTGCCGATCAGCTCGCTGATGTGCCGGGCTATCCGCATGCGTTCATGATCGCAGGCGGCGGAAAGCTGCGTTGCTTAGCCCGTCGCTTCGCGGATGTACTCGCCGATCTGGCGCAGCGACCGCGAAGCCTCCGGTACCAAAGGCGCGCACAGCTGGAACACATGCATCTGGCCGGGCCACACCCGCACCTCCGCGGGAACTCCCGCGGCGGCCAGCCGGCGCGCGGCCAGCCGCGCGTCGTAAAGCAGAACCTCCGAGCCCGACACGTGAATCAGCGTGCGCGGCAAGCCCGGTTCCACATGGTCCAACGGTTCGAACACCTCTTCGGGCTCGCCGTCAACGACGCGCCGCGCCGCGGCCTTCGCGATCAGCTCCACCAACGCGTCAAAAGCCTTGGGCGGGAACATCGCATCGCTGCGGATGTTCGCGTGCGCCTTCTTTGCCTCGGCGTCCAGCTGCATCAGCGGCGACAACGACACCAGCGCCGCCGGCTCTTCGCCCTCAGCCAGCAGCCGCTCGGCCAACGCGAGCGCCAGGTAGCCGCCCGCCGAATCTCCCGCCAGCACAATCTGTTCCGGCTCATAGCCGAGGTCGCGCAGGAACTCGTATCCGTCGTAGCAGTCGTCGATCGCCTCGCCGACCGAGTGCTTCGGGATCATCCGGTAGTTCAGCACCAGCACCGGCGAGTCGGCGTAGTGCGAGATCATCGTCGTCAGGCGGCCATGCGAATGCACGCCGCACGTCAGGAACGCGCCGCCATGCATGTACAGGATGACTCGGCGCTTGCCGTCGGCAGGAAGAACGCCCTTGGCGCGCACCAGTTGCGCCGTGCAATTCGGAAGTTTGATGGTCGCCCGAACCGTGCCGGGAATCGGCAGCAGTGTGCGCGAGGCAAAGTCGACAAGGCCCCATGGCCAGGGCAAAAACGGCGCGTGGCTTCCGACTGTCAGGGTCGGACGGATAGTTAGCCGGGCGGCCAGCCAGGCGAGCCGCCCGGCGATACTTGGCCCGTCTTCGACCACCTCGACAGGCGCGCCGTCACTGACAGGAAACTTGCGGGGTTTAAGGGCGCGACCTGCGCCGATATGTGCGCGGGGCGAACCCGAGACCTTGCTTGGTGCGGTCATCTCACACTCCTACGCCGTTGTAGGGCCGGGTCGCCCGGGTCGCCCCGTCAATTCCCGGTAACTTAGCTTGACATCCACAAGCAGTTCAACAATCAACAACGGCGTTTTGATACCGGATCCGATATTGGTCTGTAATCGGCCCGAGTTGGGTCGCGGGTTAGGCCGATTGCGCACCTAAACTTGAAGCGTGGGCATACGCGCGCCGCGCCGGTCGACCATTGCATTTGCGGCCGTAGGAGCGCTCGCATCCTCCGGCAGCGCATACGTCGGTGCCCGAAACTTCTTGAGCGCGCAGGCCGATCGGGCGCGCCGGGTGATTCCCAAGATCTGGGAACCGCCGCCACGCGCGGACGGTGTGTACACCCCCGGCGGCGGTCCCGTCGAACGTTGGTCGCGTGGCATGCCCGTCGATCTGCACCTGATGGTGTTCGGCGATTCCACCGCAACCGGTTTCGGCTGCCACACGGCTGACGAGGTGCCCGGCGTGTTGTTGGCACGCGGACTGGCCGAGGAGACCGGCAAGCGAATCCGGTTGAGTACCAAGGCGATAGTGGGCGCGACGTCCAAGGGGTTGTCGGGTCAGGTCGACGCGATGTTCGTGGCGGGTCCACCGCCCGACGCTGCGGTCATCATGATCGGCGCCAACGACATCACCGCGCTGAACGGCGTTGTCCCGTCCGCGCGGCGTCTGGGTGCGACAGTTCGGCGTTTGCGGGCGAGCGGCGCGGTCGTCGTTGTCGGCACCTGTCCCGACTTCGGTGTCATCTCCGCGATCCCGCAACCGCTGCGGTGGACCGCCCGAACCCGGGGGCTGCGTCTCGCGCGTGCGCAGGCCGCGGCGGTTCGCGAAGCCGGCGGCGTCGCCGTCCCGCTGGCGGACTTGCTCGCGCCGGAGTTCCTGCAGGCGCCAGAGCTGATGTTTTCCGAGGACAAATACCACCCGTCGGCGGCGGGATATGCGTTGGCGGCCAAGCAACTTTTCCCTGCACTGTGCCAGGCACTTGGCGAATGGACCGGCGGCCCCGTCGCCGAGCCGCCGTGGGTGTCACAGGCCGCGGAGGCCAGGACGATCCGCAGCCGGCTGCGGCGCTTCACCCGCGTGTGGCGGCGCACGACGGGCGTTCCGGCACCCCTTGTCGTGCCCGCGAACTGAGCGCATTAGGTTTCTGCAGGGAGTCCCGTCCGCTTTCGGGGAATTAGGAGGCGTCATGCCTGAAGCCGTCATCGTCTCAACCGCCCGTTCACCGATCGGCCGTGCCGGCAAGGGATCGCTCGTCGACATCCGCCCCGACGACCTCGCGACGCAGATGGTGCGCGCCGCGCTGGACAAGGTGCCGGCGCTGGATCCGCACGACCTCGACGACCTGATCATGGGATGCGGACAGCCCGGCGGCGAGGCGGGTTTCAACATCGGCCGCGCGGTGGCCGTCGAACTGGGCTACGACTTCCTCCCCGGCACGACCGTCAACCGCTACTGCTCGTCGTCGTTGCAGACGACGCGGATGGCGTTCCACGCGATCAAGGCCGGCGAGGGCAGCGCGTTCGTGTCGGCGGGCGTCGAGACGGTGTCGCGCTTCCCCAAAGGCACGTCCGACGGCTGGCCCGACACGCACAACGCGTTGTTCGCCGACGCCGAACAGCGCACGGCGGAAGCGGCGGCGGGCGCCGACTCGTGGCGCGATCCGCGCGAAGATGGCGCACTGCCCGACGTGTACATCGCAATGGGCCAGACCGCGGAAAACGTTGTGCTGCTTACCGGTATCAGCCGCGAGGACCAGGACCACTGGGGCGTGCGCTCGCAGAATCGGGCCGAGCAGGCGATCGCCAACGGCTTCTTCGAACGCGAGATCGTGCCGGTGACGCTGCCCGACGGAACGGTGGTTTCGACCGACGACGGGCCGCGGCCCGGCACCACCTACGAGAAGGTCAGCCAGCTGAAGCCGGTGTTCCGGCCGAACGGGACAGTGACAGCGGGCAATGCGTGTCCGCTGAACGACGGCGCGGCGGCCGTCGTCATCACTTCCGATGCGAAGGCGAAGGAGCTGGGGTTGACGCCGCTGGCTCGCATCGTGGCGACGGGCATGAGCGGGCTGTCGCCAGAGATCATGGGGCTCGGGCCAATTGAGGCCACGCGCAAGGCGCTGGCGAATGCGGGCATGACGATCGACGACATCGACCTGTACGAAATCAACGAAGCGTTCGCGGTGCAGGTGCTCGGCTCGGCCCGCGAACTCGGCATGGACCACGACAAGCTGAACGTGTCGGGCGGCGCAATCGCGCTGGGTCATCCTTTCGGCATGACGGGCGCGCGGATCACCGCCACGCTGTTGAACAACCTGCAGACCTACGACAAGACTTTCGGCTTGGAGACCATGTGCGTCGGTGGCGGGCAGGGCATGGCAATGATCATCGAGCGGCTCAGCTAGTTCGCGTTGCCTTTCAGCGTCGACTCTGCGTACAGATCGCGATTCGGGTCGAAATCACGATCTGAGCGCAGAGTCGATGGGGCCAATGCGCGATTCCCATGCGCGTTGGAGCCTGTCGAGGACGCCACCGGCACGATCCCCTCTTGTGACGCGGATCGTCTTCCAGCCGAGCTCCGGAAGCCTTTCATATCGCCGGACGTCCTTGGCGAACTGAACGGGATCGGTTCTGTGCTGGTCGCCCTCGTACTCCATCGCGATCTGAAGGTTCTCCCAGCCCAAATCGAGGTAGTACCACCGCCGGTCAAGCGGATCCCACACCGGAATTTGGGTCTGGGGTCGCGGGTATCCCGCGCGAATGACTAGTAGCCGCAACCACGTTTCCTTCGGCGAGGCTGCTCCCGGGTCGTACAAATCCAGCGCGGCGTGCAGCTGCCGTAAGCCTCGAACGCCAGGGTGATCGCCGGCAAGACGCAGGACGTCGTCAGCTTTGACACCGGTCGCATGGCCGAGCGCATCGAGGCGAGCCACGGCGTCGTCGAACCGACCGCGCCGTCCGATGTCGAATGCGGTGCGCTCAGGTGTGGTCACCGGAAGGCCTCGCAGTTCACCGTATTCGCGTGCGAGGAGCAGCCTGTGAGAGGTACGTAATCCGCGCGGGCAACGCGCGTTCCGCCATATCAATTCGACGGGCTCGCAATCGTCGACCCAATACGCTCCGTGTAGCGCCGACGCTGTTAGCCCGCAGATGACGCCGTGTCGGCGCGACCACAACCAGCCGGCGACAGCGCGGTGACGCAACGTGAGCGCGACGTCATTCGCGACGTAGACGTCGGGGAACACGAGTCGATAGCGGGATCGAAGCTCGTGCTTTCGAACGAGTCCGCTTGCGACAGCTTCACTTCCGATGAACGGCTTGTCCCCCAAGCACCACACATCAAGGTTGGCGCACTTCGGCCTTCAACTCTGCGTACAGATCGCAATCTGTGGACTAATCGCGATCTGTGCGCAGAGTCAACGTAGAAAAGTCAGCTTCTGGAGAAGTAGCTCAGCAGACGCAGGATCTCGAGGTACAGCCACACCAGCGTGACGGTGAGCGCCAGCGCGATGCCCCATGCCGCTTTCTCGGGCGCGCCGGCGCGGATCATCTGGTCGGCGGCGTCGAAGTCGATCAGGAACGACAGCGCCGCCAGTCCAATGCACACCAGCGAGAAGATGATCGCGATCGGGCCGCCGTCGCGAATGCCCATGTTCACGTGGAAGAACGACAGCACGAGGTTGCCGAGCATCAGCACCAGCACACCGAACATCCCCGCGACAATCACCCGGGTGAACTTCGGCGTGACCCGGATCGCGCCCGTCTTATAGACGATCAGCATGCCCGCGAACACGCCGAACGTGCCGAGGACCGCCTGCGTGATCAGTGCGCCGGCGCTGCCATGCTGCACGACGACATTGCCGAACACCCAAGAGATCGCGCCGAGGAACAGGCCCTCGAGCGCGGCGTAGCTCAAGACGATGGCCGGGTTGTCCTGCTTGCGGCCGAACGTCGCGACCAGCACGAGGCCGAGCCCGCCGAGCGCGCCGACCAGCGTGAACGGCATCGCCAGCCCCGGGCTGACGCCCACCAAGAAGTAGGAGGCGACGGCCACCAGCGACAGCACTCCGAGCGTGATGCCCGTCTTGGTGACGACGTCGTCGATGGTTACCGGCCGCGAAACGCCAGTCTGCGGCGCATACGGCTGCGCCTGCTGGGTTTGATAAACCTGCTGCGCGCCGGCGGCGTAACCGGGGCCGAACTGCGCGTATCCCCCCTGCTGCTGTGGCAGCGAACGAAATACCGGGTTGCTAGTCTCCCGCACCGTCAGTTCCTCTCCCTGGAGCCGTCCGAGAACAACCATCTAACGTTTGGCGGCCATCTGTCAGTTCCCGGACGTGATTTTCACGCTAACCATAGCCCGCGGGGGATCAACCTGGGGAGACGATCTAGATTGCAGTCCCGTGACGGGTTCTGAGCCTGACGATGCTGAAATCCTGACCCGCGCCGACCGCGGCGTCCGTTTTCTGATCCTCAACCGGCCCAAAGCCATCAATTCCCTCACCCACTCGATGGTCACGACCATGCACTCGCTGCTGCGGGACTGGGAAGCCGACGACGACGTCACCGCCGTCGTGGTTTCCGGGGCGGGCGAGCGTGGGCTGTGCGCCGGCGGCGACATCGTCGCGATCTACCACAGCGCCCGCGCGGACGGCGCCGAAGCCCGGCAGTTCTGGCGTGACGAATACCTCCTCAACGGCTACATCGCCCGCTACCCCAAGCCCTACATCGCGTTGATGGACGGCATCGTGATGGGCGGCGGTGTCGGTGTCGGCGCGCACGCCAGCATCCGCGTCGTCACGGACACGTCGAAGGTCGCGATGCCCGAGGTCGGCATCGGGTTCGTACCCGACGTCGGCGGCACCTACCTCCTGTCGCGCGCGCCCGGCAACATGGGCCTGCACGCCGCGCTCACCGGCGCGCCGTTCAACGGATCCGACGCCATCGCAATGGGTTTCGCCGATCACTATGTTCCCCACGACGCCCTCGACGACTTCGCCCAGACGGTCGCCGCCGACGGACTCGACAAAGCGATCGACCGCCACACGGTTGCCCCGCCCGCCAGCGACCTTGTCGCACAACGCGGGTGGATCGACGAGTGCTACGCCGAAGACAGCGTGACCGACATCCTCGCCGCGCTGCGCGGCCACGACGCCGGGCCGGCGAACGACGCGGCCAACCTGATCGCGACCCGCTCCCCCACATCGCTGTCGGTGGCGTTGGAAGCGGTTCGCCGCGCCGCGAAACTCGACACTCTGGAAGATGTTCTGCGCCAAGAGTATCGGGTGTCGTGTGCGACGCTGCGCTCCCACGATCTGATCGAGGGCATCCGCGCCCAGGTGATCGACAAGGACCGCAACCCGCAGTGGTCGCCGTCGTCACTGTCAGCGGTCAGTGCCGCCGACGTGGAGGCGTTCTTCGCGCCTGTCGAGAATGACCTGTCGTTCTAGAAGGGACCGCCAGACATGACCAACCAGAGGACCTACGAAACCATCCTCGTCGTCCGCCAGAATCGGGTCGCGACCATCACGCTCAACCGGCCGAAGGCGCTCAACGCGCTCAACAGCCAGGTGATGACGGAATTGACCACGGCCGCAGCGGAACTCGACAGCGACCCCGGAATCGGAGCGATCATCGTCACCGGATCGGACAAAGCGTTCGCGGCCGGCGCCGACATCAAGGAGATGTCGACGCTGTCGTTCTCCGACGTGTTCTCCCAGGACTACTTCGCGGCGTGGGGGAAGTTCGCCGCGGTCCGCACACCCACGATCGCGGCGGTCGCGGGGTATGCGCTCGGCGGCGGCTGCGAGCTGGCGATGATGTGCGACCTGCTGATCGCCGCCGACACCGCGAAGTTCGGCCAGCCCGAGATCAAGCTCGGCGTGCTGCCGGGAATGGGCGGCTCACAACGGCTTACGCGCGCCATCGGCAAGGCCAAGGCAATGGACCTGATCCTCACCGGCCGCAACATGGACGCGGCCGAGGCCGAACACAGCGGCCTGGTATCGCGGGTGGTGCCCGCCGACGAACTCCAACGCGAGGCGATGGCCGTCGCCACCACGATCTCGGAGATGTCGCTGTCGGCGGCCCGGATGGCCAAGGAGGCGGTGAACCGCGCCTTCGAATCGCCTCTGGCGGAGGGACTGCTGTATGAGCGCAGGCTCTTCCACTCCGCGTTCGCCACCGACGACCAAACCGAAGGTATGGCCGCGTTTATCGAGAAACGCGCCCCAAACTTCACTCACCGCTGATGATGAGGGGATGACCGACACCGAGGCCCCCGAAGCGACAACTCCCGAGGAACCGTCGGAGCAAATCGCCGAAAAGGCAGACGAGCAACCGCAAGACGAGGTTGCCGAACGGCCAGAGGAGCAGCCGGCAAAGCGGCCGGACTGGTGGGTGCGTCACTACACGTTCACCGGCACGGCCGTCGGACTGGTGTTTCTCTGGCTGTCGATGACCCCGTCGCTGCTGCCGCGCGGGCCGCTGTTTCAGGGACTGGTGAGCGGTGCCGCCGGCGCGATCGGTTACGGCATCGGCGTGTTCGTCGTCTGGCTGGTGCGGTTCATGATGTCCAAGCCGACCAGTCCCCCGCCACCGAAGTACGCGTGGATCGCGCTGATTGTGCTGGGCGTCATCATCACCTTGCGCATGGTCGTCGTGTTCCACGACTGGCAGGACCACATCCGCGACATGATGGGCGTCGCGCGGCTGGTCTGGACCGACTACCTGATCGCCGCGGTCTTGTCGATTGTCGTGCTGTTCGTGCTCGTCGAAATCGGCCAACTGATCGGCAAACTGATCCGGTTCCTGGTCCGTCAACTGAATCGCGTTGCGCCGCCGCGGGTTTCAGCAGCCGTCGCGGTCGTGCTCGTCGTCGTGTTGTTCATCGCGATTCTGAATGGCGTCGTGTTGCGGTTGGGCATGCAGGCGATGAACAACACGTTCGAGGCCGTCAACAACGAAATGAGCCCGGACAGCCCGCCGCCGACCAGCGCCAAGCGCTCCGGTGGCCCCAAGTCGCTGGTGACGTGGGCGTCGCTCGGCAACCAGGGCCGCACCTTCGTCGACAACGGACCGAGCATGGAGCAGTTGTCGAAGTTCAATGGCGCACCGGCGGTCGAACCGATCCGGGCGTATGCGGGGCTGGAGTCGGCAGACGGCATCAAAGCCGCAGCCGATCTGGCCGCGCAAGAACTCGTCAACATGGGCGGGCTGACCCGCAAGGTCATCGCCGTCGCCACCACCACCGGCACCGGCTGGATCAACGAAGCCGAGGCGGAGTCGATCGAGTACATGTACAACGGCGACACCGCGATCGTGTCGATGCAGTACTCGTTCCTGCCGAGCTGGCTGTCGTTCCTCGTCGACAAGGAGAACGCGCGCCAGTCCGGGCAGGCGCTGTTCGAGGCCGTGTCCGCGCGGGTGCGCGCCCTGCCCGAAGGACAGCGACCCAAGCTCGTCGTCTTCGGGGAGAGCCTCGGGTCGTTCGGCGGGGAGGCGCCATTCCTGTCGGTGAACAACATCCTCGCCCGCACCGACGGCGCATTGTTCTCCGGGCCGACGTTCAACAACACGATGTGGCAGGAGGCCACCGGCAACCGCGATGCCGGGTCGCCCGAGTGGCTGCCGATCTACCAGGACGGCCGGAACGTGCGGTTCTCGGCACGCGCCTCCGACGACCTGGGCCGGCCCGACGCGCCCTGGGGTCATCCGCGGGTGGTCTATCTGCAGCACGCGTCGGACCCGATCACCTGGTGGAACCCGGACCTGTTGTTCAAGAGGCCGGACTGGCTCGAGGAGAAGCCGGGCTACGACCGGGTCAAAGAGATGTCGTGGTTCCCGGTCGTGTCGTTCCTGCAGGTGTCGGCCGACATGGCGGTCGCCGTCGACGTGCCCGACGGGCACGGCCACCGCTATGTCAAGGACGTGGTCAACGCGTGGGCAGCGATTCTGCAGCCGCCGGGGTGGACGCCGGAGAAGACGCAGCGGCTGCGCGAGATTGTGACGGCGCCCGAGTAGCAAGCTCGGACAGCACGCCGGATTCGCGCAGCGCCCAGTAGCCGCCGACGACGTCGGTGGCGCGGTACAGCCCGAGGTCCTGCAGCGCGGCCGCGGCCAGGCTGGACGTGTAGCCCTCGGAGCACAGCACGACCCACTCGACGTCGTCGACGACGGCCTGCGGCAGCCGCGCGTCGCTGGTTGGGTCGCAGCGCCACTCCAGCACGTTGCGTTCGATCACCAGCGCGCCCGGCACGCTGCCCTCCCGCTGGCGTTGCGCGTGCGGGCGGATGTCGACGAGCACCGCCCCGCGACGCAGAGCATCCGGCACCTGGCGGGCGTCGATGCGGCACAGCCGGGCGCGGGCGCGGGCGAGGAGGTGGTCGATGCGGCTCATTTAGCCCTCCGGGGTGTCGGTGAGTTCGGTGCGGACACGCCGTAGCGTGTCGCGCTCGGTGATCTCGTAGTAGGACATCGCGGTCAACGGCGGGGAGTATGCGTGCACGCTTAGCGTCGGCCCCACGGTGGCGGGCTCGGCGGGTGCCCACGTGACGTCGTGCACCCAGCCCAGCGGGAAGGCGGCCTGGTCGCCCGCGGTCAGCGTGCGTTGCCGCAATTGGTCTCCGGCCCAACGGGATTCGTGAAGCGCGCCGGACAGCAGGGTCAGCGCGCCCAGGGAGCCGGAATGGTCGTGCAGTTCGGTGGGTTCGCCGGGCACCCAGCTGATCAGCCAGACGTCGAGTTCGTCGTCGCTGTGCAGCCGGGCGAACCACCGCTCGTCGGCCGGGATGCCGCAGGCGGGCAGCACGTGGTCGTAGCGGCCGAGCAGGACGTCTTCGGCGTCCTGGTCGGTGATGCGCAGGAGGTCAGGCAACCGGAGGCGGGTCGGTCCGGCGACGGACGGGATCGCAGAGGGACGCAACGCAACAGCTGAAGACATGAGGCGAGCTTTCGAAAGATGGGTGGACGAAACGGGGGGCGGGCTAGCAGGCCCGACAACACTCCCGAGTGCCGATGAATCCCATCACGCCCAATAGTGTGGCATACATGACTGCTGTGCGCCGGTCGTGGGGTCTGTTGGGAGCGATGATCGCGGCCGCCGTTGCCGCCGGCTGCTCGTCGTCGCATCACGCGACGGCGCCGTCGACGTCGAGTTCTGCGGCGGCAAACGCCCCGACCACAGCACCCGTGCAAGTGGGCATCTCGCCCGGCGGAGTGACGACATCGGTGTCTGCCCCGTCGGGCCTCACCGAAGAGGAGTACTTCAAGACGTGCCATGCGGCGTTCATGTGGATGCAGGGCAAGCCCGGCGACCCGCATGCCCAGATCGAGCCCTACCTGGCGATGGTCCAGACGACGGGCAACGCCGGGGCGTGGGACACGCCGTGGGCGCAGTTGACACCCGAGAAGCAAGCCGGGGTCATTCTCGCCGCGAAATCGGCGGCCGACGGTATGTGTGGCTGACACGGCGCAAAATGTCGCTATGGACGGCAAGCGCGCGGCACTGGCGCTGGGAAGCGGCGGGGCCCGTGGTTATGCCCACATCGGTGTCATCGAGGAGTTGCGCGATCGCGGATACGACGTCGTCGGCGTCGCCGGGTCGTCGATGGGCGCCCTCGTAGGTGGGCTACACGCCGTCGGACGCCTCGACGATTTCGCGGACTGGGCGAAGGCGCTGAGCCAGAGCGCGGTACTGCGACTGCTCGATCCCGCGTGGCGGGGCCCCGGGGTCTTCCGCGCCGAGAAGGTGCTCGACGTGGTCAGGGAATTGCTCGGCGAGGCGCAGATCGAGGACCTGACGATCCCGTACACCGCGGTCAGCACCGACCTGATCACCGGCAAATCGTTGTGGCTGCAACGCGGCCCACTAGACACTGCGATCCGCGCGTCGATCGCGATCCCGGGGATGATCTCGCCTCACATCGCCGACGGACGCGTGCTTGTCGACGGCGGCATCCTCGACCCGTTGCCGGTCGGTCCGTTGGCGGCAACGAATGCCGATGTGACGATCGCGGTGAGCCTGAGCGCTCCCGATTCCGACGGCAGCCGGTTCTACCGGGCCGAAAGCGAACCGAGCGCGGCAACCGAATGGTTTAACCGCTTGGTGCGCAACACTTCTGCGCTCTTCGACACCCCCGCGGCCCGCTCCGTGCTGAGCAGATTCGCCGGCGCGGACGACGACGAGGAAGAGGCCGAGGAGAAACTTCAAGAGGCCGGAGTCGAAGATGACGACGTGGCGACCGCCTCCGCGATGGTGCCTAAGCTCGGCAGCTTCGAGGTGATGAACCGGTCGATCGACATCATGCAGGCGGCGTTGGCGCGTCATCAGATGGCGGCATACCCACCGGACATTCTGATCGAAGTGCCGCGAAGCTCGTCGCGAAGCCTGGACTTCCACCGAGCCGCCGAGTTGATCGACATCGGCCACGACCTTGCGGTGCAGGCGCTGGATTCGTATGAGGCCGAACGCAATTCGAACACCGAGCCACCTAGGAACGACTCGTGAACTTCGCGCTCGTGACCGTCGCGTCCCTGGCGACGGTGACCATCATCCACACCGCGACCTTCTTCATCGGGCGACGGGTCGGTCGCTACAACGTCGTCGACATCGCCTGGGGCATAGGGTTCGTCGCGATCGCGGCGGTGTCGGCGGAGCTGGGCTCAGGTGATCTCACCCGTCGGCTGCTGATCCTCGGGCTGACCGCGGTGTGGGGCCTGCGGCTGGCCGTGTTCCTCTACGTGAAGACGAAAGGCAGCGGCGAAGACCCCCGCTATCGAGACCTGCTCAAGCACGACCGGTCCGCCGGCGCCGTCGTCCGCAAAGTGTTCATCGTGCAGGCGGCCGCCACCTGGTTCGTGTCGTTGCCGCTTCAACTTTCGGCCACGTTGGGCCCGACACCGCGGGCGCTGATCCCGGTGGCGGTGCTCGGCGTTCTGGTGTGGGCACTGGGACTGACCTTCGAGGCCGTCGGCGATCATCAGCTGCGCGCCTTCAAGTCCGACCCCGCGAACGCCGGCGTGATCATGGACCGCGGGTTGTGGTCGTGGACACGGCATCCGAACTATTTCGGCGACGCAGTTGTGTGGTGGGGGCTCTGGCTGGTGACGATCGCCGGCTGGGTGTCGTTCGCGACGGTGCTCTCGCCGGTGCTGATGACGTACTTCCTCGTCTACGCGACCGGAGCCCGGCTGACTGAGCGGTACATGCGGAAACGGCCGGGCTTCGACGAATACTGCTTGCGCACATCCTTTTTCATTCCGCGACCGCCGAGGGCACGCAGTGGATAGCGGGCAACCGATCGGCGGACCTCTCGGCAAACTGCTGGCGAACTCCACCGACCTCGGCCCGTCCCAAGGCCACGCAATCCAGATCACGGTCACGCTGCGTGATTCGACGCGGCCTGCCGCATTGCTCGAATGGGCCGCGCAACACCAGCTCTCGGTGCGCTGGCGAGACGGCGACACATTCGCGTATGTGGCCGGCGCGCCCGCCGCCTTCGGCAATGCGTTCGGGGTTTCCGTGCACGATTTCCGCAGTCCCGACGGGCAGCTCTACTACGCCTCGCGCTGCCAACCCGACATTCCGGCACCGGTGCGCGGCGAGGTCACCGGACTCGGGCGCATCCTCAGCTATGACTCTGTTCACCGCGCCTAGCAGCGGCGTTCCCGTCGAAAACACTCCCCTGGCAGGCCGATCGCGGTACCGTGCGGCCATTGCCTGCATAAGGAGGCCGCCGCGTGGGTCGTCGTAAGTTGCGGCTACTGGTGGTTGCCGCGGCCGCAGTACTGGTGCTGGCATCGTGCGGGCGAGCCGGCCAGTCGGCCGACCCACCGAACCTCATCCACGGTCCGCTGGGCAGTTTCCTTGCGAAATCAACCGACCTTGGCCCGTCGCACGGCCATCCGGTTCAACTGACCGTCGCGCTGCACGGTTCGACTCGCCCGCAGCGCCTCATCGCGTGGGCCGACGCCCACCGCCTGTCCGTGCGCTGGAGACCCGGCGACAACTTTGCGTACGTTGCGGGCGCACCCGACGATTTCGCGCTGGCGTTCGGGGTTTCCGTGCACGATTTCCGCAGTGCCGACGGGCAGGTGTTCTACGCGTCGCGCCAACAACCCGACGTCCCCGCGGTGGTGCGCAGCGACGTGACTTCACTGGGGCGCATCCTCAGCTACAACCCGGCCCATGTGGTGCGCCCGCCGTTGCTGCCGTTGGACGTTCCGAAGGGAGCGTTGACGCCATCGCAATTGCTGACGACATACAACGCGACGCCGCTGAATACCACTGGCAAAGGTCAGACGATCGTTTTCTTCGAGATCGACAAGTTCGACCAGAGCGACTTCGACAAGTTCACCGCCAAATTCCATCTGCCGCAGTTGAAGCCGACGGTGCTCGGCGACACCCCAAAGGACGACGTCGGCGAGACACCGATGGATCTCCAAGTGGCGCATGGGATCGCACCGGATGCAAAGAAGGTGATCATCTACCTCCCGAACGACAACGTGCCGTTCCAACAGATCTACGAAGACGACGCAAAAGCCTTCGAGCAGGCCGATCGTCAATTCCCCGGGGCCGTGTGGAGCCTCTCGCTCGGGGACGGGTGCGACATGATCGACTTGCCTGCCGACTTGGCCCCGGTGCAGGCGGCCGTCGCAGCCGCGCAACGGCACGGCACGACGGTGTTCATCTCGTCCGGCGACACCGGCGGCTACGAGTGCAAGGGCTATGGGATCGATGGCAAGGACGACTTTTCCACCCCGCCCACCGAAGAAGAGATCGGGCTGAGTTCGCTCGCGTCAGTGCCCGAAGTGACCGACGTCGGAGGAACGACGTTGTCGACCGACGACCGCGGTGCGTGGGTGACCGAGGCGGGATGGGCCGACTACCCGATGACGCAAGGCACGGGCGGCGGCGTGTCCAAACTTTTCGCGCGCCCGGACTGGCAGCGCGGAGTGACGGTCGCGCAAGACATTACGGGCAATCACCCGTCCGTCCCCGACGCAGCCACCCAGCGGCTGACACCGGACGTCGCCGCCGACGCCGACCCGGCCACGGGCGCGCTCTTCTGCTACCACGGTCAGGGTCTCCCCGGCGGGGGGACGTCGCAGTCCGCGCCGATCTGGGCGGCACTGGCCACGTTGATGAATCAATACCTGATCTCTCACGGCGGCCACGCGATCGGAGACCTGAATCGGGTGTTGTACCCGGCGGCGGCGAACGGAACGCGGCCCGCTCTGCACGACGTGGCCTTCGGTGGCAACGCTGCGTACAACAGTGGCGATGGTTTCGACCTGGCCACCGGACTGGGCACGCCGAACACGATCAACCTCGTCGAGGACATCCTCGACATCCAGAAGGCGGGCGGATAGCGATGACGGCGTCGATTCCGACGACGACGTGCCGGGTGTGCGGCACGGAAGTTCCCGTCGGTGCGTTCTGCGGATTCTGCGGCGCGCAGCTGGCACCGCAACGCGGAAACGGGCCGGACTGGTTGCGGGTCCGCGCATACAGTGCGGCCGACGGGGAGAATGTGCTGCGGCTGTCGTTGGTGAGTTCGCTCTTCCCGCACCTGCCGCATCGTTCGCGGTCCACGTTCCGGTGGGGTTTGGCGGCACTGATCATCGTGCTGGTGGTGTTCGCGCTCTTACGTTGGCAGGCACCGCTTGTCGCGATGTGCGCGCTCGGCTTCCCGGTGCTGTTCTTGATCTACATCGAAGAATCGGACGTCTACGGCGACGACGACCTCCCGGTGTCGACGATGCTGCTGACCGCGGTGCTGGGTGCGGCGCTCGGTGTCGCATGGGCATGGTGGACCGGGCCTATCGTCGCTCGGTCGTACGTTGCGTTCGGCGGCTTGACGTCGGACAGGGTGTTGTCCGGCTTGGGAATTCCGCTCGGGGGCGCCGTGCTGATGTTGGTGCCGGCGGTCGTGGTGCGGCTGCTACGCCCGCGCAATCTGGAGTCGCTGGACGGATTCTTGATCGGATCGCTCAGCGCCGTCTCGTTCACCGCGGCAGGAACTCTGGTCCGGTTGACCCCTCAGCTCGTTCTGCGGTTCTATGACACCGGCCAGCCGGTCAACGTGTTCCTCGTGGAGGCCGGAATCCAGGGCGTAGCAGTGCCTTTGACCGCTGCGGCGCTGGGCGGGATGTTCGGGTCGGCATTGTGGTACACGCTGCAGGGCGAGCGGCGCAGGCAGCGGTTCGCGGCGGCCGTGGTTCCGGCGATCGTGCTTATCCTGGCGGTGTATGCGCTGCTGGGCCTGATCGACATCGCGACCATGCGACAAGAGTTCCAGTTGGCGCTGCACCTTTTGATCGCCGCAGTTGCGGTGCTGGCGTTGAGGATTGGACTACATCTGGCGCTGCTGAAGGAAACACGCGAGGAGATGCGCGGCGAACCGATTCTGTGCGCGGAATGTCGCCATGTGGTTCCGGACATGGCGTTCTGCCCGAACTGCGGGGTCGCAATGCGTGCGGCGTCGCGCACCTCCCGCACGACCAGACGTCTGACGACGGAGACCACATGAACGACTCGCCCGACAAGCCGTCTGCGTCCGAGCGGCCCGGATACGCGCTGCCGCAGCAGTCCTACACGGTGCCACCGGAACGTCACACGTCGCACATCCGGCTGTTCGTGATCCTCGGAGTGAGTTTGGCGGTGGTGATCGCCGCCGTCGTCGTCGCGTCGATCCTGTTGATCAAACCGCCTCCGGAGCCGCGCTGCCCGCAGGACTGTCACGCACCGCCAGTCGGGCCGCCGGTGGGAAATCCACCGGAAGTCGGTGGCGGCCCGCCAGTTCCGACTGCCGTGCCCAATGCGCCGGCAAGGCCAGCATTCTCAAAGGAGGAACCCGCCGCGCGACAAATCCCCGATGTCCCCGGCATCACGGGCATGACGATCATGGCAGCGCCGGTATCATCGTTCCCCCGCTTTCGCATGAGTGACGGTTCGTTCTCGGTGTCGTATCCCAAGGGGGCGAACGTGCAATCCAATGGCCTGTCGTGGACTGCCGAAGGCGGCCAGGCGCGGTTCTTCGGCGTGCGGGCGCAGGGCCTCACGCCGCGCGAGATCGCCGAACGGCTCGTCAAAGCCGACTTCCC
>DASRFZ010000302.1:0-12935 GCA_035651275.1 Mycobacterium sp. | reverse complement strand
TTCGGCCAGGCTCTGTTCGCCGAGCGCGGTGACGACCGCCAGGGTCATGATGCGTTTGTCACGCATGGACAGCCCGGGCCGAGTCCATATGTCGCCGAAGAGATGGTCGACAGTCAGATCGAAGAACTCGTCACCCTCGACGTTGGGCATCTCCCAGCCGTAGACCTCGTTCATTTTCTCGAGGCCCTTGCGGCGCCGTTCGTCCATCATCACTCCTTCGTCCGCGGCACGCCGAGACCGGCCGCGAGGTTCTTCAGCGCTAGTTCGGCCATCGGCAGTTCGACGCCAACCGTTTCACCGAGGCTCAGCGCCAGGCTCAGATCCTTCTCCCCGAGGTCGCGAGCGTGCGCCAATGGCCCGTAGAGGAAGTTGTCGGGCTCCAGATCCGCCGTGTCGTCACGGACGACGACGGCGCCCGGCCCGCCGCTTTGCGCGTCGGTGTGCCGCACCACCCGGCCGAGCGCCTGCAAGTCCAGCCCGGCCGCGGCCGCCAACTTCATCGCTTCTCCAGCCGCAGCATACGAGGTGAAGGTCAACATATTGCGCGCCAGCTTCATTCGTGTGCCGGCACCGGGTTCGCCGGCGTGCACAACGACGGACGCGAAATGTTTGAACACCGGCTTGACGCGCTCATACACCTCGCGGTGGGCACCAACCATCACAGCCAGCTCGCCCTTCCCGGCCGCCGCTGCGCCGCCGCTGACCGGCGCGTCGACGATATGAATGCCTTGGGGCGCCAGCTGTTCGGCTAGTTCCACCGCTGTGTCGGGGCTAATCGTCGAGTGGATCGCGATGACGGTGCCCGGTTTGGCGTTCGCCGCGATCTCGTCGACAACCTCTCGCACCTGTTCGTCGTTGAGCACAGCGACGCTGATGATGTCGGCGGTCGCCACCTCGGCCACATTCTCGGCCAGCTTGGCCCCGGCCTCTGCCAGCGGCGTCATCGCCTCGGCACGTACGTCGAATACCGTGAGCTCGCCGGGCCATTCGAGCAGCCGCATGGCCATCGGCGCACCCATGTTCCCTAGACCGATGTAGCCAAGCTTCAGTTGTTCGCTCATGACCGGATGATCTGCCCTCCGTCGACGTTGAAGATCTGCCCGGTGATCCACTGCGCCTGATCCGACAGCAGGAAGAGGCACATGCCGACCAGATCGTCCGGGGTTCCCATACGGCTCAAGGGAATTCCCTTGACGATGTCGGCGACCATCTCCTGGGGTGTCGTGGTCCTGGTCGCCTCGGTGTCGATCGGCCCCGGCGCGATCGCGTTGATCCGTATGTTCATTCCGCCGAGCTCACGCGAAAGCTGTTGCGTCAGACCGTTGATGCCGACCTTCGCCAGCCCGTAGAAGTTCGAGTACAGCCACGCGGCTGTCGACGACTGGTTGACGATCGCGCCCCCGCCGCGTTTCGCCATCTTCTTGTAGACGGCCCGTGTGCACACCAGAGCGCCGTCGAGGTTCACGCTCGTGAACTTCTTGTAGTAATCCCAGTCGACGGTGATCAGGAAGTCCAGCTTCATGCCGCCGTAGATCGCGGCGTTGTTCACCAAGTAGTCGATCCCGCCGAACTCCGCCAGCGTCGCGTCGGCCATCGCCTTCGCCGACTCAGGGTCCGAGACGTCGACAGGAACATGAATGGCCGTACCACCGTCGGCGACGATCTGCTTCGCGACGCGTTCTCCTGCGTCGGCATTGATGTCGGCCACCACAACCGCCGCGCCCTCGCGGGCCAGCGCCTCGGCATACGCCTGACCGATGCCGCCGCCGGACCCGGTGACGATCGCGACCTTGTTGTCGAACCTCATGCTGTCCCTCTTACCCGTCGAACGTCGAGTTGTTGCGCACTTTTCACCGATGACACAGCCATAAGTCGACGCTCGGCGGTGCTCACTGAATCGCCTCCGCGACCAGCTTGGTCTCCAGGTATTCCTCGAAGCCGGCGAGCCCCATCTCTCGCCCGACGCCCGACTGCTTGTACCCGCCGAACGGCGCGTCGGCGGCGTACCAGACGCCGCCGTTGACGTTGATGGTCCCCGTGCGGAAGCGCGACACCACCCAATCGACCCGCTCGCGGTCGGCACCAAACACCGTGCCGGACAAGCCGTATGGCGAATCATTGGCAATGCGCACCGCGTCGGCGTCCCCGTCGTGGGGTAGCACGACGAGCACGGGCCCGAAGATCTCCTCGCGAGCGACCCGTGCGTCGTTGGTCAGGCCGGTGATCACCGTCGGCTCGATGTAGAAACCCGTCGGCTTGTCGGCGGGCCGACCGCCCCCGCACGCAAACGACCCGCCCTCCTTCACCGCGAGATCCAGGTATCCCTCGACGCGCTCGCGCTGTCTCGCCGAGATCAGTGGGCCGCAAATGGTTCCGGGGTCGGTGGGATCGCCCGGCTTGAGGCCAGCCATCGTGCCGACGGCGGCTGCGACGGCCTCGTCGTAACGATCGCGGGGAACGACCAGGCGTGTGGTGATCGCGCAACCCTGCCCGGCGTGCGTTGCCACCGTGAATGCCGCGACGGCCGCCGCGCTCGCAAGGTCGGCGTCGTCGAGCACCAAAAACGCTGACTTGCCGCCGAGTTCGAGAAATACCTTCTTGATGGTCTGCGCCGCAGCGGCCATGACGGCTCGGCCCGTCGCCGTCGATCCGGTGAACGACACTAGGTCGACGCGCGGGTCCTCGGACAGCAGTGCGCCCAGTCGGTGGTCACTCGACGTCACGATGTTGACCACTCCGGCCGGAATGTCGGTCTTCTCCTTGATGATTCGGCCCACTTCGGCGGCACACCAGGGCGTATCCGGCGCCGGCTTCAGCACGACGGTGTTGCCCGCGGCGAGCGCAGGTCCGAGCTTCGCGAAGTTGATCTGGTGCGGGAAGTTCCACGGCGTGATGGCGCCGACGACGCCGAACGGCTCACGCACGATCGTGCGCTTTGTCTTGATGCCGAGCGGAGATGCGATACCGAGATCGGTTGTCCAATCAAACTTTTCAGCCAGCTCCGTGGCAAACGCGAGGTCGTCGACCGGGCCCTGCAGTTGTGCGCTCTGTGTGAGCGCCACAGGTGCGCCAACTTCGGCGACCGTGATCTCACGCAGCATTTCGATCTCGTCGTTGAGCGCGTCGCGAAGTTGCCTCAAGCAGTGCACCCGTAACGCGGTATCGCGCGACCATTCGGATTCGTCGAACGCCACGCGCGCCGCCGCAATCGCGCGGTCCATCTCGGCCGTGCCCGCGTCGGCGGCTTCTCCGAGCGGTTGCTCGGTCGCCGGGTTGATGGTCGTGAACGTGCCGCTGCTTGCGCCGACGAGCTCACCGTCGATCAGCAGCTCGGTCACTTTGGTGGACGCCGACGTCGTCATACGCTCTCCTGGACAAGTGTCTTGTTTAGCCGTTCTCGACAGTAGTCCTCGATCCGAGGGAATGGCAAGCAGCAGCCTCGATAATCGCCGTGGAGTATAACATCACCGCAGTTGAACTGGTGTTATGACTTGACCTGTTGTGCAGTCAGACCGACGTGCTATATGTTGGACACATGTCCAGCGAAGCGGTACCTGCCGTCACCGATCTGGGCGAGCGCCGGCGCAATCGTCGTCAGGAAGAAACGATCCGCAAGGTGCTCGACGCCGCGGTCGAGCTGTTGCGTGAGTCGTCGTACTCCGAGCTGACGATGCGTGCCGTCGCGGCCCGCGCAGGCGTCGCGCCGGCCACCGCGTACACGTATTTCTCGTCGAAGAATGCGTTGATCGCTGAGGTGTATCTGCGCCTGGTACGCGATGTTCCGTTGTTCACGGACGTGAACCACACCACGCAGCAGCGCGTTACCGCGCAACTCCGCGAGCTCGCGCTGCTCGTGTCCGACGAGCCCGAGTTGGCGGCGGCCGCCACCACCGCGTTGATGGGCGACGAGCCCGAAGTGCGCCACGTGCGGGACAAGATCGGTCTCGAGGTGCGTCGTCGGATCGCGTCGGCGCTGGGCCCGGGCGCATGGCCGGAAGTGTTGACGACGCTGGAGATGATCTTCTACGGCGCGTTGGTCCAGGCTGGTACGAAATCCGTGACGTACCACCAGATGGCCGACCGACTCGACAGCGTCATCGCGCTGGTCATGGGAGGTGCCGAATGGTGACGCTCGACCCTTACGACTACGAGTTCCACGAAGACCCGTACCCGATCTACAAGAGACTGCGCGACGAGGCTCCGTTGTATCACAACGAGGAGCTGAAGTTTTGGGCATTGTCGCGGCATGCCGACGTGTTGCGCGGGTTCCGCAACAGTACCGAGTTGTCGAATTCGCTTGGGGTGTCGCTCGATCCGGTCTCCCGTACACCGGAGGCATACCGGGTCATGTCGTTCCTTGCGATGGACGATCCGGATCACCTTCGACTGCGCACACTCGTGTCGAAGGGGTTTACCCCGCGTCGCATCCGCGAGCTCGAGCCGCGGGTGACCGAGCTGGCCGTGCAGCACCTCGACACCGCGCTGGAGTCCGAAAGTTTCGACTACGTGGCCGAATTCGCCGGCAAGCTGCCGATGGACGTGATCTCTGAGTTGATGGGTGTGCCCGGGCCCGACCGGGCGCACATCAGGGAGCTTGCCGACGGTGTGATGCACCGCGACGAAGGTGTGCCCGACGTGCCGCCGTCGGCCATGCAGGCGTCGGCCGAGCTGATGGTCTACTACGCCGACATGGTGTCGCAACGCCGCAAGACACCGCAGGACGATCTCACCTCGGCACTTCTGGAAGCCGAGATCGACGGCGACCGCCTCACCGATGAGGAGATCATGGCGTTCCTGTTCTTGATGGTGGTTGCCGGAAACGAAACCACCACCAAACTCCTTGCCAACGCGGCATATTGGGGCCATAGGAACCCCGACCAACTGATCTCGGTCTACGACGACCAGTCTCGCATTCCGCTGTGGGTCGAGGAGACCCTGCGCTACGACACGTCCAGCCAGATTCTCGCGCGCCAGGTCGCCGAGGACCTCGTCATGTACGACACCACGATTCCCGCCGGCGACGTGATGCTGCTGCTGCCAGGCTCCGCGAACCGCGACGACCGCGTGTTCGAGAACGCCGACGAATACCGGATCGGTCGCGAGATCGGCTCCAAGCTCGTCAGTTTCGGCAGCGGCGCGCATTTCTGCCTCGGTGCTCACCTGGCCCGCATGGAGGCACGAGTCGCACTGGCGGAACTTTTCAAACGCATTCGAAGCTATGAAATCGACGAAGACGCCGCTGTCCGTGTGCATTCCAGCAATGTGCGCGGCTTCGCGTCCCTCCCGATCACCGTGAAGGCCGCCTGATGCCCAGATTCGAACCGCATCCCGACCGACGGCCTGCGATCGTCGCGGGTGCCTCGTCAGGAATCGGAGCGGCGACCGCCGTCGAGTTGGCACGCCGCGGATTTCCCGTGGCACTCGGTGCGCGCCGCATCGACAAATGCCAAGAGATTGCCGACCAGATTCGTTCCGACGGCGGCGAAGCCGTCGCGCTGTCGCTCGATGTCACCGATCCCGAATCGGTGAAGGGGTTCGTGCATGCCGCTACCGAGAAGCTCGGCGATATCGAGCTTTTGGTGACCGGCGCCGGTGATACATTCTTCGGCCGCCTGCATGAAATCAGCACTGACGTCTTCGAGTCGCAGGTGCAGATCCATCTCGTCGGCGCGAACCGGTTGGCCACCGCCGTCCTGCCCGGCATGCTGGAGCGCCAGCGCGGCGACCTGATCTTCGTCGGTTCCGACGTCGCGCTGCGGCAGCGTCCGCACATGGGCGCCTACGGCGCAGCCAAGGCGGCATTGGTCGCAATGGTCACCAACCTGCAGATGGAACTCGAAGGCACCGGCGTTCGCGCGTCGATCGTGCACCCCGGACCGACGAAAACCGCGATGGGATGGAGCCTTCCGCCCGAATCGATCGGGCCCGCACTGGAGGATTGGGCGAAGTGGGGCCAGGCCCGCCACGACTACTTCCTGCGCCCCGCTGACCTCGCCCGGGCGATCGCGTTCGTCGCCGAAACCCCGCGCGGCGGCTTCATCGTGAACATGGAGATCCAGCCTGAGGCGCCGCTGGCCGATGCCCCGAAAGAACGTCAGCAACTGAAATACCCACCGGAGTCGCAATGACAAGTCAGCTCAAGGAAGTTCCCCGCGTTTCGGGTGGCGAAGAAGAACACGGCCACCTCGAGGAGTTCCGCACCGATCCGATCGGGCTGATGCAGCGGGTCCGCGACGAGTGCGGCGACGTCGGCTGGTTCCAGCTGGCGGGTAAGCACGTCATCCTGTTGTCGGGCGCGCAGGCCAACGAGTTCTTCTTCCGGTCCAGCGATGACGACCTGGACCAGGCCGAGGCTTACCCGTTCATGACCCCGATCTTCGGCAAGGGCGTGGTGTTCGACGCCAGCCCCGAACGCCGCAAGGAGATGCTGCACAACTCCGCGCTGCGCGGAGAGCACATGAAGAGCCACGCCACAACGATCGAACGCGAAGTGCGCCGGATGATCGAAAACTGGGGCGACAGTGGCGAAATCGACCTGCTGAACTTCTTCGCCGAGCTGACCATCTACACCTCGACCGCTTGTTTGATCGGGCCGAAGTTCCGCGAACAACTCGACTCGCGGTTCGCACACCTCTATCACGAGCTTGAGCGCGGCACCGACCCGCTGTGCTACGTCGACGCCTACCTGCCGATCGAGAGCTTCCGCCGGCGCGACGAGGCACGCAAGGGTCTGGTCGCGCTGGTGCAAGAAATCATGGATGGCCGGATGGCCAACCCGCCGGCGGACAAGAGCGACCGCGACATGCTCGACGTGCTGGTCTCGATCAAGGACGAGAACGGCAATCCGCGGTTCTCCGCCGACGAGGTCACCGGGATGTTCATTTCGCTGATGTTCGCCGGCCACCACACCAGCTCCGGCACCGCGTCGTGGACCCTGATCGAGTTGATGCGTCACTCCGACGTGTATGCCGGCGTGCTCGACGAGCTCACCGAACTGTATGCCGACGGGCAGTCCGTGAGTTTCCATGCGCTGCGCCAGATTCCGCGGCTGGAGAATGTTCTCAAGGAGACGCTGAGGTTGCACCCACCATTGATCATTCTGATGCGGGTGGCCAAGGGCGAGTTCGAGGTCGAGGGCTTCCCGATCCACGGGGGCGATCTGGTTGCGGCGTCACCGGCGATCTCCAACCGTATCGCGGAGGACTTTCCCGACCCCGACGCGTTCGTACCCGAGCGATACGAGCAGCCGCGACAGGAAGATCTGATCAACCGGTGGACGTGGATCCCGTTCGGAGCGGGCCGGCACCGTTGTGTCGGCGCGGCGTTCGCGACCATGCAGATCAAAGCGATCTTCTCGGTTCTGTTGCGCGAGTATGAATTCGAGATGGCGCAGCCATCCGAGACCTATCTGAACGACCATTCGAAGATGGTGGTGCAGCTGGCGCAGCCCGCCAAGGTGCGCTACCGGAAGCGCGACTGAAGGAGCCGACGATGGGCTTTAAGGTCGAAGTCGACCTGGACCTGTGCCAGGGCCACGCGATGTGTGAACTGGAAGCCCCCGGATATTTCAAGGTGCCCAAGCGCGGCCAGGCCGAAATCCTCAACGACGAACCGCCCGAAGAGGATCGAGCCCTGATCGAGCAAGCGGTGTGGGCATGCCCAACTCAGGCCCTATCCATAAGAGAGAAGGAAGATTGATGCCGTCACTGCCGCGCGAGGAATTGGACGACTGGGTAAAGCGGTGGCTGGACGCCAACCGTGACTGCGAAAAAGCGGGTGACTGGAAGCCGTTGGCGGAGTTTTACACTGACGACGCCACCTACGGTTGGAACATCGGGCCCAAAGAGGACGTGATGTGCGTGGGTAAAGCCGAAATACGCGACGTCGCACTCGGTTTGGAGATGGAGGGCCTGGAGAACTGGGTGTACGAGTACCAGAAGGTTCTCGTGGACGACAGGCAGGGCGAGGTCGTCGGCTTCTGGAAGCAGATCGTCAACAAGTCCGACGGCACCAGGGGCGAGATCTACGGAATTGGCGGCAGCTGGTTTCGGCTGAACAGTGATCTGCTGATCGAGTGGCAGCGCGACTTCTTCGATTTCGGGCATGTGGCGTACATGTTCACCCAACTCATCGAGTCCGGCGACCTGAGCGAGGGCATGCAGAAACGCATCGAGCGGTCGCTCGCCGGCGAGAAGCTGCCCGGTTATTACCCGCTCGGCGAAGCTCCCGTGCCGCTGTGGTGAGCGGGGTGGGCCCAGCCTGGGTGCCAACCAATCACCCGCTTGGTTGGCATGTGAGCTAACTAACTACGCTGACGCCTGGAAGCTACGACAGAAAGCGGGCCGGAATGAAGACCAAAGGCGCTCTGATCTGGGAGTTCAACCAGCCGTGGTCGGTCGAAGAGATCGAGATCGGCGATCCCGTCAAGGACGAAGTCAAGATCCAGATGGAAGCGTCGGGCATGTGCCATTCCGACCATCATCTGGTCACGGGCGGGATCCCGATGGGCGGGTTCCCGGTGCTCGGCGGTCACGAGGGTGCGGGCGTCGTCACCGAGGTCGGCCCCGGTGTTGAAGACGTCGCGCCCGGCGACCACGTCGTGCTGTCGTTCATCCCGTCCTGCGGCACGTGTCCGTCGTGTCAGGCGGGGATGCGCAACCTGTGCGATCTCGGTGCGGGTCTGTTGAACGGAGCCGCTGTCTCCGACGGCACGTTCCGCATTCAAGCGCGGGGCCAAAACGTCTTCCCCATGACACTTTTGGGCACGTTCTCGCCGTACATGGTCGTACACAAGAGCTCGGTGGTGAAGATTGACCCATCGGTTCCGTTTGAGGTCGCGTGTCTTGTCGGCTGCGGTGTCACAACGGGCTACGGGTCTGCCACCCGCTCGGCTGACATCCGCCCGGGTGACGACGTCGCGATCGTCGGCATCGGCGGCGTGGGCATGGCGGCGTTGCAGGGCGCCGTGAACGCGGGCGCCCGGCGCATCTTTGCGATCGATCCAGTTGAGTGGAAGCGCGATCAGGCACTGAAATTCGGTGCCACGCATGTCTACCCGGATATCAACGCCGCGTTGATGGGCATCGCAGAAGTTACGTACGGGCTGATGGCCAAGAAGGTCGTCGTCACTGTCGGCGAGCTCAAGGGCGAGGACATCGACAGCTACGTGAACATCACGTCGAAGGGTGGCACGTGCGTGCTGACGGCCATCGGCAGCCTGATGGACACCAATGTCTCCCTGAACCTGGCGATGCTGACGCTGATGCAGAAGAACTTGCAGGGCACCATCTTTGGCGGCGGCAACCCGCATCACGACATTCCGCTCCTGCTATCGATGTACAAGGCCGGCAAGCTCAACATCGACGACATGATCACTCGGCAGTACAAGCTCGAGCAGATCAACGACGGCTACCAGGACATGTTGGAAGGCCGCAACATTCGCGGCGTCATTCGCTACACGGACGCCGATCGGTAAGATGCCCGGCCGGTTGCGCGTGTTCCAGGTGGCGTCGGGCAACGTCGGCACCGAGATGATCAGGCGCATCCGTCGGCATCCCGAGCTGGAACTCGTCGGGCTGCACTGCTATTCGGCGGACAAGGTCGGCCGCGACGCCGGTGAGATCGCCGGCATCGGTCCGATCGGGGTGACTGCCACCGGCTCTCTCGACGACATCTTGGCAGCGCGTCCGGATTGCGTGACATTCCACGGAGTTTGGCCCGACATCGCGTTGTACGAGCGCATGCTGGAGTCCGGGATCAACGTCGTCACCACTGCAGACTGGGTGACCGGGCATCACCGCGACGCCAACTACCGGGTTCCCGACGGCCGCACGGAGTCCGAGGTCCTGCGGGCGGCGTGTCTGCGGGGGAATTCCACGTTCTACGGGACCGGGATGAATCCCGGTCTGGCACAGATTCTCACGGTCATTCATTCCGCCGACGTTGCGGACATCGAGAAGGTGACGTGCATCGAATCGGTCGACGTGTCGTGCCATCACTCCGCGGAGACGTGGGCGAATTGCGGATACGGCCGGCCGGTCGACGACCCCGCAGTGCCGCGGATGCTGGAACTGGGAACGCGCGTGTTCGAGGACGGCGTGCGGATGATGGCCGACTGCTTCGACATTGCGCTCGACGAGGTCGCCTTCGAATACGAGCTCGGTGCGTGCACGAAGGACATTGACCTTGGCTGGTATACCTTGCCGACGGGTTCGGTTGGCGGGAGCGCGTTTTCGTACATCGGCAAGGTCGCCGGCGTACCGCGTGTAGAGCTGCGGCTGGAATGGCAGATGACGCCGCATACCGAGCCGCACTGGGACATTCAGGGCTGCTACATCACCAAAATCGACGGCGACCCGATGATCTACAGCAAGCACATGATCCTGCCCAAGCCCGGCACCGACTTCAGCTCGGTCGAGGCTTTCGCGTCGATCGGCATGACCGTCACCGGGATGCCGGCGCTCAACACGATCCGTGCGGTAGTCGACGCCCCGCCGGGGCTCATCACCAGCGCCGACCTGCCACTGCGCGCGTTCGCCGGCAAGTTCGCGTTGTGATGACCACGTCGTCGCGCCGAGCGTGCGGCTGTGGCGAAGATTTGACCGAAATTGCGCCATGATCGCACGCTCGGCGAAGAATCGGTTTCCTCATCTGTTGCGGCCGGGCCGGATCGGGAGCATGACCCTGCGGAACCGGCTGGTGATGTCACCGATGGAGACCATGTACGGCACGCCCGACGGGCTGCCGTCGCAGCGCACGCGGGACTACTTCGCAGCCCGCGCCCGAGGCGGCATCGGCCTGATCACCTTGGGCGCCACCGGAATTGACCCTCAACATCCAGAGACGCCCGGCGGCCTTCATTTGGGCACCGATGCCGCGGTCGCCGCACACCGCGCACTCGTCGACGCAGTGCACGAACACGGCGCCAAGATCCAGCCACAGATCGCGCACGCCGGCCCGGACGGGCTCGGACCCGAGATGCACAACGTGACATCGCTTGGCCCGTCGGTCATTCCGTCGTACCTCACCGGACGACCGTCAGCCGAGGTCACCCTCCAGCAACTCGCGGAGGTCATCGATCTGTTCAAGGCTGCCGCGCGTCGGGCCGTCGAAGCCGGATATGACGGCATCGAGCTGCACGCCGCGCACGGTTACATGTTCTTGGGGTCTTTTCTTGCCCCGCAACGGAATCGGCGAACTGACGACTACCGTGGCGACTCCGTCGGGGGCCGGATCCGGGTCGTGCTGGAGACGCTGGCAGCAATCCGTTCGGAGGTCGGCGACGACTTCCCGATCATGTTGCGCATCTCCGGCTACGAGCGGGTTGCGGGTGGACGTCCGATCTACGAAACCGCGCTCGTTGCACCCGAACTCGTCGCGGCGGGTGTCGACGCGATCCATGTCAGTGGCGGCGTGATCGACCGCCTGGTCACCGGGATGGTCAATAGCGCCGACGACGGCGACGCACTCAACGTTGGTGCGGCGGCGGCCGTCAAGCAAGTCGTCGACGTACCGGTGATTGCGGTCGGTCGTATTCATGACCCGCGTCGCGCGGAACAGATTCTGGCCGACGGCCGCGCCGACTTCGTCGCGATGGGCCGCCCGCTGCTCGCCGACGAGGAGTTGCCGAACAAATTGCGCACCGGGCACGCGCACCGCATTCGCCGGTGCATCTCGTGCGAAAACTGCATCGACGCATTGGAGCAACGGTTTTCGGTGGACTGCGCCGTGAATCCGCGCACCGGCAAGGAGCGGGAGCTGACGATAAAGCCCGCCGTCCGCAGCCAGCGGGTCGTCGTGGTCGGCGGTGGGCCGGCCGGCCTGGAAGCTGCCCGGGTCGCGGCCGAGCGTGGCCATCGCGTCACGCTGTTCGAACGCAACGCCCAACTCGGCGGCGCGCTGGTGTGGGCGTCGATCCTGCATCCCGAGAACGAACCTTTTCTCCGGTATCTGCGCCGCGAAGTTGCCGACGCATCCGTCGACGTCCACGCCGGTCACCTAGCCACCGCAGACGACGTCGTACGCCTGGCGCCGGATGCGGTCATCGTCGCGACAGGTGGCCGCGTGGATTTGCCGACGATTCCGGGTTCCGTTCTGCCCCATGTGCGCAGCGGGCCCGCGCTACGCGAACTCGGCGGCCAGTTGCTCGCCGGCTGGCGGGCGTCGCTGGTCAGGCCCGCAGCGGTGCGGTTCGCGACCCGCGCCTGGCTGCCGCTGGGCCGCCGAATCGCGATCGTCGGCGGCGACCTGGTCGCACTGGAGCTCGCGGAATTCCTCGCCAACCGTGGGCGTTTCGTCACGGTGCTCGAAGCCGGCAAGACGATCGCACCCGAGATCGGCACCAAACGGAAGACCGAACACATGGATCGGCTGGACCGGCTCGGCGTGAGCATTCACGTCCGGGCACGCGTCGAGCGAATCACACCGGACGGCTTGATGTTCGAGCCACACGGTGGGCAGCTTCGAGCATTGTCTGTCGACAACGTCGTGCTGGCCGGATCGCTGGAGCCCGACACGTCGCTCTTTGACGAATTGACGGCGGCCCTCCCGAACGTGAAAGTCAGCGCGGCCGGCGACTGCACCGGCCTAGGGCTGATCCGCAAGGCGACCGAGGACGGCGCCCGTGCCGCGTGTGCCATTTGATGTACAAGAGTGAGGAGATTGAATGTCCGACAAGGTAATTGCGGAAACGCCCGCTTTGACGGCGTCGCAGGCGTCGTGGCGATGCGTGCAGGCCGGCGACCGCGACGGCTGGCTGGCGTTGATGGCTGACGACATCCTGGTGGAGGACCCGATCGGCGAGGCCGTCACCAACCCGGACGGCACCGGAGTGCGCGGCAAGGAGGCCGTCGGCGCATTCTTCGACAAGACGATCGCCGTCAGTAAGGCCACGATCACCTGCGAGGAGACATTCCCGTCCAGCTCGCCGAACGAGA
>DASRFZ010000301.1:0-18855 GCA_035651275.1 Mycobacterium sp. | reverse complement strand
CGCGGAGTCGGCCAGGTCGTGGAGCAAGTGATTGCCACGAGCCCGAAGGACAGCCTGCGTTACCGCATCATTGAAGGGTCACCGCTGACCTGCCACCAAGGTGAGATCACGCTAAGGCAATCCGGCGCGCATACCGAGTTGCGCTGGTCCATCCGCTTTCGGCCCAAGGTCCCCGGCACCGGCACGCTGTTACAGAGAGTGTTGCAAGCGAGGTTGCGCACCATGCTGAGCCAACACCTCAGGCCCTACATCGAATCGGCGAACGCCGACGCTGTCGGTCAGGTGTAAGCGACGTGGACGCGATCGATATGACCGGTGAAGGGAAACGGCGCTTTGTCGTAGTAGTCCAGCGCCACCGGTGAGCCGAGACAGCAGCCGATGTCGAGGCAGTCGTTCGCGGTGAACAGTAGCGGCGCGCTGACCGGTATCCGGCCCGTGCCGACAACCCTTGCGCCGACGCGGATAGTCACGTCAAGCGGTCCGGCGGGCCGCTGTTCGGCATAGCAGGTTTCCACGGCAATGGTGGTGGGCCCAGGCGGCAGCTTGGCCGTCGAGCGAATCTTGGTGCGGGAGAGGATGAAACAGTTGTACTCGTAGCACAGGAACCCGTCGTCGAGGTAGCACGTGACCCCGCCGGCAAAGCCGCCGAGAGCATAAAGGACTCCACTGGCGTCGGCGGGCAGGTCGGCTTCGATGGTGACGGTGTTGTTCTTATTACCCAGCGCGGGCGCGCAGAACTCGGGCATGCGCGTGATATCGCCGGGAAACTCCCACTCGCGGTACGGCGGAGTGATCCGCAATTCGGGATGGAAGACGGGCACCCACAGGCCGCCGCCGATCGGGAGCACCGAGTTGCGAGCGGCTTCGATCGCGAACAGCTCCCGCATCCCCGCCAGCTTGTCGGGCATCTCGGCGGCCAGATCGCGGGCCTGAGACCAGTCCTCGTCGAGGTGATAGAGCTCCCAGCGATCGTCATCGGGTGTCCAATCTTGGATTCCCGCAGGCAATCCCGGCAACCAGGGCACTCGTGGACCGAACGTTGAAGCCATCCAGCCGTCGTGGTAGATCGCCCGACTGCCCATGACCTCGAAGTATTGAGTTTTCTTGCCCCCGGGCGCCGCTCGATCGGTAAGCGTGCGAGCGAAACTTGCTCCCGCTATTGCGATTTGGGGCACACCGTTCACGATGAGCGGCGGTTCGATCCCCACGATTTCGTAGATTGTCGGTACGACGTCGTTGCAATGCAGGAAGTGATCCCGCGGCACAGGGTCAGGCATAACCTTTTGTGGCCAGCGGATCGCCAGCGGATTGCGGGTGCCGCCCAGATGCGAGGCAACAAGCTTCACGCCCTTGTACGGCGTGCTGCCCGCCCAGCCCCAGCCGGAGTGATACTGGTTGTCAGTCTTCGGTGAGCCCAGCACGTCCAGTCCGCCGAGCTGCTCGAGAGCGTCGATGTGCATCCGAGGGGTGGTCGGAATGCCGTTCTGCGCAAGGAGTTCGGCGATGGTGCCGTCCTGGCCCTCGGCCGACGATCCGTTGTCTCCCCAGATGTAGAGAAAAAGGGTGTTGTCGCCGTAGCCCAGCCGATCCAGCTCATCGACAATGCGGCCGACCTGCACGTCGCAGTGCTCAGCGAACCCGGCAGCCACCTCCATCAACCGACGTTGAAACGGTCTTTCATCCTCGGGGATGTCGTCCCAGGACTTCATTCGCTCGTCACGGGCGGTGAGCTCGCAGCCTTCTGGGATCCAGCCCTTCTCCTTGGCGCGCACGTATACCCGCTGTCGGTAGGCGTCCCATCCGTCGTCGAACTTCCCGGCGTAGTGATCGGCCCACTCCTTCATGATGTGGTGCGGACCGTGCAGGCAGCCGCTGGCCCAATACATGAAGAACGGCCGATCGGCCTGCAGCGCCTTGTGGTTGCGCAGCCAGTTGATCGCGTCGTCGGCCAGGTCCTCCGACAGGTGATAGCCCTCCTCGGGGGTCTTCGGCGGCCGCACCACCGTCGTGTTGCGCACCAGATGCGGTTCGTACTGCGAGGCCTCACCCGCCAAGAAGCCGTAAAAATACTCGAAGCCCAATCCGGTGGGCCAGTCCTCGAACGGGCCGGCGGCGGTGGTGTCCTGAGCTGGGGTGTTGTGCCACTTGCCCCACGCGCCGGTGCTGTAGCCGTAATCCTTGAGCACCTCGGCCACCAAAGCGCTGCTGCGCGGGATCTTCCCGGCGTAGCCATCCCAGTCGTTGGCCAGTTCGGCGATCTGCCCGTTGCCGATCTCATGGTGGTTGCGTCCGGTCAGCAGGGAGGCGCGCGTCGGTGAACACATCGCGGTGGTGTGGAACCGGTTGTAGCTGACGCCTTCGGCGCAGATCCGGTCCATCGTCGCGGTACGCACCTCGCCACCGAAAGTCGTCGGCAGACCCGGCCCGGCATCATCGATCAAAACGATCACAATATTGGGCGAATCCTCGTGCAGCCGAGGCGGTGTGATGCGCTGGGCATACGTGGACTCCTGCAACGTTCGCCCAGCGACACTCGCCGACGGGGTGGGCGGGAAAGGCAGCGTCGCGCCACCCCAAAGCTTCGGCGCCACCACTCCGCCTCCCGTCGAGATGTCAGGTGTTTCAGCGGAATTCGACATGGCGGCTCCTTTGCTCGAAGCTGCCAGAGCAGGTCGCCAGTGCGGCCAGCCCGGGCCAAGGCGCGACCAAATTTACTCCGCACCAAGCCCTTGGTTCGGCGGATTGACCTGTGAGGTCTTTGCCAATCGCTGGACGGTTGAACCGCTGCGCTCGTTCTCATACGACCGGGGTTTCACCGTGTCGTCAGGATTCGTCATTCCGCAATTTCGCGTGCGCCCGTTGTGGTTGGCTTCTCATATTGATAGATGTCCGGGCCAGCCGGGAGCGCGAAGGGAGCTCACCATGAACCTGTCAGTCCCCATAGGGCCCCGCGCTCTCGTCGGCGTGATCGCGGCTGGACCGATAGCGGGTGTGCTGGTTGGCTTTGCCCCATCCGCATTCGGTCAGCCCCCTACACCGCCACCGCCCGCGCCGCCCGGCTGCTCGGCGGCCGACCTGGCCAGAGTGTCGGCAGGTGTGGCGTCGGCGACGTCGGACTACCTGTACAGCCACCCGGACGTCAACAACTTCTTCACGAGCCTTCATGGCCTACCGAACGAAGAGATCCCCAACGACGTTCGCGACTACATGGATGCCAATCCCCAGGTTCGCGCGGACCTTACAGCCATCCGGCAACCTGTGACCGACCTCCGCAACAACTGCCAGTAATCGACAAGGGCGAGTTGGCGTTAATGCGCAGCGCCGCCAGCTTCGCCTGATCCCTCGGTAGATACGGCCGGGTCGTGCCGGTGAGGAGGCAAGCAAGATGAGTCATCGATTGCGGTTAAGCACGGCGGTAGCGGCGGCCGTCGTGGCCGCTGCGGTCGTCCCTGGAATCTTCGTCACGATCCAGGCTCCAGGGACAGCCAATGCAGATGTGTGCATCAGCGCCGGCCGACGCGTTTCGGTGAGCGGATGCGCTAACGTCGCTGACGCTGTCGCGCCATATGTTCCCCCGCCGGCGTACTACGCGCCGCTGCCCGACGACCCACCACCCCCACCGAACGTCAACGGTTGTGTGAGTTACAACGGCCGATGGGTCAGCGCCGGTGGGTGCAACTAATCCGAGGGCTGACTGACGCGTTGACGGCTCTCACTAATGATCGTGAACCCCTTACGTTCGGCGTATGCAATTGCGTTGTCCTTCTGCGCCTCGATTCCGAGGCCGGAGGCCGCCTCCTCGGAAGTAGACACGCGAAGACACACTACGACCGCGTCTGTAGGTGCGAGCTACTTTCCTCTGCGCCGGTGGCGCGAAAGACCGATTGTCGAGGTCAATTCCACATCTCTCTTTAACATTGACGGTCCTCATCGCTAGCACTTGAATGCTATTGACACGCATCGTATGCCCTTGTCGCACAACGCATTACACGGTCTGGGTGAAAAAGTCGGCACGCCGAGGCTTATGAAGCCAGTTTCACGTGATCAGCGCGCTCACGATCGATGCCGTTTTCTTGCAGGGCCGTCGCGCCGACCGTACCGATTGGTTCATCCAGTGGCTCCCGAGTTGGGCACTGGTCGAAATTCCGGGCAGAAGTCGACCGGCAATCGACGTTCGGCGAAGCGGTGGGCTAGAGCCCGAAGAACTTCAGGCAGTCGGCGCGCAGGTCGGCCTTGCGGACCTTGCCGGTGATCGTCATCGGGAACTCGTCGACGATCCGGACGTAGCGGGGGATCTTGTAGTGGGCGAGCTTGCCGTCGGCGAACGCCCGCAGCGCCTCGGCGTCGAGAGGGTCGCGACCGGCTTTCATCCGGAGGCATGCGCAGACTTCCTCGCCGTACGTGGCATCGGGAACACCGACGACTTGTGCGTCTTCGATGTCGGGGTGCGTCAGCAGGAACTCCTCGATCTCGCGCGGGTAGATGTTCTCGCCGCCGCGGATCACCATGTCCTTGATGCGCCCGACGATGTTGCAATAGCCGTCATCACGCATCACCGCCAGATCGCCCGTGTGCATCCAGCCGTCGGGATCGATTGCCTCCCTGTGGTATTTGCTCCTCGCGTCCGCAGAAGTTTTTTCGTCGTCATTCCAATACCCGAGCATTACCGAATAGCCGCGAGTGCAGAACTCCCCGGGCTGGCCGCGCTCGACGACGTCGCCGGTCTCGGGGTCGACGATCTTGACCTCCACGTGCGGATGTACTCGCCCGACCGTCGCGGTGCGCCGGTCGAGGTCGTCGTCGACGCGGGTTTGACACGAGACCGGCGACGTCTCCGTCATCCCGTATGCGATCGCCACCTCTGTCATGTTCATCTCGGCCACGCACCGTTTCATCACCTCGACCGGGCACACCGAGCCCGCCATCACCCCGGTGCGAATCGACGACAGGTCAGCGGACGCGAACCGGGGGTGGTTGAGCATCGCGATGAACATCGTCGGCACACCATAAACGGCTGTGCAGCGCTCCTTTTCGATCGCGGTGAGCGTCAACAGCGGGTCGAAGCTGGGCGCCGGAATCACCATCGTCGCCCCGTGGCTGGAGCAGCCGAGGTTGGCCATCACCATGCCGAAGCAATGGTAGAACGGCACCGGTATGCACAACCGGTCGTTACGTCCGAGGTTGATCAGCTCGGTCGTGAAGAACCCGTTGTTGAGGATGTTGCGGTGTGAGAGCGTCGCACCCTTCGGGAAACCCGTTGTGCCGGAGGTGTATTGGATATTGATCGGGTCGCGGTTATCCAACGCTGCCATGCGCTCACGAAGCTGGCTCTCGGCAACCTCGTTTGCGCGTTCCCGTAGATCCGTCCAGTCGCCGGTGCCGAGGAAGACGACGTCGGTGAGATCGGGGGCTTCGGCGCGAACCTCGTCGACCATCCGGACGTAGTCGGAGGTCTTGAACGCGGTCGCCGAGATCAACGTCCGAATCCCGGATTGGTTGAGCACGTAGCGCAGTTCATGCGTGCGGTACGCCGGGTTGATGTTAACCAGGATCGCGCCCATCTTCGCCGTCGCGTACTGCACCACGGTCCATTCCGGACAGTTCGGTGCCCACATACCGACGCGGTCGCCGCGCTCGACACCGAGTGCCATGAGACCGCGTGCGACCACGTCGATTTCGTCGTTGAGCTCGCTCCACGTCCAGCGGGCACCCGTCGTGACGTCGACAAGCGCCTCGGCGTCGGGGACGGCGTCAACCGTGCGCTCGAGATTGCGGCCGATCGTGTCCTCGATGATTGCTACGTCGGTCGGGCCCGCGTCGTACGACTTCATCGGGGCACCCGGTCGTTGCTCTTCGCGCGAGCGCTCATCGACGACAACTCAGGTGGCGGATGCCGCGGCGATCTCTGCAATCGACTTGTCAAGCATCGCGTCGAACTCCTCGGCGCTCTGCTGTGCGGTCAGCCCTTCGGTGAGCGCCCGGGAGAAGCTGGCGACCACGCCGTGGTTGCGGGCCAGCCGCTCGCACGCCTCGTCGCGGCTGTAGCCGCCCGAGAGCGCAAGTACCCGAAGCACTTTCGGATGCTCGACGAGCTCGGCATACAGGTTGTCGGTGTCGGGCAGCGTCAGCTTCAGCATCACCTTCTGCTCGTCGCCAAGCTTGTTGACGCCGTCGAGCAGGCCCGCCTTCAGCTGGTCTTCCGCGTCTGCCTTCTTCGGGCTGTGGATGTCGACTTCCGGCTCGATGATCGGAATCAGGCCGGCGCCGAGGATCTGCGAGGCGACTTCGAACTGCTGCTCGACGACCGCGTCGAGCCCACCGCCGGGCAGTGAGATGAACGAGCGCATCTTGGTGCCGAAGATGCCCTTGTCGACCGCGCGGGACAACAGGTCGTCCAGGCCGGGCATCGGCTTCATCACCTTGGCGCCGTCGGACTCGTCGGCCAGTCCCTTGTCGACCTTGAGGATCGGCACGATGCGTTTGACGTTCCACAGATAGTCGGCGGTCGGCCGGCCCTCGATGTCGCGGTCCATCGTGTTCTCGAACAGGATCGCCGCCAAGATGCGGTTGCCGTCGAAGCTCGGGCTGGTGACGATGCGGGTCCGCATCTCGTGCACCAGCTCGAACATCTGCTCGTCGCCGGAGTACTCGTCTTCACCGATGCCGTACAGCGCGAGCGCCTTCGGCGTGCTGCCACCGCTTTGGTCCAGCGCCGCGACGAAGCCGACGTCCTTGGCCATCTTTTCGTATTGTTCTGCGTTCATCGCTACCTTCCGCACTTCAGAAAGCCTCATCTGCATGTTGACACATGCGGGTGCCGGCGAGGAACGGCGGCTTGGGCCGATCACCGGCTCCTGCTACCGCCGAAATCTGCATCAGGGTTGTGAAATGGCGCGAACCACAGCCACGGTGGAGAAGTCGCGGGCGAATCGCGCACTATGGGCTCGGCAGCGCGCCCGGCACACCTCGGATCGGCAGCACGCCTGGCGTGCCCGGCATTGGCAGGATGCCTGGTGCCGGCTCACCAACGCGGGTCGCGGTCATGGGCTGCGCCAGCGGGCCGGGCTCGTCGCCGGGGCAGGAATTCCCGACGTTCGCGACGATGCGCGACCCCGTCAGCGTGTCAGCGCCGGGCTGCGGCGTCAGCGTCCAGTTGAGCAGCTGGTTCCTCTCGCCGCTTCCTTCGCAGGGCGAGTCGTACGGCAGCGACACCGTCCAGGAGCCGTCGGTGAACTGCAGCGTGAGGTCCGGGTTGTGGGCGGAGACCGCTTCGGTGTCGGTGGAGTTCAGCATGGTGGCGTACGCGACGCAGCCGTTGTCGGTGCAGGACGACGTGAAGGTATAGGTCGCCGACGTGTTCGGTGTCGGCCTCGGCACGCCGTTGATGGTCCGGTGAGCCCCGTCGAAGTCCAGCCGGTAGGTGCCGTTGAGCGCCGGGTCGGCGTGTGCGGGCGTCACCGATGCGACGACGAACCCGACGAGAACTACTGAGGCTGCTGTTACAGCTGAGCGTGCGAGCATCCGTCGAACTTACTGCGTCATTCCTGCGCGAGCTGACGCTTGAGCACCTTTCCCGTCGGATTGCGCGGCAGCTCGTCGACGAACAGGACCTCGCGGGGGACCTTGAACCTGGCGAGGCGGCCGCGCAGGTAGTCCTTGACGTCCTGCTCCGACAGCGATGCCCCCGGCCGCAGCACGACGAATCCGCGCAGCCGCTGTCCGTACTCGTCGTCCTCGACGGGAACAACCGCCGCCTCGACGACGTCCGCGTGGGCCGACAGGGCGTCTTCGACCTCCGCGGGAAACACGTTCTCGCCGCCGGACACGATCATCTCGTCGTCGCGGCCGTCGACGAACAGCCGCCCCGCTGCGTCGAAATGACCGACGTCGCCGCTGCTCATCAAACCGTGGACCATTTCCTTGCCGCCGCCGCCGGTGTAGCCCTCGAACTGGACGTCGTTGCCGACGAAGATGCGGCCGGTCGTTCCCGCGGATACCTCGCGCCCGTCGTCGTCGAGGATCTTCACCACTGCGCCGCGCACCACCCGGCCGACGCATGCCGGTTCATGCGCGAGGTCGTCCGGCGTCGCGATCGTCGCGTACGCGACTTCGGTTGAGCCGTACAGGTTGTAGACGACGGGCCCGAATTCGTCCATCGCGCGGCTGCACAGCGGCCCGCCCAGTTGCGAACCGGCGACGAAGATGATCCGCAGCGACGACAGATCGTAGTCCGCGGGCCCGGCGTCGAGCAGGCGGCGCAGCATCACCGGAACAAGGACGAGCCCCGACGCACGTTGTGCCGCAACACTTTCCAGCGTCTGCCGTGGGTCGAACCGCCGGCGCAGCACCAGCGTCGACGCCAGCAGCAAGGTGAACATCAGGTGGCCGAAGCCCAGCGAATGAAACAGCGGCGTCGCGCATTCGGTGACGCCGCCGGCGGGGAACGGGACCTTGTCGAGCAGGCCTGCGGCCGGCAGCAGCGACGGCGGCACCGAGCGTGTCGCGCCTTTCGGCGGTCCCGATGTGCCGCTGGTCAGGATCACGATCTTGGGCCGCACACCGGGATCCGGTGTGGGAGAGGGATCGCCGCGTTCGATCAGCGCATCAAGGGTGTCGTCCCCGGGGCCGTCCGCCCACGCACGCTGTTTCGCTACGTCGACGCCGGCGACGGCACCGGAGAACTCCTCGTCGTGCACCAGCAATTCGGCACCCTCGCGCGCGAGGACGTCGCGCAGCTGGTCGGCGCCAAAGTCGGTGTTGAGCAACACAATCCGCGCACCGATCTTTGTCCCCGCGAACAGCGCGTCGACCAAGCCGCGGTGATTGCGGGCCAACACGCCGACCCCGCAACCCGGCCGCAATCCCGAGCGCAGCCATTCGTTGGCCAACGCGTTGGACCGTCGGTCGATTTCGCCGAACGTGAGGGTGCCGCGTTCGTCGACAAGGCCGGGCTGATCAGGGTCGCGCGCCGCGGCCAGGGCGAGCGCCGCGCCGAACGCGCCGTAGTGGTGCAGCGCGCGCCCCACCATGGCCAGCTGATGCGGCGGCATCGGCCGCAGCAGCCCGGCCCGGGCGAGGCGGAGGGCCGACCACCCCTCGTCGGCGGCCCGGGCGACGACGCGGCGCAACATGGGAAGAAGTCTGTCAGGGCCGCGACTTGCTGCCCTCAAGCGCCCGTGCCGACGACGAACCCGCAGCCGGGTTGCGCGGCTGCGGGCCCGTCAGCCGGGTCGTCACCTACGATGCGTCGACGTTCGCCTCGATCGACTGCTGGGTGCCGGCACTCGTCACCTCGATACGGCGCGGCTTGGCCTTCTCAGCAAGCGGAATCGTGACCGACAGGACGCCGTTCTCGTAGGTCGCCGAGATTCCGGACGCGTCGACACCCTCGCCTAGAGAAAGTTGGCGCCGGTACGAGCCGAAGAACCTCTCGTTGGCGAGCCACTGCACGGAGTTCTCTGCCGGCTGAGCCGTGCGATGAGCCGTGATGGTCAGCGTGCCGTTGTCGACGTTGACGTCGACCGAACCAGGATCGACGCCGGGAAGGTCGGCGGTCAGCACGTAGTGGTCTTCGACTTTGTAGAGGTCCATAGGCATGAACCGAGGGGTACGCGCGGATCCGGTGTCGCCGGTGAGCCAGCTGCGGGTGAACGAATCGATGTCGGTGAACGGATCAAAACGAAGCACAGCAGTCACCTCCTACGTCGCGCTGGAGCCCGCCACCCTGGCGGGCAGCCGATCTAACTGTGCACTGACTAGATTAGCACTCTTCGACGCTGAGTGCTAACACTCGACAAGAATTTTTTCGGCAAATATCGTCGGCAGCACCCGGGCGGAGGGACCGAATCCATGACAGTCGCGGCCGAACTCGCCGCTCTTCCCTTGTTCACCGGGTTTGCCACCGACCAGCTGTCGCCGCTGGCCGCTGAACTGACGGCCCTGCGCGCCCCGCGCGGTGACGTCCTGATGCGCCAGGGCGAGAAGGCGTTGTCGTTTTTGATCATCGCGTCCGGTGACGTCGAGGTGCGGCATATTGACAACGACGGGCACACGCTCGTTGCATTGCTGTCCGGAGGGCTGATCGGGGAGATCGCACTGCTGCGCAACGCGGCCCGGACCGCGACCGTCGTGGCTATCGACGACGTGTCGGGCTACGTCGGCTACGAGCCGGCGTTTCAGCGTCTTCTCGAGATCCCCGGTATCGCACCACAATTGGTCCGGACCGCGCGTCAGCGCCTGGCCGCGTTCATCACCCCGGTTCCGGTCGAGGCGCGCGACGGCACCGAGTTGATGCTGCGGCCGGTGCTGCCCGGCGATACGCAGCGGGTGGCGCACGGTCAGGTGATGTTCTCGCCCGAGACGCTGTACCGGCGCTTCCTGTCGGTGCGCACGCCCACCGAAACCGTGCTGACCTATCTCTTCGAGGTGGACTACGTCGATCACTTCGTCTGGGTGATCACCGACGGAGACGACGGGCCGGTGATCGCCGACGCGCGGTTCGTGCGCGACCACAACGACCCGACGCTTGCCGAGATCGCGTTCACGGTTGCGGACGCCTACCAGGGCCGCGGGATCGGGACGCTGCTGTTCGCGGCGTTGGCGATCGCCGCGCGCGTCGACGGCATCGAGCGATTTCAGGCCCGCGTGCTCTCCGACAACCTGCCGGCGCGCGCGCTGCTGGACCGGCTCGACGCCCCATGGGTGCGCGACGAGCCGGGCATCGTGTCGGCGACGATCGACGTCCCCGACGCCGAGAAGCTCCCGGTTAACCCCAAGACGGTCAACGAGATTCGCGACGTCGCCCGCCAGGTGATCCGGGCGTTCGAGTGAGCGCTACTTGACGCAGTACAGCGAGACCTGGACGGTCTTGCTGACGACGATCGGCACCAGGTAGCTGGGTCCAGGCCCTCTGCTGTTCACCCTCTGTAGCCGTGTTTGCGTGTTCGGGTTGCGCACCCCGGTGACGACGCAGTCTTCCATCGGTGCGCTGCCTACCCGGTCGATGTTGACCTGGTAGCCCTGCTGTTGCCAATAGTTGATGGTGTTCTGCGCGGACGGATCGGCTGACGCCAACCCGGCCGGAGCGGCCAGAACGCCGCCGATCGCCAGTGCCGCTGCGGCGAGGGTCAATGCCGTGCGCATGGCCTCGCCTCCTTTTCAGATAAATCCCAGCCTACTCACCAAATACATCGCTTTTCGGGGTTCGTTCGTTCCCTTCGAAGGCTGAGAATCGGGCCCGTGATATCAACGGGCGTGCGGATGCGCGGGTTCACTCTGCTGGCAGCGCTGGCCGTCGCGGCGTGCTCGTCGTCGCCGCACGGCGTGCAGTCCACCCCGCCGGTGCCGTCCCGGCTGAGCCAGCCGATTTCCGTCACGCCGTCCAACATCGTGCGCATGCGCGGCGAATTTCCGCCGGGCTTCGAAGTCACCGACATCCAAGGCGAGGTCTCGCCCGCCAAGTCGTGGGGGCTGAAGCCCGGGTGGACGTCGGACCCGCGCCAGTGTGCCGCACTGGCCGACCCGGCGGCGGGCGGAGCGTCGGCACCCGAAGGGCTTTCCGGATCGGGCACCGCGGGCATCATCTACGTCGTAATGACCGCCTCGCCGTCGGCCGCGGGGCCCGATCCGGGCGTCGTCAAGGCCTGCAATCACTGGTCGATCGATTCCGGCAGGACCACGGTGGTCGTCGACAGGTTCGCGGCGCCGGCCGTCGACGGCGCGCCCACGATCGGCATGATCGCCGCGATCCGCACCATCGTCGAGGGCGGCAACGAGACCGACGTGCGGGCGTCGACGGTGACCGCGTACCTCGGCGAGTACGTCGCGTTCGTCACGGTCGTCACCGACCCCGGGGCGGAGCAGTCGCAGTTTCCACCCGATCTGGCGACCACGTTCCTGACGAAGGCCGTGGCGGCGTTGCGGGGTTAGGCCGCCTGAATTCGGTAGATTGCGCTGGTGCGGTTGCCGTCGAAGGTCGTGGCGCTCGTCGGTGCCGTTCTGGTCGCGGGCTGCTCCACGGGCGGGTCGCACAACGCGTCGAGCAGCGCGTCGGCACCAGCCGCCGCGTCGTCTTCTTCGTCTGCTGCGCCCGCTGCGCCTGCGGTCGACATCGGCAAGATCTTGTCGGTGAAGTCGACGTTCGGGGCCGACTTCAAAGTGCAGACCATCGACAAGACCGGTATTGATCCAAAGCTGTTGGCGCCCATCCAGTTTCAGGAGGGGCTGACGTGGGATCCGGCCGAGTGCGCCAAGTATGCGTGGACGCTCCCGTCCGGGTTGAAGGGCAACATCGCGACGGTGCTCGCCGAGGGACAGGGAAACCGGTTCATCGCGATGGCGATCGAAACCTCGGAGCCGGTGGCGTATGACCCGGCGGTCGTCGACAAGTGCCGGCACGTCACGTTCAGCGGGCCGGGCACGCGCGGTGTCGTCGACGTCGTCGACGCGCCGCAGATTCAGGGCGCGCCGACGCTGGGCAAGCACCGCATCCTGCAAACCGCCGTCGGGTCAGGCGAGTTGTACACCTATGTCGCCTACCTCGGCAACTACCTCGTCGTGGTCACCGCAAATCCGTTGTTGACGCCCAACCAGCCGGTGCCGCCGGTGAATGTGCAACGGGCCCAACAGTTGTTGAGCGATTCGGTCGCGGCGGTGCGGCACTAGCGCACGTTGTGCGGTCTGAACTGGATGCTGATCCGCGGCCCACACGGTTTGGTGGTCTTGGGGATCGAGTGCTCCCAGGTGCGCTGGCACGAGCCGCCCATCACCAGCAGATCGCCGTGGCCTTGCGGGAGCCGTAATGCGCCACCGCCGCCTTTCGGCCGCAGCGCCAATGTGCGCGTGGCGCCGAGGCTGACGATCGCGACCATCGTGTCCTCGTCGCGGCCGCGGCCAATCTTGTCGCCGTGCCAGGCGACGCTGTCGTTGCCGTCGCGGTAGAGGCACAAGCCGGCAGTGGTGAACGGTTCGCCTAGCTCGTCGGCGTAGGTCTGGTTCAGGCGGGCGCGCAAGACGTCGATGTGCGGGTGCGGGGCGGGTTCGACGGCAAGGTCGTGAAAGCTCATCAGCCGCGGCACGTCGACGACGCGGTCATACATCGGGCGTCGTTCGGCGCGCCACGGGATGCTCGCGAGCAGCTGGTCGAACAGCCCGTCGTCGTCGACCCAGCGTGAGCGGATGTCGACCCAGGCGCCGTCGCTCAGATATCGGCGGTCGGCGTGGTCGAACAGTGTTTCTTGGACGGCGTACGTCATCGCTGCCAGTTTATCGCACGTTTGTTCGAGTTTCTCAGAGGCGAACCGCGCCAGGCCCCTGTGCGGCGAGCACGTCGCCGGGGTTCGACAGCGCGCAACTGCGCAGGCTCAGGCAGCCGCAGCCGATGCAGTCTGCGAGGTTGTCGCGCAGCCGCTGCAGGTGCACGATGCGGTCGTCGAGATCCTGACGCCAGCCGGCCGACAGCCGCGCCCAGTCTCTGCTTGTCGGCACGCGGTCTTGCGGCAGCGTCGCCAGCGCTTCGCGAACTTTGGCCAGCGGGATGCCGAGGCGCTGCGACATCCGGATGAACGCCACCCTGCGAAGGACGTCGCGGGCGTAGCGGCGTTGGTTGCCCGACGTGCGACGGCTGGTGATCAGCCCCTCGCGCTCGTAGAAGTGAAGCGCGGAGATCGCGACGCCGCTGCGCGCGGCCAGATCACCGGGAGTGAGGTCGTGGTCGTCCATACCACCTCAACCATAGTTGAGGTGACGGTTGCGCGATACGGTGCTAGCCGTGACGGGATTGGGCGCGACGTCCGAAGTCGGCACGCTGCGCGCGGTGATCCTGCACCGGCCCGGGCCGGAATTGCAGCGACTGACGCCGCGCAACAGTGACGCGCTGCTGTTCGACGGATTGCCGTGGGTGGCGCGCGCGCAGGAGGAACACGACGCGTTCGCGTCGCTGCTGCGGTCGCGGGGCGTCGAGGTGATGCTGCTGGGCGACCTGCTGACCGAAGCGTTGGCGAGCGGCGCGGCACGCATGCACGGGATCGCAGCGGCGGTCGACGCTAGGCGACTGGGACACCCACTGGCGCAAGAGCTTTCGGAACATTTACGAGGGCTGGAGCCGTCGTCGTTGGCCCGGGTACTGGTCGCGGGCATGACGTTCACCGAGCTGCCGTTCAGCGCGTCGGCTGATGTATCGCTGGTGCGGCGCATGCATCACGGCGCCGACTTCGTCATCGACCCGCTGCCGAATCTGTTGTTCACGCGCGACTCGTCGGTGTGGGTAGGCCCGCGGGTGGCGATCACGTCGCTGGCCCTGCCGGCGAGGGCACGCGAGACGTCGTTGACCGACATCATCTACGCGCACCATCCGCGGTTCACCGGCGTGCGGCGGGCGTACGAGTCGCGGTCGGCGCCGGTCGAAGGCGGCGACGTGCTGCTGCTGGCGCCGGGCGTGATCGCTGTCGGGGTGGGTGAACGTACGACGCCAGCAGGGGCAGAAGCGTTGGCGCGCAGCCTGTTTGACGACGACCTCGCCCATATAGTGCTGGCAGTACCGATCGCGCAGGAGCGGGCACAGATGCATCTGGACACGGTATGCACGATGGTCGACGTCGATGCGGTGCTGATGTATCCGAACATCGTCGACACGTTGTCGGCGTTCACGATCACGCGAACGCCGTCGGGAGTTCGCATCGACGATGCGGTGTCGTTCGTCGAGGCGGCCGCTGCAGCGATGGGCGTCGACCGGCTGAGGGTGATCGACACGGGGCTTGACCCGGTGACGGCAGAACGCGAGCAGTGGGACGACGGCAACAACACGCTGGCGCTGGCGCCGGGGGTAGTGGTCGCCTATGAGCGCAATACCGAAACCAACGCGCGGCTAGAGGATTTCGGCATCGAGGTGCTGCGGATCGAGGCGTCGGAACTACGCACGGGTCGCGGCGGCCCGCGGTGTATGTCGTGTCCGGCGGCGCGCGACGAGGTCTAGGTTCACGCGATGTTTGCGCCGAAATAGCATTCCAGGTCGTTCAACAGGCTCGTTTGACAGCCCTGGCTTCTGCCTCGCGGTACGCCCACGCGGCTCGCACGCGATTGAGGATCTCGGCGGCTCGGTCGCCCTTGACGACTCGAACGTCGATCCATCCCTTGCGATGTATCTTCTCGAGGCGGCGAATATCCTTGCGGTACTGGATCGGATCGGCCAGATGGTGGTTTCCGTCGTATTCGACCGCAACCATGATGTGTTCCCAACCCATGTCGAGGTACGCGAATGGATAGCCTTCGTCGTCGAGAACTGGGATTTGCGTTTGGGGACGGGGGAACCCGGCATCGATAAGTAGCATCCGTAGCCAGGTTTCTTTGGGCGACTCGCCACCTGGATCCATGAAGTCGATCGCCGTCTTGAACCGCCGTACCCCACGCGCGCCCTTGTAACGAATAGCCAGGGGCAGTACGTCGTTCGGCGTGAGGGCTGCGGCGCGGGCGAGATCGTCAAGGTGCGCTACAGCGGCACCTCGTGGAAGGAATCTGCCGAGATCGAATGCAGTTCGCTGCGGGGTTGTCACCGCGATGCCATGCACTTCTACGACTTCGTCCTGGCCGACTCGTTCCCGGCGAGTGATGATTCCACGGGGCGGGTGACAGTTGGGGTGTATCAGCTCGATCGGCGCGGAATCGTCGACCCATTGGGCGCCGTGCAGTGCGGCGGCCGCCCGCCCGGTCACCACACCACGGCGGCCAGACCACAGCCAAGCGCCAAGCGTTCGTTCGCGGACCTTCAGCACCGTGTCGCGCGGGACGTGCACGTCGGGAAAAATCGGCCTGTAATTCCAACGCAATTGGCCTCGCGTCAGCGCTCCGCTTGCCACCGCTTCCGACCCGAGGATGACATCCCGCATGGGGTCTAATGGTCGTCGATTACGACGGCCCTTCGCTGACACAGAAGCCAGGGCTGTGGATAACGGGCCGGCGACGACCTGGAATGCTATTTCGGCGAAAAGCCAGGGCGAGCCCAGAAGCTAGCGCCAGCTGGGCAGCCAGATCTCCATGTTCCACGTCGCCTGCGAAATCGGAATGCCCGTCAGCACAGGGAAAAGCCACGCGAAGTTGGCGACGACGAGCGCGACGTAGAAGCTGGCGGCGAGCAGACCAAGCGTGCGTCGTTCCCGCGACTGCCCAGGCTGGTGCACGATTTCGCCGAGGATCAGCGCGACCGCGATGACGAGAAACGGCGCCATCGGCGATGCATAGAAGAAGTACATCTGCCGCCCGATGTCGCCGAACCACGGCAGCCACCCCGCGCAATACCCAACCAGCACAGCGGCATAACGCCAGTCATGCTTGACGGCCGCACGCCACAGCGACCAGAACAGCACCGGCACCGCGAGCCACCACAACGCCGGCGTGCCGACCATCATCACTGCCTTGACGCACGACTGCGCGCCGCAGCCGGGAACGTTCTGCTGGTCGATCGCATACAACACGGGCCGCAACGACATCGGCCACGCCCACGGCTTCGACTCCCACGGGTGGTAGTTGCCGGCCGCGTTGGTCAGTCCGGCGTGGAACTTGTACACCCCATACGTGTAATGCCACAGCGAGCGGATCGCGTCCGGCAAGAAACTGCCCGGGCCGCCGGTGCCGATCGAGCGGCCGACCTCGTAGCGGTCAACACCTGTCTCGGACGCGAACCACGGTGCGTACGAAGCCATATAGATCGCGAACGGGATGACGACCGTGACGTAGAAAGTCGGCGCGACGTCGCGGCGCAACACCCCGACCCACGGCCGCGGCACGTGATACTGGCGGCGCGCGGCCACGTCGAACCCCAGCGACAGCACCGCGAAGAACAGCATGAAATACAGGCCGGACCATTTGGTCGCGAACGCCAACCCGAGTAGCACGCCCGCCCCGAAGCGCCACCACCGCACGCCGAGCCTTGGGCCCCAAGGGGTTTCGTCGATGCGGCCCTCGAGGAATGCGACATGCACGCGTGCCCGCACTTCGTCGCGGTCGACGATCAGCGCGCCGAACGCGGCGACGACGAACACCGTCAGATAGCCGTCGAGCAGTGCCGTGCGCGCCGCCACGAAGCTCACGCCGTCGGCGATGATCAGCAGACCCGCGATTCCCCCGACGAGCGTCGAGCGGCTCATCCGCCGCGCAATCCGCGCGACCAGCACCACCAGGATCACCCCGGCCACCGCGCCGCTGAACCGCCAGCCCAAGCCGTTGTATCCGAAGATGGCCTCGCCGATCGCGATGATGAACTTGCCCATCGGCGGGTGCACGACGAGCCCGAAGCCCGGGTTGTCCTCGAGGCCGTGGTTGGACAGCATCTGGAACGCCTGCGGCGCGTAATGCTTCTCGTCGAAGATCGGCGTTCCCGCGTCGGTGGGCTGCGCCAGGTTGATGAATCGGGTGATCGCGGCCAGCGCGGCGACGACGGAGGTCATCGCCCAGCCGCGCAGCCGGTCGGTGGGCCCGAAGTCGGCGACCGGTGCCGTCGGGCCCGGGCTGATCACCGGGACGTCTGGTGCCTCGGCCTCCTGCTCGACGTCCGCGACGGTCACATCGGCGATCGTAAGCTGTCGCCATGGCGGGCCGACTGCTGCTGGGCGCGACACCGCTGGGCCAGCCGTCGGATGCGTCGGCGCGCCTGGTCTGTGCGCTCGGTGCCGCGGACGTCGTCGCCGCGGAGGACACGCGGCGAATCCGCACGCTGGCCCGCGCGCTGGACGTGACGATCGGCGGCCGGGTGATCAGCCTGTTCGACCAGAACGAAGCGGCTCGCGTGCCGGCTCTGATCGCCGACATGAAGTCCGGTGCCACCGTGCTGGCCGTCACCGATGCGGGGATGCCGCTGGTCAGCGACCCGGGCTATCGGCTCGTCGCCGCCTGCATCGCCGAGGGCATCCCGGTGACGTGCCTGCCGGGGCCGTCGGCGGTGACGACCGCGCTGGCGGTTTCCGGGCTGCCGTCCGAAAAGTTCTGCTTCGAGGGCTTCGCGCCCCGCAAGGGTTCCGCGCGCAGGGCCTGGCTGGCGACGCTGGCCTCTGAGCACCGCACCTGCGTATTCTTCGAGTCGCCGCGCCGGCTGGCGGCATGCCTTGCCGACGCCGCCGAGGAGCTCGGCCCGTCGCGCAGGGCGGTGGTCTGCCGGGAGCTGACGAAGGTGCACGAAGAGGTCCTGCGCGGCACGCTGGCGGAACTGGCCGACTGGGCCGCCGAGGGGGTGCTCGGCGAGATCACCGTCGTGCTTGCCGGTGCGAAGCCGCAGGCCGACATTGTCGCGCTGGTGGCCGAGGTCAGCGCGCTGGTCGACGCGGGTGCGCGGGTGAAGGACGCGTGCGCCGAGGTGATCCGCGCGCATCCGGGTGCGCCTCCCCGCCGCGAGCTTTACGACGCGGTGCTGCGGTCCAGGCCGTAGAGCAGCGGGGCGGCCTTGTGCAGGCATTCGTACCATTCCGCGTCGGGGTTCGAATCGGCGGTGATGCCGCCGCCGACACCGAGCACCGCGCGGCCGTCAGCGTCGAATTCGACGGTGCGGATCGCGACGTTCAACTCCGTTCCGGCGGCGGGCGACGCCAATCCGATTGTGCCACAGAAGATTCCACGTGTGTGCGGTTCCCATTCCGAAAGGAGTCGGCGTGCACGGTGTTTCGGCGTTCCGGTGACGGATGCGGGCGGGAACGTCGCGTCGAGCAGATCTGCCGTCGGCACGCCCAGTGATACTTGGGCGGCCACGGTCGACACCAGATGCCACACCCCCGGGGCCGGGCGCACCGCCAGCAGTTCGGGAGTCGTCACGGTGCCGACGGATGCCACACGGCCGAGGTCGTTGCGGACCAGGTCGACGATCATGATGTTCTC
>DASRFZ010000300.1:0-11448 GCA_035651275.1 Mycobacterium sp. | reverse complement strand
GTCCGGACAGCAAGTCGGCGCTGGTGGCCGAGCGCATCACCGGCGCGGTCAAAGAGGTGTCGGTCAACGCCGAGCCGAAGGTCAAGATGGTCATCCCGGTCGATGCGTCCGGCGACGGCGGACTGATGGATATCGTGCTGTCACCGACGTACGAGCAGGACAGGTTGATGTACGCCTACATCAGCACGCCCACCGACAACCGCGTCATCCGGATCGCCGACGGTGACGTGCCGAAGGACATCCTCACCGGAATTCCCAAGGGCGCCACCGGCAACACCGGCGCGTTGATCTTCACCAGCCCGACCACTCTGGTCGTGCTCACCGGCGACGCCGGCAATCCCGCGCTGGCGGCTGATCCAAACTCCCTCGCCGGCAAGCTGATTCGGATCGAGCAGCCCACGACCGTCAACCAGGCGCCGATCACCACCGCGATGTCGAACATGGGCTCGGCGGGCGGCTTGTGCGTCGACCCCACCGACGGCTCGCTCTACATCACCGACCGGACCCCCACCGCCGACCGTCTGCAGCGGATCACCGCCGACTCCAAGCAGTCCACCGTGTGGACGTGGCCCGACAAGCCGGGAGTGGCAGGCTGCGCGGCACTCGGTGGCATCGTGCTGGTGAACCTCGTCAACACCAAACAGACGGTCGCGGTGCGGCTCGCGCCGGAATCCGGCGCGGTGACCGGCGAGCCCGAGGTGATGCGTCAAGACGACCACGGCCACGCATGGGCGCTCGCGGTGTCTGCCGACGGCAACGTCTGGGGCGCAACCGTGAACAAGACGTTCGGCGACGCGATGAAGCTCGACGACGTGGTGTTCCCGCTGTTCAAGCAGGGTGGCTTCCCCCGTCCGACCGACGACTTGGTCTAGGCGGGCGCAGCTGCCAGCGAATACAACGGCGCAGTAGCATTAGCCGGTGTGACGACGACCGGACGCCGCAAGTACGCGCCGCGGCTGCCGCGCGACGAGCGCCGCGAGCAATTGCTCGACGCTGCACTCGGCGTCCTCGCCGACTGTCAACTGCAAGAGCTCAGCATCGAGGCGGTCGCCGCGAAGGCCGGGGTAGGAAAGCCCGTGGTGTACACGGCTTTTCGCAGCCGCGCAGAGTTGGTCGCCGCTCTGCTTCAACGCGAACATGCGCGCGCTCTGGCCCAGGTTTCGGAGGCCATGCCCGACGACCTGACCCGGCTCGGCCCCACCGGAGCCTACGGCGCCGCTGTCTCCGCATTTCTGGAAGCGGTGATGGAAAACCCGACGCGCTGGCGGTTGGTCCTCACGGTGCCCGACACCGCGCCGCGGGAGTATCGCAATTCGCTGCGGGAGGCCCGGTCGACGGTTATGGCGCGCACCGAACAGCTCGCAGTGGCGGCCGCTGCGCTTCGGCCGCCACTGGCGACGCTCGATCCGGCGTTACTCGCACACACCATGCTTTCGTTCGCCGAGATGCTGGGCCGCCTGGCGATCAGCGACCCGGACGGCTACCCGCGCGCGCGGCTCGAGCGCTACGCGAACGCGGTGATGACGCTGTTGAGTGGCTAACAGCACCGTTTCGGCACCCACGCGGGCGGGAAATTTATCTGCATGACGCGCGCGCGGTCAGAGGTTCCGGTGTGGGCCCTCATCTCGGCTATCGGCGCACCGCTGACGCTGTTCGTCGCCGCGCGACTCGCGGGGATGGTCGTCACCAACGGCTACAACCCGATCACCGAGACCCTGAGCATTCTGGCGACGACGGGCCGCGCCCAGTGGATTATGACCGCCGGGTTCGTCATCAGCGCGATCTGCCAGATCGTCACCGCGGCGGGATTATTCGTGCTGCGGCTGGTCCCCCGTTTGGCGCTCGCGGTGGCCGGATGCTGCGGGCTGGCCGTCGCGGCGTTTCCCACGCACCTGCACGGCCCGGCGACCGCGCACATCCTTGCGGCCGGCGCCGGTGCGGTCGTGCTGGCCGTTGCTCCGGTCTTGTCGATGACCGACGCGGCGTCGGCACCGCTGGCGTGCCGGACGCGCTGGGCGATCACCGCATCGTTCGCGCTGACCGTCCTGCTCGGCTGGGTCTACTGGGAAGCACAAAACGGCGAGGATCTCGGCCTGGCCGAGCGGATCGCGGCGTTCGCCGAGATCACCTGGCCGCTGCTGGTGGTGCTGACGGCCCGTCGGGCGCAGGCCGACGCACGGATGTCGTCGCGGAAGTCAGCGCCGATTCGACGCGAGGCGTCGTCGGCCCTGCCGCACGTAAAGCAGCCACGAGACGACGACGACCACGAACACGGCGACCTCCACGCCGCCTAGCCAATTCGTCGGATACAGCACGCCGGTGATGTAGTGCGCGATGAAACCGTCCGACGGCAGAGGCGCCATTCCGGCATGTCCTCTCGCCCATCGCTCCAACGTCGTCAGCGGACACGTGAAGTCCAGCGTCTCGATCGCGACGGCCCAAATCGCAGTCAGCACATGGCAGACGATGGTGCGCCGCCACCGCAATGCCATAAACCCACCGACAACCAGGTAGCCGATGAACGCGAAATGGGCGGCGACGGTGAGGCCGACGATCGCGTAGTACACCGGCTGCATCGGACGTCACCGTCAGCTGCAGGCCGCAAGCACCAGTTCGCGCACCCTCGCCGCGTCGGCCTGTCCCTTCGTGGCTTTCATCACGGCGCCGACGATCGCGCCGGCGGCAGCGACCTTGCCACCCCGAATCTTTTCCGCCACATCGGGATTGGCCGCCAGCGCCTCGTCGACTGCGGCCTGAAGCGCTGAATCGTCGCGCACGACTTCCAGTCCGCGCGCGGCCATCACCTGGTCGGGCTCGCCTTCGCCGGCGAGCACACCGTCGATGACCTCCCGGGCCAGCTTGTTCGACAGCGTGCCATCGTCGACCAGTTTTGCCACCGCGGCAACCTGCGCGGGCGTGATCGGCAGCGCGTCGAGTGGCACTCCGGCCTCATTGGCTTTCTGCACCAAGAAGTTTCCCCACCATGCCCGGGCATGCTCGCTGGACGCGCCGTGCTCGATGGTCTCGGCCACCAACTCGACGGCACCGGCGTTGACCAGATCGCGCATCACCTCGTCGGAGACACACCAGTCATGCTGAATTCTCTTGCGCCGCAGCCACGGAAGCTCAGGCAGCGTCTGCCGTAATTTCTCGACATCCTTAGGACGCGGCGCGACCGGTTCGAGATCGGGTTCGGGGAAATAGCGGTAATCCTCCGCCGACTCCTTGCTGCGGCCCGGCGACGTGTAGCCGTCCTCGTGGAAGTGCCTGGTTTCCTGGTGGACGCGGCCACCGGACGCGAGAACTGCGGCTTGGCGGCGCATCTCGTAACGCACCGCGACCTCGACGCTCTTCAGCGAGTTGACGTTCTTGGTCTCGGTGCGGATGCCGAATTCCGTTGCCCCGAGAGGCATCAGCGACACGTTCGCGTCACAACGCATTGAGCCCTGATCCATCCGCACATCCGAAACACCCAAGGCACGCAACAAGTCCCGCAACGCGGTGACGTACGCGCGGGCAATCTCCGGGGCGCGGTCTGCCGCACCCACGATCGGCTTGGTCACGATCTCGATCAGCGGCACTCCCGCGCGGTTGAAGTCCAGCAGCGACGCCGTCGCACCTGCAATGCGGCCGGTCTCGCTGCCGAGGTGGGTCAGCTTGCCGGTGTCTTCCTCCATGTGTGCGCGCTCGATCTCCACCCGGAATGTCGTCCCGTCGTCCAGCGGTACGTCAAGGTGCCCGTTGATCGCGATCGGCTCGTCGTATTGCGAAATCTGGTAATTCTTCGGCATGTCCGGGTAGAAGTAGTTCTTCCGGGCGAACCGGCACCAGTCGACGATCTCGCAATTCAGCGCGAGGCCGATGCGGATCGCCGACTCGACTGCCGCCTCGTTGAGCACCGGAAGCGCGCCGGGAAGGCCCAGGCACACCGGACACACCTGAGTGTTCGGCTTTGCACCGAAGGCGGTCGGGCAGCTGCAGAACATCTTGGTCACGGTCGACAGCTCGACGTGCACCTCCAGCCCGAGCACCGGCTCGAAGCGCGCGACGACGTCGTCGTAGTCGAGCAGCTCGGCAGGAGCGGTGATCGTCATACCGCCGAGTCTAGTGACGGGGCTCATCAGCCGAAGAACGCGGCGGCGTCGTCGTATCGGCTCTGCGGCACCAGCTTCAGTTGCCGGGTGGCCTCGGCCAACGGCACGCGACCGATCTCCTGTCCACGCAGCGAGACCATCACCCCGTATTCACCGGCGTGCGCGGCGTCGGCGGCGTTGACCCCGAACCGGGTGGCCAGCACGCGGTCGTATGCGGTCGGCGTCCCGCCGCGCTGCACGTGCCCAAGCACGGTGACGCGCACTTCCTTGTTGATCCGCTTCTCCACCTCAGCAGCCAGTTGCGCGGCGACCCCGGTGAATTTCTCGTGGCCGAACTCGTCAATACCGCCCTCGCGCAAGCTCATTGAGCCCGCGGCCGGCTTTGCGCCTTCCGCTACGACGCAGATGAAATGCGACTCGCCTCGCTGAAACCGCCGTTTAACCAGTCGGCACACCTCTTCGACGTCGAACGGCTGCTCGGGAATCAGCGTCATGTGCGCGCCCGACGCCAGCCCGGCATTCAGCGCGATCCACCCGGCGTGGCGGCCCATCACCTCGACGAGCATCACGCGCTGATGCGACTCCGCGGTCGAGTGCAGCCGGTCGATCGCGTCGGTGGCCACGGTCAGTGCGGTGTCGTGGCCGAATGTCACGTCGGTGCAGTCGATGTCGTTGTCGATCGTCTTCGGCACGCCGACGACGGGAACGTTCTCCTCGGCCAGCCAATGCGCGGCGGTCAGCGTGCCTTCGCCACCGATGGGGATCAGCACGTCGATGCCGTTGTCGTCGAGCGTCTGCTTGATCTGGTTCAGTCCGGCGCGCAGCTTGTCCGGGTGTACCCGCGCGGTGCCCAGCATCGTGCCGCCCTTGGCCAGCAGGCGATCGTTGCGCTCGTCGTTCTGTAGCTGGACACGGCGGTCCTCCAGCAGACCACGCCAGCCGTCGAGGAATCCGACGACCGACGAGCCGTAGCGGGAATCGCTTGTCCGCACGACCGCGCGGATCACCGCGTTCAAGCCGGGACAGTCGCCACCACCGGTCAGTACTCCGATCCGCATATGCCCATCTAACGCCGAGCGCACGGTTGTTCGCACCCGCACTCGCGGTTTGCGTACAACTAGCGTGCGCTCGTCGACTCAGATCGCCGGCGGCAGCGGCCCGCGCGCGGTCTCGTAAGCCGCACCGACCCGGTACAGCCGGTCGTCGGCCAGCGCAGGCGCCATGATCTGCAGCCCCACGGGCAGCGCGTCGTCGGGTGACAGCCCTGACGGCACCGACATGCCTGCGTGTCCGGCCAAGTTCAGCGGCAGTGTGCAGAGGTCGAACAGGTACATCGCCAGCGGGTCGTCGACCTTCTCCCCCAACGGAAACGCGGTCGTCGGCGTCGTCGGCGACACCAGCACGTCGACGTGCTGATACGCCTCGTCGAGATCGCGTGCGATCAGTGTGCGCACCTTCTGCGCCTGGTTGTAGTACGCGTCGTAGTATCCAGCGGACAACGCGTACGTGCCAATCATGATGCGGCGCTTGACTTCCGGACCGAAGCCGGCGGCCCGCGTGAGCGCCATCACCTCTTCGGCGCTGTGCGTGCCGTCGTCGCCGACCCGCAGGCCGTAACGCATCGCGTCGAATCGCGCCAGGTTCGAGGACACCTCCGACGGCAGGATCAAGTAGTACGCCGCCATCGCGTTTTCGAAGTGCGGGCAGGACACTTCGCTGACGTCAGCGCCCAGCGCAGTCAACTGCTCGACAGCCGCGTTGAAGGATTCCAGTACGCCGGGCTGGTACCCCTCGCCGCTGCGCAACTGGGTGACAACGCCGATGCGCACGCCTTTGAGATCGCCCGCGGCGCCGGCGCGCGCAGCGGCGACGACGTCGGGCACGTCAGCCTCGATCGACGTCGAGTCGTGCGCGTCATGGCCGGCGATGATCGCGTGCAGCAGCGCGGTGTCGAAAACCGTTCTGGCGCAAGGGCCGCCCTGATCCAGTGACGACGCGCACGCGACGAGCCCGTATCGCGACACCGTGCCGTAGGTGGGTTTGACGCCGACGGTCGCGGTCAGCGCTGCTGGCTGGCGGATGGACCCCCCGGTGTCGGTGCCGATCGCCAATGGCGCCTGGAATGCGGCCAACGCCGCCGCGCTTCCGCCGCCGGACCCGCCGGGCACCCGCTCGACGTTCCACGGGTTGCGGGTCGGCCCGTACGCGGAGTTCTCGGTGGAGCTGCCCATCGCGAACTCGTCCATGTTGGTCTTGCCCAGGATCGGGATGCCGGCCGCGCGCAGCTTCGCGGTCACAGTGGCGTCGTACGGCGAGTGCCAGCCCTCGAGAATTTTGGAGCCGCAGGTCGTCGGCATATCGGTCGCGGTGAACACGTCCTTGAGCGCCAGCGGCACGCCGGCCAGCGGAGAGGCGGGTTCGCTTGCCTTGTCGACCTCTGCCGCTGTGGTCAGTGCCTGTTCGGCGGCGACGTGCAAGAACGCGTGGTAGCGCTGATCGGTGGCCTCGATCTGGTCGAGGCAGGCCTGCGTGACCTCGACCGACGACACCTCGCGGCGGGCGATCTTTTCCGCCAACGTCGCCGCGTCGAGCCGGATCAGCTCGCTCGTGCTCACTCCGGCTCCCCCAGGATCCGCGGCACCGCGAACCGTCCGTCGTCGCTCGCGGGCGCCTCGGCCAGCGCCTGCTCCTGAGTGAGGCACTCCCCGGCGACGTCGGGTCGGGTGACGTTGACGTCCTTGAGCGGATTACCGGTGGGCTTGACGTCGGTGACGTCGACGGACTGCACCTGGCTGACGTAGCCGAGGATCGCGTCGAGCTGCCCCGCGAAGCTGTCCAGCTCGGCGTCCGTGAGCGCGAGACGCGCCAGCTTGGCCAGTCGAGCGACCTCGTCACGGGAGATGGCAGGCACGGTCGGCAAGCCTAGCCGTGGGCTGGAATGCTCAGCACATGCCTTCCTATCTGCTGCGGGTCGCGCTCGCCGACCGGCCGGGCAGCCTCGGCTCGCTGGCCGTCGCGCTCGGGTCCGTCGGCGCCGACATCCTGTCCCTCGACGTCGTCGAGCGGATGTCGGGTGTGGCGATCGACGATCTCGTTGTCGACCTTCCGCCCGGCGCGATGCCCGACATGCTGATCACCGCGGCCGAGGCGCTCAATGGCGTTCGCGTGGACAGCATTCGGCCGCACACCGGTCTGCTCGAGGCGCACCGCGAACTCGAATTGATCGACCACGTTGCGGCAGGGCGCGATCCGATGGGCAAGCTGCAGATTCTGGCCGACGAAGCACCGCGGGTGCTGCGCGTCGGCTGGTGCGCAGTGGTGCAGCTGCACGACGACGGCTTCGACCGGCTCGTCGAAAGTCCGGGAGCGCCGGAAACGTCGGCGTCGTCGGCGCCGTGGCTGCCGCTCGACCACGCGGCCGCGCTCGACGGCACGGCCGACTGGGTTCCGCAGCTGTGGCGCGACATGGACACGACACTGGCCGCGGCTCCGCTGGGCAGCCCCAGCCGCGCAGTAATGCTCGGCCGTGCCGGCGGGCCGGATTTCCGACCGTCGGAGGTCGCGCGCCTGGGTTATCTCGCCGGGATCGTCGCGACGATCCTGCGGTGATCAGGGCGGCCCGTTCTCCAGCAATTCGCGGAACCCGTCTTCGTCGAGGATCGGCACACCGAGCTCGACGGCCTTGTCGTACTTGGAACCCGGAGAGTCGCCCGCGACGACGAACGCCGTCTTCTTCGACACCGAGCCGGCAGCCTTGCCGCCGCGCGCGACAATCGCCTCTTTCGCCTCGTCGCGCGAAAACCCCGCCAGCGAGCCCGTAACCACAATCGACAGCCCTTCGAGCGTGCGCTTGATGCTGGTGTCGCGTTCGTCTTGCATTCGCACGCCGGCGGCCCGCCACTTGTCGACGATCGCGCGATGCCAGTCGACCGTGAACCATTCGGTGACGGCCTCGGCGATCGTCGGGCCGACGCCCTCGACGGCGGCCAGCTGTTCCTGCGACGCCTCCTCGATCGCGTCGATGCTGCCGAACTCGGTGGCCAGCGCCCGGGCGGCGGTCGGGCCGACGTGGCGGATCGACAGTGCGACGAGCACCCGCCACAGCGGCCGCGACTTCGCGCGGTCCAGGTTGGCCAGCAGCCGGGCCCCGTTCGCGGAGAGCTTGCCGTCCTTCGTCGTGAACAGATCGGTGCGCAGCAGGTCGTCCTGGCTCAGCGTGAACAGGTCGCCCTCGTCGGCGATGACGACGGCCTTCAGCAACGCGATCGCGGCCTCGTATCCCAGCCCCTCGATGTCGAGGGCGCCGCGGCCCGCGACGTGAAACACCCTCTCACGCAACTGCGCTGGGCAGGAGCGGGAGTTTGGGCAGCGGATGTCGGCGTCGCCCTCTTTGGCGGGCGCCAGCTCGGTCCCGCACTCGGGGCAGTGCGTCGGCATCGCGAATTCGCGCTCTGACCCGTCGCGCAGGTCGACGACGGGGCCGAGCACTTCGGGGATCACGTCGCCGGCCTTGCGGATCATCACGGTGTCGCCGATCAGCACGCCCTTGCGCTTGACCTCTGACGCGTTATGCAGGGTCGCTAGCCCGACCGTCGACCCGGCCACTTTCACGGGCTCCATGTAGGCGAACGGGGTGACGCGGCCGGTGCGACCGACGTTCACGCGGATGTCGAGCAGCTTGGTCTGCGCCTCCTCCGGCGGGTACTTGTAGGCGATGGCCCAGCGCGGCGCGCGGGACGTCGACCCGAGTCGGCGTTGCAGCGCAACGTCGTCGACTTTGACGACGACGCCGTCGATTTCGTGCTCGACGTCGTGGCGGTGCTCGCCCCAGTAGGCGATGCGTTCTTCGACCTTCGCCACGCCTTTGACCCGCGTGGTGTGTTCGGAAACCGACAGCCCCCACGCCTTCAGCGCGGTGTAGGCGTCGTGCAGCGTCTTGGGCCGAAACCCTTCGGTGTAGCCCATGCCGTGACAGATCATTCGCAGTTTGCGCCGCGCGGTGACGGCGGGATTCTTCTGCCGCAGCGATCCGGCCGCGCTGTTGCGCGGGTTTGCGAACGGCGCCTTGCCATCTTCGACGAGGCTGGCGTTGAGGTTCTCGAAGTCGGTCAATCGGAAGAACACCTCCCCGCGGACTTCCAGTACCGCTGGGACGGGGTATTGCTTTGTGCCCGTGAGCTTTTCGGGGATGTCGTCGATGGTGCGGGCATTGTTGGTGACGTCCTCGCCGGTGCGCCCGTCGCCCCGGGTGGCCGCGCGTGTCAATCGCCCGTCGCGATACACCAGCGACAGCGCGACGCCGTCGATCTTCAGCTCACACAGGTAGTACGGCTCGCGGCCGATCTCGTTCTCGACGCGCTGGGCCCACGTTTCCAGTTCCTCGGTGGCAAAAACGTTGTCCAGCGACAGCATTCGCTCGAGGTGTTCGGCCTCGGCGAAGTCGGTCGCGAAGCCGGCGCCGCCGACAAGTTGGGTTGGCGAGTCGGCCACCCGCAATTCCGGATGCTGGTCCTCCAGCGCCTCGAGCTCCTTGAGGAGCTTGTCGAACTCCGCGTCGGAGATGACCGGTGCGTCTTTGACGTAGTAGCGGAACTGATGTTCGCGCACCTGCTCGGCCAGCTCCTGCCAGCGCCGACGGACGTCGGGATCGACGGAATCCACCAGCGCAGGTTATCGAAACCCGCCGACAACACCGCGAGCGAGCACTGAATACGCTCAATGCCGTGCCGCACCCGATCATGTTCAGCGACGACGACCTCGGCCTGCGCCAGCTGCGCGACATTGCGCTGGGCTTTCCCGAGGCGTTCGAAAAGATCTCCTGGGGCCGGCCGGTGTTCTGCGCGCCCAAGATGTTCGTCATGTACGGCGGCAACGAGAAGCGCGACGGCCAGATGACACCGTTCCCGCATTCGATGCTGGTGAAGGTCGACGAATCCGAACGCCGCGCGCTCGAACAAGACAACCGCTTCTACTTCCCGGCCTACATGGGGCCGTCGGGTTGGCTCGGGCTCGATTTCACCGCCGCCGCGATCGACTGGAACGAGGTGCGCGAGCTCGTCGACGCCTCGTACCGGCTGGTCGCCCCGAGAAAGTTGGTCCGTCAGCTCGACGAGCGTTAAACGGCTTCCGGATCGGCCAGCGCATCGGCTGTCTTCTGCGCGAGTTCGACTGCTGTGCGCGCCCATTCCGGCGTCGCCTCAGCCAAGCCGCACGCCGGCGTGATGCCAACCCGTTCCGCCAGCAGTCGTCGGGGAAAGCCGAGGCGATCGGTCAGCGCAGCGGTGCTTTCGGCCAGTTGCCCAGCCGAGAGCGGCTTTCCGGATGCGGTCGGCGGGACGACACCGAGCATCACGGTGCGACCGCTGTCGACGAACTCGCCGATGCCGTCGAGGTCGTCCTCAGATGGGTCAATCATCACCGCATGAACCTTACTGCGCTGCAACGCTTTCCACGGCACATCCGATGCGCAGCAGTGCACGGCAACCTCTACGCCGGCGGCAGTCACGCATTCGTCGAGCAATTCGACTGCCGCCGCCTCGTCCACCGGATGCACCGGTGTAAACGCCGTGACCCCAAGCAGCCGTCCCGCTAACGCCGCAGGCAACGACGGTTCGTCGAATTGCACCACCACCGGACATTGCAACCGCCGGGCGATCTCTGCCCTATGTGCCGCAACGCCTTCCGCCAACGAGCTCGTCAGGTCGCGTAGCGCTCCCGCGTCCGTGATCGCGCGATGGCCGTTCGGCAGTTCCAGCTGCGCCGCCAACGTCACCGGGCCCGTCGCTTGCACCTTCACCGTCCGGTCGCTGCCGCGCAAACCCGCCGTCTCCCACGCCTCCTCCAAAGTGTCGACGTCCTCGTCGAGGAAGCTTCGCGCGCGGCGGCTCACCGATCCCGGACGCGCCGCGATGCGATATCCGCGGGGCGTCGTGTCGATCGCGATGTCGACCAGCAGAGCGCCGGCCCGCCCGATCATGTCCGCCCCGACGCCCCGCGCGGGCAGCTCGACCAGATGCGGCAGCCGGTGCAACTCACCGATGACGATTTCTGCTGCGTCTCGCGCTGAGGTCCCCGGCCACGAGCCGACTGCGGTCGCCGCAGCGAATGCGTTCACGTCCGCAACAGTATTCTGGTCCCATCATGGCTCGACGCAGCACTGCGCTGCTCAGCTGCCTGGCCGCGGTCGCGCTCGCCGGCGGATGTACGCGCATCGTCGACGGCACCGCCGCGATGTCGCCGACCGAAGGGCCGTACGTCAACGGCATCGACGTCAACGAGCTGCTGCTGACCACGCCAGAATTGCGCGACATCACCGGGGCCGGCCTTGACCTCACGGGTGTGCCGGGAATGGATT
>DASRFZ010000299.1:0-3276 GCA_035651275.1 Mycobacterium sp. | reverse complement strand
CGTTGCGTTAGGGCTGCAGGTGATCGATCTGGTCGTGCTGTTCGCCTGGTTTTAGAAACTTTCGGCGCGCTCAGACGCGCTGACCGCGTCTCAGCGCGCCGAAAGTGCGTGGCGGATCTGCTTGATCACGCGGTCGGGGTGGTCGACGAGGTCCAGCCAGGTGAACCGCAGCACCTGCCAGCCGAGCAGCGCGATGTGATTCTGACGGGTCCGGTCGTTCTGGAATGCCGCTTGATCACTGTGAAAAGCCCAGCCGTCGACCTCGATCGCGATCTTGGCTGCGGGAAACGCCACGTCGACCTGGTAGCCGGCGACCGAGTAATTGGCTTGCCAGCCTTCGATATGCGCGTCGCGGAGTATGCGGATCAGCAACCGCTCCGCCTCGGATCGGGCGCCACTGGACGCGGCGTCCAGTAATCGCCGGGCCGCGCGGCAGCCACGTCGGGGCAGGTTACGCGTATGCGCGCGTTCCAATTCGGCCAAGGTGACTCGGCGCTGAAGCGCTGCATCCATCAGGGATGCGCCGCCGCCCCGGACGACGGCGGCCTCGAGAACGGTAAGCGGTAATGCGGTGACTCGAAGATGCCGTCGCTCGACGAGATCAGCGGGTGCGAGATCACGCCGGCGTATTCGCGACTCGCTGTGAGCGCGACCATGACTGCTTCGCGGCACGGTGACTTCGACTATTTCAGGAGCGACGGAAACGAGGCCGTGCCACCAGGCCGCAGCCAATCCGCTCGCGGCCGCATGCGGCCCGTAACTCCACACCACCGCCCTGATGCGAGCGGCTGGCGTAAACGGTCGGTCATCGGCGAAGTAGACACCTGCTGAGCATCGGCGCCATCGACCGGATTGAACGCGTCGATTCACCGCATCCTTATTCAGCCCGGCGCGACGGGCCTGTGCAAGCGTGATAACGCCGTCCTGACAACGCAAATAGTCCTCGATCACGAATGCATGGACGCCGCAGGGCAGCGGTCGCGTTCCCTCTCGGCGCGCTCAGAAGCGCTGACCGCGTCTCAGCGCGCCGACACCGACGCCGGCAGCCCGCAGCTCCAGCGCGGCCAGGCCGCGGATGGCGTGCCGGTCGTCGTGGCGCCACGCACCGACCGGGTCCGGGGTGACCGCGGCCAGCCGTCGCAGCGGGCGGTTGGCCAGGGCCCTCAACGCCAGCAGTTGTTCCCCGGCGGGCGTGGCGGCGAGCCCGAGCATCGTCCGCTTGCGCAGGAAGAACCTCAGCCGCAACGCCAGCCACGGCATCGCGAGCGCGAGGATCGGCGGCGCCGCCACCGCCAGCGCGAGCAGCACCGCCAGCCAGCTGGCCGTCGTGTCGATGCTGTGCCCGGCGCCCGCAATGTCGTGCGCGGCGTTGCCCGCGGCGGTCAGCGGCTTGCTCAGCGCGTCACCGATCCACGGCACCTTGCCCGCGCTGTGCCCTGCCGAATCCAGATTGCCGGCGATCCCGTTGGCGCCGCTTTCCACTCGCCGGCCAGCCTGGGCGATCGTCGACACCGCGGTGTACACCGCGATCCCGACCCATACCCACAACGTCGTCCAGCCGGCGACGACGAGGTCGCTGACGAGTTGGACGATCGTCCGGCCGGGCGTGCTGGCATAGGGGAGATACCGCGTAGTCATGGCGACGATCCCAACACAGCGAGGGCCACCGGCGATGCCGTTAGGCTGACGCGATGCGACCCGCCCTCACCGACTATCGACACCTCGGCAGCGGGAAGGTACGCGAACTGTACGAGGTCGACGCCGACCACCTGCTGTTCGTCGCCACCGACCGGATCTCCGCATTCGACTACATCTTGGCTTCGCAGATTCCGGACAAGGGCCGCATTCTCACCGCGATGAGCGTGTTCTTCTTCGACTTCGTCGACGCGCCCAACCATCTCGCCGGGCCGCCCGACGATCCGCGAATTCCCAGCGAGGTGCTGGGCCGCGCACTGGTGGTCCGCAAACTCGAGATGCTGCCCGTCGAATGCGTCGCCCGCGGATACCTCACCGGCTCGGGGTTGTTGGATTACCAGAAGACGGGCGCCCTGTGCGGAATTGAGCTTCCGCCGGGATTGGTGGAGGCCAGCAAGTTCGACGAGCCGCTGTTCACGCCCGCCACGAAAGCCGAACTGGGCCTGCACGACGAGAACATCTCGTTCGACGCGGTGGCTGGGCTTGTCGGCGCTGATCGCGCTGCGGCGCTGCGGGATGCGACATTGGGTATCTACCGCCAGGCGGCCGAGCACGCGCTGCGGAACGGAATCATCATCGCGGACACCAAGTTCGAGTTCGGCGTCGACGGGCGGGGCGAGCTCGTCTTGGCTGACGAGGTGTTCACGCCGGACTCGTCGCGCTATTGGCCGGCCGACGAATACGAGGTCGGTGTGCGTCAGCACAGCTTCGACAAGCAGTACGTTCGCAACTGGCTGACCGACCCGGGCTCCGGCTGGGATCGTGACAGCGGCGACCCGCCACCGCCGCTGCCTCCCGAGATCGTCGACGCGACCAGGGCGCGTTACATCGAGGCGTACGAACGGATTTCGGGACGCAAGTTCGCGGACTGGATCGAGCCCGCGGCGTGAGCGCAGAGCCCGAGCCGCCACAGGCCAAACGCGTGGATGTCGTCAGGGAGCACCACGGTGACATCTTCGTCGACCCGTACGAGTGGCTGCGAGACAAGTCGAACCCCGAGGTGATCGATCACCTCACTGCCGAGAACACCTACACCGAGAAGCTGACCGAACACCTGGCGCCGCTGCGACAACGGATATTCGACGAGATCAAAGCCCGGACGAAAGAGACCGACCTGTCGGTGCCGACCCGTCGCGGCGAGTGGTGGTACTACGGGCGCAGCTTCGAAGGCAAGCAGTACTCGGTGCAATGCCGTTGTCCCGTCGGCGATCCCGACGACTGGTCGCCGCCGCAGCTCGACGAGCACACGGAGATACCCGGCGCACAGGTGCTGCTTGACGAGAACCAGGAGGCCGAAGGGCACACGTTCTTCGCGTTGGGTGCGGCCAGCGTCAGCATCGACGGAAATGTGCTCGCGTACTCCGTCGACATCGTCGGCGACGAGCGATACACATTGCGGTTCAAAGACTTACGCACCGGCGAACGGTACGCCGACGAGCTTGCCGGGATCGGCGCGGGCGTCACGTGGGCTGCAGACAACCAGACGGTGTATTACGTCACGGTCGACGACGCGTGGCGTCCGGACACGGTCTGGCGCTACCGGTTGGGCGCGCAGGCACCTGCCGAACAGGTCTACCACGA
>DASRFZ010000298.1:0-5537 GCA_035651275.1 Mycobacterium sp. | reverse complement strand
GGCGGATGTTGTGGGTGGGTGCGACGAACTCGTACATGTGGAAGTTGTCATTACGGTCTGCCCAGTACAGCTCCCAACCACGGGAGTCGGGCATTTCCACGTTGAGCGCGTCGACCCAGCGCCGAACCACCGCAAGGTCATCGGCTGGCAACGGCATCCTCAGTCCGCCCTGGTCAGCAGCAGCGCATATTCGAACGGCAGCCGCGCGAAGATCGGCCGCCACAGTCCCTTTACCGACGGCGCGGCCACCGACTTCGGCATCACCCGCGGATCCGTGACGGTGAAGGTCCGGCCGTAGCGCCGCATGCGGCCCTTGCCCGCGGTGGTCAGGTTCTTCAGCCAGTCGCGGTCCGGGCCATAGGTCAGCAAGATCGCGACGCCGTCGTCAGTGCTGAACACACTCAACGGCGTGCGGTAGGTCTTGCCGGACTTGCGTCCGACGTGCTCGAGGATGCCGAACGTCGGCGCCCAGCCCGCCCAGAGCCGCTGGATCGGGTTGGTGACGCGGCGGTTGAACCGGGCCAGCCATTGCGGTAATTGCATACCGACATCAAACTCGTACGTCATGGCCTACCTCAAGCCGCCCTGGTTCACCGTCAAGCTCTTCAACAAGCTCGCGATGGCCACCGGCATCGCCAATACCGAGACACTGACGCTGACGAAGCGCGGCAGCCAGCAGCCCCAGAAGATCCCGGTGCTCACGGTTGACGTCGATGGCACGAAGTACCTGGTGTCGACGCGAGGCGAATCGCAGTGGGTGAAGAACGTTCGCGCCAATCCGACCGTCACGATCGCGAACAAGAAGGGGACAGAGAACTACTCGGCCGCCGAGGTACCCGCCGGAAGCCGGCAGCCGATCCTGGACGCCTACCGCAAGAAGGCCGGCCGCACCGTCGACGGCTATTTCGAGAAACTGCCGGACGAGGCCGATCACCCGGTCTTCGCGCTGACGCCGACGGGCTAGTTCTCCTACACCCTGTAGTCGACACTTGCGCGCGGGCTGGGACACTAGGGGACATGTCCAGCGCCGCGCGGATCCCCGCCGACGACAGTGCCGCCCGCACTGCCGTCTCCGCCGGACTATTCGACCTCGCCTCGCTGGTCATCCCTGGTGGCGTCAACTCACCGGTGCGCGCCTTCACCTCGGTCGGCGGCACCCCGCGGTTCATCACCTCGGCGCAGGGTTACTGGCTCGTCGACGCCGACCGCAACCGCTACGTCGACCTCGTCTGCTCCTGGGGGCCGATGATCCTCGGCCACGCCCACCCGGCCGTCGTCGAAGCCGTCCAGAAAGCCGCCACCACCGGGCTCAGCTTCGGCGCACCCACGCCCGCCGAAACCGACCTGGCCGCTGAGATCATCAGCCGCGTGCCGCCGGTCGAGCGGGTTCGGCTGGTCAACTCAGGCACCGAGGCGACGATGAGCGCGGTTCGGCTGGCGCGCGGATTCACCGGCCGGCCCAAGGTCGTCAAGTTCGCCGGCTGCTATCACGGCCACGTCGACGGGCTCTTGGCCGAAGCCGGCTCCGGGGTCGCGACACTCGGTCTGCCATCCACACCCGGAGTCACCGGTGCGACGGCTGCGGACACAATTGTGTTGCCGTACAACGACGTTGACGCCGTCGAGCAAGCCTTTTCGAGGTTCGGCGACGACATCGCCGCGATCATCACCGAGGCGTGCCCGGGCAACATGGGCACCGTCGCGCCTGAGCCTGGCTTCAACGCCGCGCTGCGCCGCATCACCGACGATGCTGGCGCGCTGCTGATCAGCGACGAGGTGATGACTGGCTTCCGGGTCAGCCGCTCCGGTTGGTACGGGCTGGAGCCGGTGCCCGCCGACCTCTACACCTTCGGCAAGGTGATGAGCGGCGGCTTGCCCGCCGCGGCGTTCGGCGGCCGCGCCGAGGTGATGGAACGCCTTGCGCCGCTGGGGCCCGTCTACCAAGCCGGCACACTGTCCGGTAACCCGGTTGCCGTTGCCGCCGGGCTCGCGACACTGCGTGCTGCCGACGACGACGTCTACGCGAAGCTGAACCACAACGCCGATCGTCTGGTCGAACTACTTCACGACGCTCTCGCCGAAGCCGGTGTGCCGCATGCGATTCCGCAAGCAGGCAACTTCTTCTCGGTGTTCTTCGGCGACCGCCCGGTCACCGACTTCGCGTCCGCGAAGGCAAGTCAGACCTGGCGATACCCGCCGTTCTTCCACGCGCTGCTCGACGGCGGCGTCTACCCGCCGCCGAGCCCATTCGAAACCTGGTTCGTCTCAGCGGTTTTGGACGAAGAAGCGTTCCGCCGCATCGAGGCGGCTCTGCCCGCTGCCGCAGAGGCCGCCCGACGTGCTCCGCGGCCGGAGCAGTGATGGCCGAGACGACGACCCTGCATGTGATGCGCCACGGCGAGGTGCACAACCCTGAGGGAATTCTCTACGGCCGGCTCGACGGTTACGGGCTGTCGCAGACCGGTCAGGCGCAAGCTCAATCTGTCGCTGATTCGTTGGCGGACAACGACATTGTTCTCGTCGTCGCGTCCCCGTTGCAGCGCGCGCAGGAAACCGCCGCACCGATCGCGGCGAAGCACGGCCTGGATATCGCCACCGACCCAGACCTGATCGAGTCGGAGAACTTCTTCGAAGGCAAACGCATCGGCCCCGGCGACGGCGCGCTGCGTGATCCGCGGGTGTGGTGGAAGCTGCGTGACCCTTTCCGGCCATCGTGGGGTGAGCCGTACAAGGAGATCGCCGCGCGAATGACCACGGCGATCGACAAAGCCCGCGCGAAGGCGGCCGGTCACGAAGGCGTCATCGTCAGCCATCAATTGCCGGTGTGGACACTGCGCCAGCACCTTCAGGGCAAGCGCCTCTGGCACGACCCGCGCCGACGCCAGTGCGGCCTGGCCTCGCTGACGTCTCTGGTGTATGACGGCGACGAGCTCGTCTATATCCGCTACTCGGAACCCGCGGGGAGCTGAGTAGTGCGCCGGCTGATCGCCATTGTGGCCGTGCTCACCGCAGTGCTCGCCGCCTGCTCTACCGGCCACGACGCCGTCGCGCAGGGTGGCACGTTCGTGTTCGTCGCACCTGGCGGTAAGACCGATATCTTCTACGACCCTCCCGAAAAGCGCGGCCGCCCAGGCAAATTAGCGGGTCCCAGCGTGATGGATCCGACGAAGACGGTCTCGCTCGACGACTTCGACGGCCAGGTCGTCGTCGTCAACATCTGGGGCCAGTGGTGTGGGCCGTGCCGATCGGAAGTCAGCCAGCTCCAACAGGCGTACGACGCCACCCGGAGCCAGGGTGTCGCATTCCTTGGCATCGACGTGCGCGACAACAACCGCGACGCCGCCCGCGATTTCATTGTCGACCACAAGATCACCTACCCGTCGATCTACGACCCGGCGATGCGGACGATGCTCGCCTTCGGCGGAAAGTTCCCGACGACCGTCATCCCGTCGACGCTGGTGCTCGACCGCCAGCATCGCGTCGCGGCGGTGTTCTTGCGCGAACTTCTCGCCGGGGACCTGATGCCTCTTATCCAGCGACTCGCCGCCGAGCAGCCCGGCAAGCCAGGAACGCAGTGACGGGTTTCACCGAAATCGCCGCCGCCGGACCACTTCTCGTCGCGGTCGGCGTCAGCATCCTCGCGGGCCTGGTGTCGTTCGCCTCGCCGTGCGTAGTGCCCCTGGTTCCCGGATACCTGTCGTATCTTGCGGCGGTCGTCGGCGCCGACGACGACGCGCCGGGTGGAGTGGCGGTGAAGACTGCGCGTTGGCGGGTGGCAGGTTCCGCTGTGCTGTTCGTGGTGGGGTTCACGGCGGTGTTCCTGCTCGGCACGGTCGCGGTGCTCGGGATGACGACGACCTTGATCACCAATGCGGTTCTGCTGCAACGCATCGGCGGTGTGCTGACGATCGTGATGGGCTTCGTGTTCGTCGGCCTCATTCCCGCGCTGCAACGCCAGGTGCGGTTTACCCCGCGCCAGCTGTCCACCCTGGCCGGTGCGCCGTTGCTTGGAGCGGTGTTCGCGCTCGGCTGGACACCATGCCTAGGGCCGACGCTGACCGGCGTGATCGCGGTCGCGTCGGCCACCGACAATGCCAGCGTCGCGCGGGGCATACTGCTGGTCACTGCGTACTGCCTCGGTCTCGGAATCCCGTTCGTGCTGCTGGCATTCGGCTCAGCCCGAGCGGTCCAAGGGCTGGGCTGGCTGCGGCGTCACACCAGAGCTATCCAGATCTTCGGGGGCATTCTGCTGATCGTGGTCGGCCTGGCACTCGTGACGGGTGTGTGGAACGACTTCATCTCCTGGGTGCGCGACGCCTTGGTTACGGACGCGAAGCTGCCGATATGAGACGCGTTCTCGCGTGGGCCCGCAATACCTGGCGTGCGCTGACGTCGATGGGCACCGCCTTGGCGCTCCTTTTCCTTCTCGCGCTCGGCGCGATACCCGGAGCGTTGCTGCCACAGCGAAGCCTCAACGAGCCGAAGGTGATTCAGTACATCGCTGAACATCCGCACATCGGGCCGTGGCTGGACCGAGTGCAGGCGTTCAACGTGTTCTCCAGCTTCTGGTTCACCGCGATCTACGCGCTGCTGTTCGTGTCGCTGGTCGGCTGCCTGGTGCCCCGCATGATCGACCACATCCGCACCTTGCGGGCGAAACCTGTTGCCGCGCCGCGCAATTTGCCGAGGCTGCCCAAGCATGCGGAGACACGTGCCAGCGGCGAGCCGTCCGAGGTGGCTGCGACGATCTCGACACGACTCACTGGCTGGCGACGCGTCACGCGCCACCAAGGCGATGCCACCGAGATTTCCGCGGAGAAAGGATATCTGCGCGAGTTCGGGAACCTCGTGTTCCACTTCTCGCTGCTGGGCCTGCTCGTCGCGGTCGCAGTCGGGAAGCTGTTCGGCTATGAAGGCAACGTCATCGTCATCGCCGACGGCGGCCCCGGCTTCTGCTCGGCCTCTCCCGCCGCCTTCGACTCCTTCCGCGCGGGCAACACCGTCGACGGCACCGACCTCAATCCAATCTGCCTGCGCGTCAAGGACTTCCAGGCACACTACCTGCCGTCGGGCCAAGCCAACACGTTCGCTGCCCACATCGACTATCAGGCTGGGCACGACCTCGACACCGGGACCTGGCGGCCGTACCGGCTCGAGGTCAACCATCCGCTGCGCATAGAGGGCGACCGAATCTACTTGCAGGGCCACGGATATGCACCAACGTTCACAGTGACGTTCCCCAACGGGCAGTCAAGAACCGACACCGTGCAGTGGCGGCCCGAGGATCCGCGCACACTGCTGTCGTCGGGCGTCGTGCGCATCGACCCGCCCGGTGGCACCTACCCCGATGCCGACCAGCGGCGCAAGCACCAGATCGCGATCCAGGGACTGTTCGCTCCGACGGAGGAGCTCACCGGAACGCTGCTGTCGTCGAGTTATCCCGCGCTGAACAATCCGGCGGTTGCCGTCGACATCTACCGTGGCGACACCGGTCTGGACACCGGGCGTCCGCAATCGCTGTTCACGCTCGACCCGCG
>DASRFZ010000297.1:0-2171 GCA_035651275.1 Mycobacterium sp. | reverse complement strand
CACCATCGCGACAGGCACCTCGCCGAGGCGCGGATCGCGCTGGCCGACAACCGCCGCTCCTCGCACCGCCGGATGGCTTTCCAGCGTTGTCCGTACGTCGTCGGGCATGACCTTGAACCCGCCGCGAATAATGGCCTGGTCGGCACGGCCCAAAATCCACAGGAAGCCGTCGCTGTCGATGCGGCCGATGTCGTTGGTGCGCATCCATTCTGCGGAAGCGCCCAGCTGTCCCGGCTTTACCTCCAGAACTCCGGCTTGGTCGGGGCCGAGCGGGCGGCCGTCGTCGCTGACCACCCGTAGCTGTGCTCCGAGGGTGGCGCGGCCGACGCTGCCGCGCTTGCTCTGCCAATACTTCTGGTGATCGGCCAGCGACCACCCGGCCACACCGCCGCCGAATTCCGTTGCGGCATAAGATGTCAAAACAGGAATACCGAACCTTTCCGTGAAGGCGTCGGCGTCGTCGGCCGAGAGCGGAGCCGTGCCCGACGTCACCGCGCGGACACTCGCCAGGTCCTCGCGGGTCAGGTCGGAGTCCAGCACCATCCGGAGCGCGGCGGGCACCAGCGACACGGTCTGCGGCCGGTATGCCCGCACGGCGTCCGCCCACCGGTTCAGCTCGAATCGCTCCAACAGGACGAACGGTCTCGCCGCGGTGACACATTGCAGGATCCGAAAGACGCCGCCAATGTGGACGAGCGGCGAGTTGACGATCGCGATGCCGCGGCGCAGTTCGGTGGGCGCCGGCGATCTCTCGAAATCGGTACCCATCACGCTGCGCGCCAGCATGTCGTAGGTGAGATCAATTCGCTTGGGGGGCCCAGTGGTTCCGCTGGTCAGCATCCGCACCGCGACACCCTGACGGTCGACTTCACCGCCGACACGACCGTCGGCGACCAGAGGCTCATCGGCGAGATCCGCGATCGTCACCGCGCGGGGAGACGACTTGAGCTTCGCCAGATCACCGGATTCGCCGATGATCAGAGACAGACCGAGCTCATCGACGTCGGCGGTGATCCGCTCGTCACCTCGTGATGGGTTGACGACGACGACGCACGCCCCGCGCACCAAGACGCCGAGGAGCGCAGCGACGTGTGCGGGCCGATTGCGCAGCAGCATTCCGACTTCTGCACCCGATTCGATCAACGTGCTTATCCGGGCCGCCAGCTCACCGACATGACGCCACGAAAACCACTGGCCGCCATATTCGATCGCCCGCGCGTCGGGCTGCAGAGCCAACACGTTGGAGATACGACGGCTGAGGGGATGGACCATCAACGAATCCTCGGCTGCGCCGACGGACCACCGGACTGGGACTCCAGTTCGGCCTGTGCGAGCGGATTACCCAGTCGCGTGTAGATGAGTCCCTGTTCCATCGCCGCGCGGTACGTCCTGTCCAGGGATTCCCAAATGGCCTTGACCGTGCCTTGGGTGGCGGACGGCGGGTAGCCGGCGATAGTCGCGGCGATCTCATGTGCGCGTGACCAGAGCTGTTCGGGCGCAACCACTTCCGTGACGAGACCGATTCGCTGCGCGGTCTGCGCGCTGACGCGCTCGCTGTTGCCCATCAGCGCCATGCGCAAGGTCTCACCCAACCCGACGCGGCGCATCAACCCGATCGGCTCGAGTGCGCAGACGAGCCCGGCACTGACGTGGGAGTCGAAGAACGTGGCGTCAGTGGAGCAGATCACCACATCCGACTCGTTGACGAAGTAGAACGCCCCCGCCGTACACATGCCCTGCACGGCACAGACGACGGGCTTCCACATCTTCTGCCACTTAGGGCTGAGCCCTTCGCCGGGGTCTTCGTGATTCCAGACGTTGGTCGGCTGCCCGTAGGAGGATTTGATGTCCAGGCCGGCGCTGAACGCGCGAGTTCCGGCCGCGCGCAACACGACAGCGTTGACGGAGTCGTCCAACTTCACGGCGCGCCAGGCCGCGGCCATCTCCTCACACATGGCACGGTTGAATGCGTTGAGCCGTTCGGGCCTGTTCAACGTGATCGTGGCGACACGGTCGTCAGCATCCACGTCGAGCTCGATCGTTTCGAATCTGGTCATCGTGCCTACCTGCACTGCCAGTTCGGCGTCCGCTTTTCGACGAAGGCGCGCGGCCCCTCCAGCGAATCCTCGGTGTGCAGGTTGCGCTCCCGGAACGCCTCGGCGAGCATCTCG
>DASRFZ010000296.1:0-3901 GCA_035651275.1 Mycobacterium sp. | reverse complement strand
CGCGCTATTGGAACACGTTCTAGTTTTGGTCGCAGCCTCGTCGCCGAGGAGTCACGGCCTGAGTTGCCAATTAGACCGTTCGATCGGCGCCGACGGCGCGTTCACGTCCTCCGAGATCTGCTGGCGAATCGCGCTCCACGACACCGCCGCGGGGAACTGGCCCCACGTGCTGTTGAACACCCCGACGATCACAGCGCGGCCGTCGTCGGTCGTGACGTAGACGGGACCGCCGGAGTCGCCCTTCTGGCTGACCACTCCGTGCGACATCGTGAACCAGCCATTGTTGACGGCCTCCACCGTGCCGCAGCTCTCTGCGGTGGCAACACCGAAGTGGCACACCGCTTCTCCGGGGCGGACGGTCACCGACGGATCGGTGACGAGGTTGCGCCCGCCGGGCAGGATGGCGTTGGGCAGCACGTCGGGCGCCAGGTTGATGCCTTCGTAGTCGTTAATCGAATCGTTGGTCGACACCGTGGTGCCGTTCGGGGTGTTGTCGCGGAACATGGCCATGGTGCCGATGACGTTGCCGTCCCTGTCGGTGACGGTCCCGTTGCCGCGGCAGTGGCCCGCTGTGAGCGCTATCCGCAGCGTCGGATCGACGAAGCCGAGCGTGCAGACGTTGGTGTTCTGCCGAATCTCCATGCCGGGAAACACCGGGACTGGACTGGCGTGAGCCGCCGGTGCAGACGCTAGGGCGAGCGCGGCGGGCGCGGTTGCTACCGCTGCGATAAGGCGCACGATTTTTCGCGACACCCGTCAACTCCGATCCGTCGTGGGCCGGTCGACCGGCCAGGATTTGCACATTACCGGCGGTTCCGCCAGCGCGCCGAGACTTCGGTGCGGCTACCCGTTGCGACCCGGATGTACTCCATCGATAGCCATATCGGCGAACACGGGCGATCTGTTAGCGCGGCTTGAATCGACGGCATTCGGCTCCCAGCCTGGTGGCCCGAAAATGTAGCTGAGGCGGTCGCGCCAGCGGGTGGCCGAGCGGACGTCGTCGGCGATCGCAACGTATTCGCGGGTTTGCAGCTTCCAGATGTTGAATGTGTTGACGGGTTTGGTCAATCCGTAGTGCGGACGGTGAAGCTCGGGCTGAAACGACCCGAACAGGCGATCCCACAGGATGAAGATGCCCGCGTAGTTCTTGTCGAGGTATTCCGGATCCATCCCATGGTGCACTCGATGATGTGACGGCGTGTTGAAGACGAATTCGACGGGGCGCCACAGCTTGTCGATGCGTTCGGTGTGCACCCAGAACTGGTAGATCAGGTTGATGGAGAAGCTGGCGAAGACCAGCCATGGCGGAATACCCAAGAGCGGCAAGGGAATCCAGATCAGCACCTCGCCGCTGTTGTTCCACTTTTGGCGCAGTGCAGTCGCGAAGTTGAAGTACTCGCTGGAGTGGTGCGCCTGGTGCGTCGCCCAGATCAACCGCACCCGGTGCGCGATCCGGTGGTAGGTGTAGAAGAGCACGTCCACGCCGAGGATGGCGATCGCCCACGTGTACCAGTCGCGCGCCGAGAGGTGCCACGGTGCGAGGTAGGCGTAGATGGCGGCGTAGCCCAGCAGCGCAACGAATTTCCACGCCGCAGTGGTGGCCACCGAGACCAACCCCATCGAGATGCTGGCCCACGAATCGCGGCTATGGAACGCTCCCGCCGGCGGGCGACCGGACTCGATGTGCTCGAGCTTGCGGGCCGCCGTCCACTCGACAAGAAGCAGGACGACGAAGAACGGAATCGCGAACAGCACAGGATCGCGCATCTGCGGGGGCAGCACGTCGAGATAGGCCGCAATCCGATCCACCGTCATTCCTCCGCGGCCAGCTTATCGGGGCTCTCGGCGCTACCGGAAATTCAGAACCTCGTCGCCCCACATCGCGCGGATGTCGCGGTCGAGGTCGTTGACGACGGTGTCGGTCCGATCGATCACGAGAGATGCGCGGTCGGTCTCCTGGTACGGAATCCACGCGGGCTCGTCGGGCAGACCGATCGGCTTGCCGTGCGCCGCGAAGCTGACCCAGCGCGCCTGCACTCGTTGTGAAACCGCCTCTCCCGCTTTGCGTCCGCCGAGCTTGTACGTCGGGTCCTTCGGACCCATCGTGAGATTGCCCCAGACGAACGGCAGCTCCATCGCGTGAGTCGCGCCGATACGCAGGAGTCGCAGCATCGGGGTGGAGAAGTCGAAGCGGTACAGGTACACCGGGGCCACTTTGCCGTGGCCTTCGGCGAGCCACACCGACGGCATCCGGAAACCAAGGTCGCGCGCGACGCCCATGCCCCTGGCCTTCACCCGCATGCCCGCATAGGTCATGCCGATCTGCTCGTCAGTGGGAAGCGTCAATTCCGGTTGCTCCGAGGCGATTTCGGCGAACATGGCCTTGAGGGCCGGTGGCGTGATCGGCATCAGCGGCGACTTCATCCACCGGAACAGCGCCGCCTCGTGTTTGTTGGTGCCGATGATCAGCGGCACAGGAAGGGACCGGCCTTCACGGGCAAGCTTGACCGGGTTGTCGGGAATCAGGTCGCCGTCGACGATCGGTGCGAACGCCAACATCCCGGGCGTCTGCAACGGCACCGAGTCGAAGAGGTGTTGTGATGCCCCGACCAGCGTGTGCGCGGGAATTTCGGCCAGCTTGTCGACGTCGTGTGCTTCCAGCCCCAGCTTCTCTATCAGCGTCGCCGCGACACGCTGGCCCCGGGCGGCGCTGTAAACCGAAGTGGCAGGCGAACTTTGGGCTATTGCCGCAGCGAACAGGCCTGAGGCGGCCGGGCTGGTCAGCAGCGTAGTGACGATGCCCGCGCCTGCCGACTCGCCGAAAAGCGTGACGCGGCTTGGGTCCCCACCGAATGCAGCGATGTTGTCGCGCACCCACTGCAGCGCGCAGATGACGTCACGTAAGCCAGGGTTCGTCTCGTAGCGACGGCGCGAGTTGTCGTACGCCGAGAGATCGAGGAATCCGAAGGCGTTGAGGCGATAGTTGATGGTGACGACGATCGTGTCGCCGTTCGCGGCGAGCGCCGTTCCCTCGTACAGCGGCTGGCTGCCGGAACCCAGGACATAGGCGCCGCCGTGCAGCCACACCATCACGGGCTTGCGGTCGCCCGGCGTATTTGGTGCCCAGATGTTGAGCGACAGGCAATCCTCGCCTTGCCGCGCGCCGAGGTCGAGCGGCACCATCGGCAACGTCGGTTGCGGGCAGACCGGACCGAACCGGGTGGCGTCGGCGACTTCGGTCCACTCTTCCGGCGGTTGCGGTGCGCGCCAGCGCAGGTCACCAGTCGGAGGGGCGGCGTACCGGATTCCTCTCCAGACGGTGACCTTGCCTCGGTCGACGCCGCGAACGGGGCCATAGGTCGTGTCGACGACGGCGTTGTCAGTGCTCATTAACCTCAAGGCTACCCACCGGTAAGGCCGTCTAAATATCCTGTGGCCGAGGTCGCATATTCGCGGGTTTCGTGTCGGTGGGCCGCGATATGATTCGAACATGCGTTCGATGCAGTTCCGGAATGCCAAGGCGGCGTATGCCGCGGTCGCCAGCGCGCTGGCGTGGGCCGATTCGGTGCCGGTGGAGGGGTTATCGGATGAGGAACGCTTGACGTTGTTGGCGCAGCGGCGCGAGTGGCGGCGCCGGATTCCTGCCGGTGAGCATGCACTGATCAACGAGGTCGCCAAGGCGGCGCCGGAAACGTTGGGTGACACCCCTGCGCGGGCGCTGGCGGACCGCTTGCGCATCACTCGCAGCGAGGCGCGGCGCTGCATCGAGGAGGCCGCCGATCTGGGGCCGCGCTACGCGCTGACGGGTGAGCCGCTGGCCGCGAAGCTCGAGTACACCGCGGCGGGACAGCGGACGGGGCTGATCGGCGGTGAGCACGTGAAGATCATTCGCGCGTTTTTC
>DASRFZ010000295.1:0-12253 GCA_035651275.1 Mycobacterium sp. | reverse complement strand
GCTGGTTGCTACTGATCGGTGTCGCGCTGGCCTGTGTTGGTCTGCGGTGGTCGGACCGAATCACCGGGCGGGCAGTGGCGTGACCTGGTCGGCGATGCTCCTGGCGGTGGCGCTTCTGGTGTCCCCCGGTCCGCTGACGGTGCGTCGCCGCGCGGGCGTGGCTTCGCGACCGCCCCAACGCGCACCCGAAGAGCGCGCAGAAGCTGATCCCATCGCCGTCGCATCGAGTCTCGACGTATTCGCGGTGTGTTTGACCGCCGGGATGGCCGTGCCCGCGGCGGCCGCCGCGACGGCTCCGACCTCGCCGGGGCCGTTAGGAGAGGTTCTGCGGCGCGCCGCCGACATGCTCTCGCTCGGCGCGGAACCGGCGTCTGCGTGGTCGACCGGCGACACGGAGGTCGACCCGCACTGCGAGTCACTGCTGCGGCTGGCACGCAGGTCCGCGTCGTCGGGGGCGGCACTCGCCGAGGGCGTCGCCGAGTTGGCGACGTCGGTGCGGCATGACGCCGCCGACGCGGCGAGGGCGGCAGCTGAGCGGGCGTCGGTGTTGATCGCGGGCCCTCTGGGCCTGTGCTATCTGCCGGCGTTCGTCTGCTTGGGCATCGTGCCGGTGGTCGCAGGGTTGGCCGGCAAGGTCCTCGGCTCAGGGTTGTTATGAAGGGCACCAATGGATTTCGTTGCAGACACGGAAAGAACGAAAATGACAGGAGAAGAGATGACAACGCTATGGCGTCAATTGCGTGCTCGGACAACGCTGTTGCTTGTTGCCGAGGATGGTATGTCGACGGTCGAGTATGCAATCGGTACGATCGCGGCGGCCGCGTTCGGCGCCATTCTGTATACCGTGGTGACCGGCGACTCGATCGTCAGCGCACTGACGAACATCATCAGCCGAGCGCTGAACACCAACGTCTGAGTGACCGCGGTGCCGTCACGGTCGAGGCCGCGTTCGCGATCGCGGCGCTGGTGGTGGTGCTTGCGTTGTGCGTCGCAGGAGTCACCGCGGTATCGATGCAAGTGCGCTGCATTGACGCGGCGCGCGAGGCGGCGCGGCTGGTGGCCCGCGGCGACGACGCGCAGGCGCAGGCCGCCGCCGAGCGAATCGCACCGCCGGACGCAGTGTTGCAACTGCGCCGCGACGGCGAATTCACGGTGGCGCGCGTCAGCGCGGGCTCGGCGCTGCTGCCCGGGATCACGATTACGGCCGAAGCCGTGTCGCTTATCGAGCCAACCGGGGGATGACGGATCGGCGAGCATCGTCGCGGCATCGATGATGGCGGCATTGCTCACCCTCACCGTTGGCGCCGTGGCCGTCGGCTCGGCCGTGATCGCCCGCCACCGGGCGCAGGCCGCATCGGACATGGCGGCGTTGGCCGCGGCGACGGTCATGCCGGCTGGCTCCGGCGCCGCATGCGAGAAGGCATCGACGGTCGCGCGCGCCATGGGCACCGCGGCGACTGATTGTTCCGTCGACGGGCTCGATGTCGTCGTCACCGTTGACGCGCCGGTGGCCCTGGCCATGTTTGGGTCGGGGCCGGCACGCGCCGTCGCCCGCGCCGGTCCAGTCACCGAGTAGTGGTAATCATCGTTACGCAACGGATTCCGTCGTCAGAGCGTGTACTTAGCCCATCGAACCGGCCGTACGCAGCGGCGATGCTTGCAAATGACGTTCGGGCAAGGTACTTTTCGCGTGCGCCCGAGCAATCGAGGCGCGGAACGGAATGCGTTGTCGTGCCGTTCACCGCGCGTGCTGTCACAGGCATGTCCGCTGTCTTCAGCAGCGAGGAGAGCGCTCAATAGGTTGACATTGTCAGCATTCCGGGGCGACGACCGTCGAGGGGTCGGTCGTCACTCACGGAGGGGTCGGGGGACCTCCGCGCTGTCACGCCGTGCGCCGAAATTGCGCCCACGGTCGTTGAATTCGTGATTCCACAGCCGTGAGTGCATCTTTCGGCTACCTGCCCAACGCGGCCAGCACCAGTCGCAAAACCCGTACAGCGCCGGCCTTGTCGAGCGGATCGTTGCCGTTGCCGCACTTCGGCGACTGCACACACGACGGGCAGCCCTGCGGGCATTCGCATGCCTCGATCGCGTCTGCCGTGGCCGACAACCACATAGCGGCTTGGCGGAAGCCGCGTTCGGCGAACCCAGCGCCTCCCGGATACCCGTCGTAGACGAACACGGTCGGCAGGCCGGTGTCGGGGCCAACCGCGGTTGACAGTCCGCCGATGTCGCCGCGGTCGCAGCTGGCGATCAGTGGCAGCAGGCCGATCGCGGCATGCTCGGCGGCGTGCAACGCCCCGGGAATGCGGAGTGGCTCAATCCCATTGCGCTCCAAAGCGTCTGGGGTGATCGTATACATCGCCGCAACCGTCTCCAAGGTACGCGCAGGCATGTCGAGCTCGACGAAGTCGATCACCTCGCCGGCTGGCGTGCGACGCAGGTAGCCAATCACCTGACTCGTCACCGCGACGGGCACCAGCCCCAGCGTCACATCACCGAAATCGGACCGCTCACCCGGGCCCGTGACGACGATGTCGGTGACTTCCCGTGCGTACGTGCCGTATCCGGGATCGGCAGCGTGCACGAACGCGATTCCCTCGTCGAAGTCCAGCGTGTCGACGACGTACGTCTCACCCTGGTGCAGATACACGGCGCCGGGATGCACGGACAGCGGCGCGCGGCCGGCGTCGACGCCGCCGAGCAGCCGACCGGTGTCGGCCTCGAGGATCGCGATCTGGTCGCCGCTGGACCCGCGGATGTTGACCGCGGGGTGTGGATCGACGCCCGGCGCAGCGAAATAGCCGTGGCCCCGCCGGCGCAGCAGTCCGTCGTCGACCAACGCCGACGCGACTTCCAAGGCCTCCCAGGCACGCACCTCGACATCGGTCAACGGCAGTTCCGTTGCCGCGCAAAGCAATTGGGGACCAAGAACGCACGGGTTGGTCGGGTCGATCACCACCATCTCGATCGGCTTGTCCAGCAACGCCTCCGGATGGTGCACAAGGTAGGTGTCCAACGGATCGTCGCGCGCGATCAGCACCACCAGCGCGCTCTGCCCCCGACGCCCCGATCGGCCGGCCTGCTGCCAGAATGACGTCACGCTGCCGGGAAAACCCGCCAGCACCACCGCATCCAGTCCGGCGATATCGACGCCCAGTTCCAGCGCGTTCGTCGTCGCCAGGCCCACCAGCTCGCCGCTGGCCAGCGCGCGCTCCAGCGCGCGGCGGTCCTCGGCGAGGTATCCCGCCCGGTACGACGCCACTCGGTCCGCCAGGGCCGGTGCGGTGTCGGCGAGACGTCCGCGTGCGCTCAAGGCGGTCAGCTCCGCGCCCCGCCGCGATCGCACGAACGTCAATGTGCTGGCGCCCTCAGCCACCAGGTCGGCCATCACCCGAGCGGCCTCGGCGCCGGCAGAACGTCGCACTGGCGCACCGTGTTCACCGGTCACGTCGCGGCGAAGCGCCGGCTCCCACAACGCGACAGTCCGTGCGCCGTGCGGAGATTGGTCGTCGGTGACCTCTTCGACGGCCGCGCCGATCAACTCAGACGCGGTGATCCCCGGCGACGCGGTCGTCGCGCTGGCGAATACGACCGTCGGCGAAGCGGTGTAACGCCCGCACAGCCGCAGCAGGCGGCGCAACACCATCGCCACGTTGGAGCCGAAAATCCCTCGGTAGTAATGACATTCGTCGACGACGACGAACTTCAGGTTGCGCAGGAACACCGCCCAGCGAGCATGGTTGCGCAGCATCGACAGGTGGATCATGTCCGGATTGGAGAACACCCACCGCGACTGCTCGCGGGCGAAGCGGCGCACCTCCGCGGGGCTGTCGCCGTCGTAGGACGCGGGGGCGACATCTCCCAGCCGCGCGACCGCATCGGTCAGCGACGCGGCAGCGCGAAGTTGGTCGTGCCCGAGAGCCTTTGTCGGCGACAGGTACAGCGCCCGCGCCCGACGATCGGTTGCCAGCGCGCAGAGAATCGGCAATTGATACGCCAGCGATTTGCCCGAGGCGGTGCCCGTGCTGATCACCACGTGGCGTCCCTGATGCGCCAGCGTCGCCGCCCGCACCTGGTGCGACCAGGGCGCGGTGACCCCGCGATCGACGAACGCCGCGATGACGTCGTCCTCAGCCCACTCCGGCCATAGCATCGACGCGCCGCGGTGGGCGGGCAGCTCAGCGACGTGCCGCAACGGCTGTTCGCCGGCGTCGGTACCGGCCAGTGCGGCGGTGAGTAGCTCACGGCCGAACCCGGCCATCGCACCCTCCCGTCCGCTCGTTTGACGTGCCCGTCGAACGCAATTCTTCCCGAGTTTGCAAGGCCAAGACTGTCGCTATCGCGCCGAACATGATTGACTTACGGCGGTCGCAGCTTCTGTGTTCGTGTTATTGCACTCGCAGGATCGACGTTGCGGTCGCGGTTCCTGCGAGGATTCTCAACTGGGATTGGCGGACGTGACGGGCCCGGTGTACCGAAAGACGATGCACCGCAACCCTGTAAGAGAAGGAAACATCGAGAAATGCCACAGGGAACTGTGAAGTGGTTCAACGCGGAGAAGGGCTTCGGCTTTATTGCGCCGGAGGACGGCTCCGCTGACGTGTTTGTCCACTACACGGAAATTCAAGGCAGCGGCTTTCGCACGCTGGAAGAGAACCAACGAGTTGAGTTCGAGGTCGGGCAGAGCCCCAAGGGGCCGCAGGCCACAGGTGTGCGTTCCATCTGAGTAACCAGACCTGACGGAACCCCCGCAGTCGCAGAAACGGCCGCGGGGGTTTTCCTTATTTATTGCGTCGTTTTCGCGAGCGTGCGTGTCTGCGGGCCGACCCGCCGGTCGCCGCCGACAAGAGCGCACGTTCATCGCGGCGAGCGCTGGCCTACTGTCGATTCGTGAGCCAGTTGTCCTTCTTCTCCGCCGAGTCGGTGCCGCCCGCGGTCACCGACTTGACGGGCGTACTAGCCGCCAGCGGGCAGGTTGTTCTCGTCGGCAGCGGGGCCCGGCTGTCCGTCGTCGTCGACGACCTCTGGCGCGCCGAGGCGCTGGCCGAGATGATCGACGACGCCGGCCTCGAGCCGGAGATCACCCGCACGGACGAAGACACCCCGCTCGTCCGCACCCCGGCCGACGAGCGGTTAGTGCCAATCGCCGGCGAATGGACACGGGGAGCCGTCAAGACCGTCCCGCCGCAATGGCTGCCGGGATCCCGCGAATTGCGGGCTTGGGTGCTGGCCGCCGGCACCCGGGACGCGGACCGCTATCTGCTCGGACTGGACCCGCACGCACCCGACACTCACTCGCCGCTCGCGTCGGCTCTGATGCGGGTCGGGATCGCACCGACTTTGATCGGCACTCGCGGCACCCGTCCGGCCCTGCGGATCAGCGGCCGTCGGCGACTATCGCGCCTGGTAGAGAACGTGGGGGAACCGCCCGACGACGCCGAGGCGTTGTCGCAATGGCCCCACGTCTAGGGGCACCACGCGAGAGAGCCGGTTTGCGTCGGCACGCCCGGAATGCCATCTTGTCAATGCCGACGGGCAGGACGAAGTATTGTCGTCCGACGCCCACCGGCGGGGAGAAGTGGAGCGAAGCGCAGTTGGCTGAGGACGGCCGCAGCAGCGGCAACGGTAATAAGAATGTGCGGCGACTCGTCATTGTCGAGTCGCCGACCAAGGCGCGCAAACTAGCCGGCTACCTGGGCTCCAACTACATCGTCGAGTCGTCCCGCGGCCACATCCGGGACCTGCCCAGAAATGCCGCCGACGTGCCCGCGAAGTACAAGACCGAGCCGTGGGCGCGCCTCGGCGTCAACGTCGACCACAACTTCGAGCCGCTCTACATCATCAGCCCGGAGAAGAAGAGCACGGTCAGCGAGCTCAAAGGCCTGCTCAAGGACGTCGACGAGCTCTACCTGGCCACTGACGGCGACCGCGAGGGCGAGGCGATCGCCTGGCATCTGCTGGAGACGCTGAAGCCGCGGATCCCGGTCAAGCGGATGGTGTTCCACGAGATCACCGAGCCGGCCATCCGCGCGGCCGCTGAACATCCCCGCGACCTGGACAACGACCTGGTCGACGCTCAGGAGACCCGGCGCATCCTGGACCGGCTGTACGGCTACGAGGTCAGCCCGGTGCTGTGGAAGAAGGTCGCGCCGAAGCTGTCGGCGGGCCGCGTGCAGTCCGTCGCCACCCGGATCATCGTCCAGCGCGAACGCGACCGGATGGCGTTCCGCAGCGCCAGCTATTGGGACGTCGTCGCGGAATTGGACGCCGGTGCGTCGGCGCAGCCCCAAATGTTCACCGCTCGCCTTGTCAACGTCGACGACCGCCGGGTCGCCACCGGCCGCGATTTCGATTCGCTCGGTCAGGTCAAGAAGGCCGGCGACGTGCTCGTGCTCGACGAGGCGGACGCGCGTGCGCTGGTCCGGGGCCTTGAAGGCGCCGAGTTGACCGTCTCGTCGGTCGAATCCAAGCCGTACACCCGCCGCCCGTACGCGCCGTTCATGACCTCGACGCTGCAGCAGGAGGCGGGCCGCAAGCTGAGGTTTTCCTCGGAGCGCACGATGAGCATCGCGCAGAGGCTCTACGAGAACGGCTACATCACCTACATGCGCACCGACTCGACCACGCTGTCGCAGTCGGCGATCGACGCGGCGCGCAGACAGGCCCGCGAACTGTACGGCGAGGAGTACGTGCACCCGACGCCGCGCCAGTACACCCGGAAGGTGAAGAACGCGCAGGAGGCGCACGAGGCGATCCGGCCCGCCGGCGACGTGTTCCAGACGCCTGGCCAGGTGCACAGCCAGCTCGACAACGACGAGTTCCGGCTCTACGAGCTGATCTGGCAGCGCACCGTCGCGTCGCAGATGGCCGACGCGCGGGGCACGACGCTGAGCCTGCGTATCACCGGTCAGGCCAACACCGGGCAGAACGTCGCGTTCACTGCCAGCGGCCGCACGATCACGTTCCCGGGCTTCCTGTCGGCCTACGTCGAGAGCATCGACGAGCTCGCCGGCGGCGAATCCGACGACGCCGAACGCCGGCTGCCTCAGCTGACCGAGGGCCAGCAGGTGCGGGCCAACGAGCTGACCGCCGACGGGCACACCACGAACCCGCCGCCGCGATACACCGAAGCTTCGCTGATCAAGGCGCTGGAAGACCTGGGCATCGGCCGGCCGTCGACGTACTCGTCGATCATCAAGACCATTCAAGACCGCGGCTACGTCGTCAAACGCGGCCGCGCGCTGGTGCCGTCATGGGTGGCGTTCGCGGTCACCGGGCTGCTCGAGCAGCACTTCGGCAGGCTGGTCGACTATGGCTTCACTGCGGCGATGGAGGACGAGCTCGACGAGATCGCCAACGGGCAGGAGCAGCGCACAGTTTGGCTGACCAATTTCTACTTCGGCGGCGAGCACGGCGTGCCGGAATCCATCGCGCGCGCGGGCGGGCTCAAGAGGCTCGTCGGCGTGAACCTCGAAGGCATCGACGCGCGAGAAGTCAACTCCATCAAGCTTTTTGACGACGAGCAGGGAACCCCGATTTACGTGCGGGTCGGAAAGAACGGCCCGTATCTGGAACGCATGGTCACCGGTGACGACGGCGAGCCGAAACCGCAGCGGGCCAATCTGCCCGACGCGATCACTCCCGACGAGCTGACGCTGGAGTTGGCCGAAAAGCTCTTCGCCACACCGCAAGAGGGGCGGTCGCTGGGGGTCGATCCCGAGACCGGACACGAGATCGTCGCCAAGGACGGCCGGTTCGGTCCGTACGTCACCGAGGTGTTGCCACCACCACCACCCGACGACGACGGGGACGGGACCGCCGCGAAGAAGGGCAAGAAGCCGACGGGGCCCAAGCCACGCACGGCGTCTCTGTTGCGGACGATGGACCTGGAGTCGGTGGCGCTTGACGAGGCGCTGATGCTGCTGTCGCTGCCGCGCGTGGTGGGCGTCGACCCGTCGACAGGCGAAGAGATCACTGCGCAGAACGGGCGGTATGGCCCGTATCTCAAGCGGGGCAACGACTCTCGGTCGCTGGCCACCGAAGAGCAGATGTTCACGATCACGCTCGATGAGGCGCTGAAGATCTACGCGGAGCCGAAACGCCGTGGGCGCCAAGCGGCTTCGATGCCGCCGCTGCGTGAACTCGGTGCCGATCCGGCGACGGGCAAGCCGATGGTGATCAAGGACGGGCGCTTCGGCCCCTACGTCACTGACGGCGAAACCAACGCGAGCCTGCGCAAGGGCGACGACGTGCTGACGCTCACCGACGAGCGGGCGGCGGAACTGCTGGCCGACCGGCGCGCGCGGGGCCCGGTGAAGAAGCGGGCGACGAAGAAGGGCGCTCGCAAGAAGGCCGTGAAGAAGACCGCCGCCAAGAAGTCCTAAACCTCTGACGGCACACTGGTTTTCACCGGCCGGGCAAGCTGCGTCGGTGCCGTCCGTCCCCGCAGTTCGACAACCTCACCGACGTTCCAGCACAATGCCTCGGCGTCGAGCGCACCACTGACCGCGATCGCGGACGCCAGCACGTGGCCCTCCTCGGACTTCGCCAGCTCCGTCAACCGGGCGGCCTCGTTGACCGGGTCGCCGATGACGGTGTACTCGAAGCGGGCCTGCGCCCCGATGTGGCCGGCGATCGCACGCCCCGCGGACACGCCGATGCCGAATTCGTTGGCGCCCAGCATCTCAACCAGGTCGTCATGCAATTCGCGTGCTGCGGCGAGCGCCGCGCCGCACGCGTCGGGGTGTTCCAGCGGCGCACCGAAGATCGCCAGTGCGGCGTCGCCCTGGAACTTGTTCACGAAGCCGCCGTGGCGGTCGACCGACTCGACCACGATCCGGAAGAACTCGTTGAGAAGGCCGACGACTTCGGCGGGCGGACGGGTGGCGGCCAATTGGGTGGAGCCGACCAGGTCGACGAACAGCACGGCGACATCGCGCTCCGCGCCGCCGAGCTCCGGACGGCTCTCCAGGGCACGCCGGGCGACGTCCTCGCCGACGTAGCGACCGAACAGGTCACGTAGCCGCTGCCGCTCTGACAGCTCGCGCACCATGTCGTTGAAGCCGGCCTGCAAGAGGCCGAGCTCGCTTGCGTCGTAGATCTGCACGTGCGCGTTGTAGTTGCCGCGCTGGACCTCACCGAGCGCCCACCGGAGCTGGCGCAGCGGATCGGCGATGGACATCGCCGTCAGAACGGTGCCGGCCAAACCGATCAGCAGCGCAGCGACTGCGAGCAGCAAGATCGGCATGGACAACTCTTCGGCCCGCGCATGCAGAATCGACAGCCGGGACGCCGCGATCGCCACGATGATCGCCAGGATCGGCACCCCGGTGGACAGCACCCACGTCAAGATCGTCCGCAGAATCACGCCGGGCGCGTGGATGGTCTCGGGCACACCCTCGCGCAGCGCGGCGATGGCAACGGGCCGCAGCACCCGCTCGGCTTGCAGATAGCCGATGATCGACGTTGCTATGGCGCCCAACGCCGTTGCGACCGCGACCACCGGCGCGGAGTGGCTGGCGACGGGCCAGATCGCGACGATGAAGATCGTCCCGCCGAGGCACCAGTTGATTGCGCTGATGACCGAGCGGTAGAACGGCATCTTCAGCGCGCGGGTGCGGGCGAGTTCGATGTTGACGTCGACGGCGTCGTCGTCGGAAAGCCGTCCGTCGCGATCTCGGCGCTGCCAGCGGAAGACCGGCAGCAGCAACCGCAGGCTGAGCAACGAGCCAATTGTGAAGGCCAGCAACAGGACTGCGGCGAACAGGGCCAGGTTCGCCTCTGGGAGATCCTGAATCACGACGCGGTCTTCGGGTGGAAGTCCGAAGCGCAGGAAGCCGAGAACGAAAAGCGCGCCGATGATGTCGGCCTGCAGCATGCCGAGCACGAAGACCGGCCACGGCGTACGCACGACCCAGCGCGTGAATACCCTGATCCGCGCGATCGTCCTGGCCGTGCTTTCCACAGATCCACCGTATCGGTCGGCGCTGACGCGCAGTAGTTTCTGGACACGGTCCGTGTCGGTCCCGAGCACTAGTGTTGTCGGTGATGAGCAGCGTTTTCGGGCGTTTGGTCGGTCAAGGGGCCGTGGAAGCGGAGCTGACGGCGGCCGCGCGCGCAGCCCGCGGTGATTCCGCTCACAACACCGCCGCGACGGGGACCATGACACACGCGTGGCTCATCACCGGGCCGCCGGGGTCGGGGCGCTCGGTCGCCGCGGTGTGTTTTGCCGCCGCGCTGCAATGCACGTCCGACGAGGAGCCCGGCTGCGGAGTCTGTCGGGCGTGCCAGACCACGTTGGCGGGCACGCACGCCGATGTCCGCCGGATCATCCCGGAGGGACTCAGTATCGGCGTCGACGAGATGCGCGCGATCGTCCAGATTGCGTCGCGGCGGCCGACGACGGGCCGATGGCAGATCGTGGTGATCGAGGACGCCGACCGGTTGACGGAAGGCGCGGCGAATGCGCTGCTCAAGGTTGTCGAGGAGCCGCCGCCGTCGACGGTGTTCCTGCTGTGCGCACCGTCGGTGGATCCGGAGGACATCGCGATCACGCTGCGGTCGCGATGCCGGCACATCGCTCTCGTGACGCCGACGGTGGGCGCGATAGCGCAGGTGCTGATCGACACCGACGGGTTGCCGCCGGACACGGCGCAGTGGGCGGCGTCGGTCGGCGGTGGACATGTGGGCCGGGCGCGCCGGCTGGCCACCGACCACGAAGCGCGCGAACGTCGTGAACGGGCGTTGGCGTTGGTGCGCGACGCGATGAAGCCGTCGCGTGCGTATGCCGCGGCCGAGGAGTTGGTGGCCACCGCCGACGCTGAAGCGCGGGCGCTGACTGTCGAACGAGCCGAGTCCGAGACCGAGGAGTTGAAGACGGCCCTGGGTGCCGGCGGGACAGGCAAGGGGACGGCGGCAACGCTGCGCGGTGCGACGGGTGCGATCAAAGACCTTGAGCGGCGGCAGAAGTCGCGGTTGACGCGGGCGTCGCGGGATGCGTTGGACCGCGCGCTGATTGATTTGGCGAACTACTTCCGCGATGCACTGCTGGTGTCAACCGGGGCGGGCGATGTGCAGGCGAATCACCCCGACATGGCCGACCGGGTGCACGCGCTCGCGGAGCACGCGCCCGCCGATCGACTGCTCCGGTGCATCGAGGCCGTGCTCGAGTGCCGAGAGGCGCTGGCGACGAACGTCAAGCCGAAGTTCGCGGTCGACGGGCTCGTCGCGGCGGTCGGGCAGGCGCTGCGCTAACTTGGGCCGCCCGCGGGCGCTGCCGTAGACTCGTGCCGCCCGGGAGGGCACGCCACCTTAGCTCAGTCGGTAGAGCGGCTCACTCGTAATGAGCAGGTCAGGAGTTCGATTCTCCTAGGTGGCTCCGCACGTGGCTACATAGGTGCGACGAAACCGATCGGTCCGGCGGCGATGCACAGTGTCAAGGCTCCGGTGTTGGCACGCACGTTGATGGCGTCGCCGGCACCGGGAAGGCGCACAAAGACGCGGTTGAGTCCGGGATGCACAAGAACTCTCGCTTCGGGTCCCTCGGCCAAAGACATCGTCATAGAGCCGTCGGTATTGGCGAGGTAGTTCACTTCTGCGGTCCAGTCGGCAGGCAGAAGCGGGCCGTCGAGGGCCATTCGCGTCGGCGCGTTGGTCTGCACCAGGTAACCGCAGTGCGGCACCGGACCCGTTTTTATGGTGCGCACCCAGGTGACCTTTGCATCGACGAGATTTCCGGCTGCGTCAAGCATTCTGAGTTTGTTTGTGGCACTGGCGAAGTCGGGACGCCGAGAGAGCAATGCGAACATGTGGCTGGCCAGATTCTCAGGCCAGGCGACTCGTTGGAGGACGAACGGGTCAACCTCTTGGTCAAGAAGCGGCGCGTCGGAGGTCGAATATGCTTGTGCAAGAGACCGTTCCGCGTTCTGTAAATACGACTGCGCCGGGTTGTTACGCCAGCTCGTCATGAACGTTGCGGTCGAGTAAAGACTGGATGCAACGAATGCTCCTGCGAGGCAGACGATCACGGCTGCGCGGGCTCGCGACCTGTCGAGCCATGCCGACGCTCTGCGGTTCGGCGCGCAGAACGCGACGGCAGCGCACAAAGCGAGCACGACGACGAGGTCGGGGAAATAGCGAAGCGCCTGGGCGAGTTCGAGTGCGGTGAAACGTGATGAGCGCATCAGGTAGATCGGCACCTGGCAGGCGATGGCGTAGCCGGCGGCGACGATCCATACCGGGATGATCCGCT